>NZ_AP025286.1:1247817-1559771 GCF_036492245.1 Treponema bryantii | reverse complement strand
TTATAGGGTTTGTCTACAATTTCAAATTCTGTAAGAAAATGCTTTTGTCCAGCCGGTTTGATATAGAGAACATAATCTCTCATATAAATAGTATCACCAGGCATTCCAACAACACGGCGCAAATGTGCTTTAGATGCAGGGAGTTCAGTTTTTTCGATTATTGAAATCTTCTGTGCTGTGAAAAATCGTACAAAAATATCTGCCTGACGTTTAAAAAAGTTAACATCTACAGAATTACGTGGCTTTAAGAGTACGATATCCCCACGTTCATAGGTATTCAGCAATGGAGAAACCATTACAACAGAGTTCTCAGGAACATCGGGTATCATAGAACATGAATTCTGATTTACAGGATAAACAAGATATGTAATTGCAAGATTTACAAATATATAAAGACAGATAAAGAAAAGAATTACTGAAATTGCACGTTTCTGACGTTCTTTTTTAAGCTGATATGAAAAAACTTCTATATTGCGGTTCATGTTGTTCCTTATTTATAAAAAAATATCATAAAGTATAGTTTATTACAACACAGTTTTTTTTTGAGTAACTGAATACCCTTCACTATGTTTTTAATTTAAGGTGCGTAAGTATAAACGCATCATAATATAGAACAAGCAGAATTTTATTCAGTTACGCTTAGAATTCTGGTAACTTGAAAGGCATAAGACTATACTTTATAATATATCATTATGTCCGACAGAAAGATTATTGCAGAAAACAGAAAAGCACGATTTGACTACTTCATTGAAGATACTTACGAATGCGGAATTGTACTGGAAGGTACAGAGGTCAAATCTGTAAAGAATGGAAATATCTCATTTCCTGACGCCTTTGCGGAAATTACAAATGGCGAGGTATGGGTAAAGAACTTCCATATTTCTGAATATTCTTTCTCTTCTATATTTAATCACGATCCGGACAGGCCTAAAAAGCTTCTGCTCCATGCAGAGGAAATCAAAAGGCTTACCCGCCGTGTTGAAGAAAAGGGCTGTACACTTATCCCTTTGGATTTTTATCTTAAAGACGGCCGTGTAAAAGTTACACTGGGAGTTTGTAAAGGTAAAAAGCAGTATGATAAGCGTGCAGCAATTAAAGACCGCGATGTTCAGAGAGACATCCAGCGGGAATTTGCAGGAAAGCTAAGGGGTTGATTTGAAGAACACAAGAATTGTTTCAAAAAAATCAATTTTATCAGCAATTCTTCTCATTTTCACAGCAGTTCTTTCTGCTCAAAGTTATAATATTGACTATTATGGCATCGTCTCTACAGAAATAGATGCAAATATGTCAAAAATGACAAGTGACCTCTATTTTACCCAGCTTTCTGAAATAAATAATTTTTCCGTTTCAGATAAAAGAACTACTCCAAACCTTTCAGAACGTCCTGACGCATCCGAATTTACAGAAGGCAAACTTTCATTTTTCACCTTAATCACAAAAGATACTAATGCAGATAAATGGATTACTACTTACTATGTAGTAGACAAAACTAAAAACGAAGAACATTCAAAACGCAAAATATATGATTCCTTCTATAAATTATTGATGGAACCAAAAGATGTATTAAAAGATACTATCAAACAGTTAATTGAAAACGACAACGTTGCAACAGGTATAAGTACCTCTATTCAGGAAACAAGCACTCCGAAATCAGCTAAAATCGCTTCTACAGAAGAACTTTCCGGTACCTGGAGCGGGGAAGACAGCATCAATAAAATTGTAATAATGCGTGGTGGCCGTGGCTTTGTAATTTTTAATAACGGCGCTTCAATGAATATTACTGTTGAACTTTCGGGTTCAGAATCAAACAGAACAGTAACCGTAATTCAAAAAGGTAATTCAAACGCCTCATTCTATCCGGATCTAAAACGAACAGCAGCTCTTTCAGCTGCTGTTTCTGCAGCCCCGATAAAATGGACACTCACTTTAACAGATACTAATACTCTTAAGGGAATAAAAAACACACTTCTTCCGGATGGAGACGATTACAAAGAAGGTACAATTCCTGTTGTTTGGACTAAACTTAATTAGTTGTTTGAGATAATTTAATTAGATTTGGGGAATATCATAAACAGGAATACCGGTAACTATCGGTTTCTTATTTTTTCCTAATACAATATTTCCACAGCTTACATCGTATAAAAAGAAAACCAATGCAAAAAGCAGCGCAAAAGCAAGACCAGCAATTTTACAGATTCTTTCAGAAATAAAATCCGGTTCTTCATGGCGCAAAACAGTACCTGTATCGTACAAAGTTGTCTGAGCCGGTCTAAGACCTGTAATTTTTACTAATTTCTCCCCTTCACTCACGTAATCAAGCTTATGAGCATAAGACGCAATTACAGCACGGTCATTCTGAAGGGCCGCAAGCTCAAGAGAAAGCTCACTGTTAATATTCTGAATATCAGAAGTCTGGCGGCTTATAAGCCTCTTCTGCTCCTCCATCTTATTATAACAATGAAGACTATTCTGTCCAAAAGTCATGGATAGAAGAACATAAACGAAGGTACCGAAAAATATAGCTGCCAAATACTTTGCACGATTCATAGATAATTTAATAATCGGCAAAAATTTTCATTTTCTGAAATGAAAATATGTGTTATAATAAAAAAAAGAATATAGTAAATATAACTGTTTTTTTCGACTCATCCTGCCGATAAATAAAAAGTATATTACTATCCGTTTGAGAGGAGCTATATGAGTAAATCTGATGACAATACAAATGAACTTGAGAGCTACGGTGTTTGGGTAAAGAATTCAACAGGTGGCAGCGAAAATACCGAGACCCCAGCAGACACATCGGACGAACTGAATCTTGATGATGTTGGCTTGGATTTACCAGATTTTGATGACTCCGACTTTTCCGACATGTTTAAGGATGAACCGGAAGGAGTTGATTCTAATCCTCTTGATGATTTTGGAAGTGAAGACGATACAACACTCAGCACAGATGAGCTTGCTAATATAACAGATGGTTTTGAAGTTGAACAGGTTGATGCTCCAGCCGAAACTGATGACCTTGATTTAGGCGATTTTGACATTCCAGAAACAACTGAAGAAGTTTCAGAAGAAGTAACAGATGCTGCAGAAGATGCTGGTGAAGAAGTTAGTTTTGATACAGAATTTACAGATTCAACTGATGATTTAAGTTTTGACACAGAAATTACTGAAACTGAAGAAACAGCAGAGACTTCAGATGATGATTTGAACTTTGATCTTGGAGAATCAGAGGTTAAAACAGAAGATGTAAGTTTTGATATTGATGATTCTCTTGCTGTTGATGAAAGCGAAGCCGTTCCTGAAGAAGTAAACTTTGAAACAGATGATACAACTTCAGAAACTGAAGAAGTTTCTTTTGGTGATGACGAAGAAATCTCACTTGATGACTTTATGGACGGTGGCTTCTCCGATGAATCAGTAGCAGCCGGAAATAACGGTTATGAACCAGGTGCAGAACCTGCAGCCGTTTCTTCTAACACTGAAGAATTGTCTCTCGATGACTTTATGGACGGAGATTCATTTGAATCAGCTCCAGCAGAAGTAAAAGAAGCAGATCCAATCGTTGACGAAGCTCCACTTGATATGGATATCAGTTTTGATGATTCTGCAGATACAGTAGAAACAGAAGACAATGTATCTCTTGATATTATTGATGATGATATTGACGATGAAACAGATAATTCTGAAGAAGTAGAAACAGAAGAAGTTTCACTTGATGATTTTGGTTCAAGTTTTACAGCTGAAGAAACCACTACCCCATCAGTAAGTTCTTCTTCAGAAAATATCAGTACAGAAGATATCGATCTTTCTGACTTTGGAATTGATGCAGATGCAGAAGAAACTCCAATTGTTCAGGACGTAGAAGAATCAAAGAATAAAGATAAGATTGTAGATTATGATCTTTCTGTTGGTGATGAAAATACAGCAACTGCTCCTGTTGTAAATGAAATTAAATCTGATACTACTGAGGAAACTGAAGAAATCGCTGAATCAGTTGAAGAAAAGCCAGCTGAAAATGCAAATACAACTTCAGTTGATAATTCACTCTTACAGCAGATTGTTTCAGAGCTTTCAAGTCTTAAAGACGAAATGAATAAGCTCAAATCAAATCTTGCAGAAATCAAAACTCAGGAAAATACAGTTAATCCAGCCGCAGTTGTTGCTGCCGGAGCCGCAGGTATTGCAGCCGGTGCTGCTGTCGCTGCCCTTTCAAATGATGATGTAAATCCAGAAACTGCAGAAGAAGATAAAGGTGGATTCTTCAGCGAAGACGATGGTGATGACACAATTGCCCTTTCATTCGATGAACTTGATAACATCATGAATACAGCAGAGTTTGGAGATACTGTTGAAGCTGTAACTGAATCAGAAGAAGAAGCTCCTGCTGAAGAAACAGTTGTTGAAGAACCTGCAATCGAAGAACCTGTAGTAGACGATACAATTTCTGAAGAGCCGGTAATCGAAGAAACTTCAGTTGATATTGATACAGATTCTGTAGAAGCTGCAGAAACAGAAGAAAGCTTTGATATTGAAGAAGTTCCAGTTGAAGCTGATGATACAGTTATTGAAGAATCAATTATTTCTTCTGAAGTAGAACCAACTGAAATTACAGATTCTGTAGATTCAGAAATTGAAAATGCTATTTCAGATGAAACAGATACATCACTTGATGACATCACATTTGATGATAATCAGACAGATGACTTTGACTTCTCAGATGAAAAACTTGAAGAACCAAAGATTGATGAGTTTATTCCAGACGGAAATGATGAACTTTATGAAAATGAAGAACTTCCAGATGAGATTTCAATTCCTAAGGAAGACGACCTTCTTGTTGAATCAACTTCATCAGACTTTATGGATTCAGTAAAAGAAACTACAGAAGAAGATGAAACTGCAACAGAGTTTATTGCAGAAGAATCAATTGAAGAAGATACATTAGACCTTCCTTCAGAGCTCCCTTCTGAACTTCCTGACACAATCGAAGAGCCGGTTGAAGAAGAAACAGTTTCTGAAGAAATTACAGAAGAACCTGTTATTGAAGAAGAAACAGTAATTGATGATGAACCGGTTATTGAGGAAGAATCAGCTGTTGAGGAAACAATTGCCGAAGAACCTGTAATTGACGAACCAGTCATCGAAGAAACAGTAGAAACACCTGTTGAAGAAGCAGTTGATGAAACAGAAGTTATTGATGATGACATTCCAACAGTAGACAAGCTTTTGAGTGATGAACCTGTAGAAGAAGAAGTTAGTTCAGTTCCTTCATTTGCAGAAGTTGATAATCTTGATAACAATCTTTCAGAAAGCAACCTTGCTTACCTTGATAAGCAGAACGCTGACGGAGTTTCAGATTCAATTGCAAATGCAGACCTTAAACAGGATATCAAGTCAGTTCTTCTTTACATGGATCAGCTGCTTGAAAACCTTCCTGAAGAAAAGATTGTTGAATTTGCTAAATCAGATGAATTTGTAACTTATAAGAAACTGTTCAATGAATTAGGACTTTCTTGATATGGGACTTCTTTCACGAGCCAGTACCCTGGATACACCAGTAACAACTCAGGGGCTGGCTTTTTCTGATTTTATAAATAAACATTCAATCAAATTATGTACTTTACTCGAACAAAAAAACAGTTATTACTGCGTAAATAATAGTATTGGTTTTGATTGTGAATCTATAATTTGCGCTGATTCAACTGTTGATTTCTGGAATGGAATCTGCAGCAATTCTAACAAAATCTATACTTTTACTGGAACAGACAAAAATCCTCTTTTACAACTTTTTTCAATTAACCTTAAAGAAAAGCTTCAGGAGCTTTCTGTCTATAAAAATAGTTCAAACCAAATCCTTTTATGCGAAGGAATACTTTCAGATAAGGCTGCACAGGATTTTAATAAAATCTCAAATTCAGAACATACAAATGAATACAATAATATCAATCCATTATTAAAAGAAAACACTGTCGTTTTATTGTATAAAATTGATATCGAAAAAGCAGTAAAAGCATTTTATAATTCACAGAGTACAAATACAAAACACAATTTTGAAAGTTTTAATAAAGCAATAATAAATGAAGTTTATAACAGATTTGCATGCTTATATAATAATTCAGACACAACAATAAAAGACTCTGATCATAGCATCAAAACTGTAATAATTACAGATAAAGCTTATTCCGTAGAACTCATAACTCAGCATATAAAATTGAATCTTCAGGAAGTCTTTGATTCTTATGCCTCTGAAGTTCAGATTTCTTTTTCAGGAAAAGCAACTTCCTGCGACGCAATAAAAGATTATTTACAGGCGGAATAATTTTGAAGGTAACAATTCAAAAAGCAAAAAATGGAGAAATTACAGCTTCTGTAGAAGGGCACTTTCTTCACTCAAATTATGCACCTGTAAAAGAAGCTCAGCGATTTGTTGATAATCTTTCACTTCCTTTTACTCCGACAACAATTATAATTACAGAACCCGCACTCTCCTATTGCGCTGATTTTCTAAAACAGAAATTTCCGGAAATAAAAACTGGAGTAATCCGATATATAAATGATTTTTCTAAATACAACAGTAAATTTGATTTTGTAATAAATTATTATGAACATCCTGATTTTGAAACATATTTAGAAAATAACTTTACAGAAGAACAGTTACTGACAACTCATTTTATCAGCTGGCCGGCATCATCTCAGCTTTTCAACGAAACAGATAAGATTGTATGGAATGCAATAAGACAGTCAATGCTCCGAGCAAAAACCTTATTGATAACCAGACAATATTTTGAAAAAAAATGGTTATATAACAGCTGTAATTTTTTGAAATACTGCTCAAAGACAATCAGTTTTGAAAACACAATAAATAAGCCGGCCCTTATAATTTCTTCTGGTCCAAGTCTTATTCCTTTTATTAATATTATTAAAGATTATCAGGATAAGTTTTTTATAATCTGTTTATCTTCAGCAATTTCTGTTTGTATAAAGAACGGAATTACTCCAGATTTATGCATGACAACTGATGGCGGTTATTGGGCCGGAGAACATTTAAAAGCTCTCTATAAAAATGATATTCCAGTTGCTATACCATCTGAAGCATATTGTCCTAAAAAGCTTTTGAGAAAACTTACAGTTATGCCTCTCGATTATGGAGATGGTATTTCCTCTGCATTATTAAAAACTCAAAATATACAGACAATACAGGCATCTCGAAATGGAACTGTAAGCGGCACTGCCCTTCTCTTTGCCTATAAATATTGTACAAATAATATTTATCTTTGCGGTCTCGATATGTCAGCTCAAAAAGGATTTCAGCATACTCAGCCTAATGAACTCGAAAAAAATTCTTCATACAAAGATAATAGAATCAGTACAAAACAAACTCGTTTAGGAAAATCTGAATTAACTAACGGTAGTTTGGATATTTATAAAAACTGGTTTATCAATAATCCGCTTAAGACAGAGGAAAGAAAGATTTTCCGTCTTATGGAAAAAGAATATTGCAGAAATTCTCTTGGCTGGATAAAAGATATTACAGCAAAAGATTTCATCGATTTAATTTCTAAGCATTCAGAAACATCTGAAATTAAATTCCCAAAATCTGATTTTCAGTTTGATAAATCCGAATGTCTGAAACTTTTATATGATTCTGAAAAAAATATCCAATGGAAGAAACAGCTTTTCCCTCTTGATTTTGTTCAGGCAATTCATGATCCTTTGAATAAAGAAATTGAAAACAGAATTGAAACTGAATGGCAAAAATTACAAAAACGCATTGAGAGAATCTTTTCATGAGTATATATAAAAGTTTTGAACCAGCAAAAAATGGTACTCTAATCCCGGTCTTTCAAAGCGGAAGAACAATGGAATCACGTTATAATCCGGAACGAGATTCCGAAAACCTTTTAAATACAATTACAGAACAGGCAAATATCTTTTTAGTTCTTGGTACTGGAAGTGGAATTTTTATAAGTTTACTTTCACAGAAATTTCCGTCTTCAAAAATAATTGCTTTTGAACTTTCTAGCGAGGATTTTGATTTTCTAAAGAGCAGCGAAAAAATAACTTCACTCAATAAAAATCCGCAGATAATTTTTGCATGTCTTGAGAATATAGAACAGATTCTTTCACAAAACTATTTACCAGCCAGAGATGGAAATCTAAAAATTATTGAACAGAAAGCCTGGATAAATGAAAACTCAGCACATATAAATGAAATAAATCAGGTTCTAAAAAAATCTCTTGGAATTATTTCTGCAGATTATTCTGTTCAGGCTCATTTTGGTAAAATCTGGAACTCAAATATTATTAACAATAGTATTCTTGCTGAAAAATTAAATACACCATCTTCACTATTTACCGCAGACTGTATAAAAAATAAAACAGCAGTTGTAGTTGCAGCTGGACCTTCCCTTAATCGCACGATTGAAATACTTACGGATAAATCTAAAAGAGATAAATATTTTATTTTTTCAACAGATACAGCAGCCCAAACTCTTAAAAAGAAAGGAATCTCGCCGGAAGTTATTGTTTCCATAGATGGCCAGGCGGTGTCTTATAATCATTTTATAAGTAATGCTGAAAATAAAAATGATGAGACTGTTTATGCTTTTGACCTTTGTGCAAATGCGTCTGCGGCAAGGTATCTTTATGAGACGGGGCATAAATTATTTTTCTTTTGTTCGGGACATCCATTATCATCTGCAATAAATTTAAGTTCGGGCTCCCCTCTCCCTCAACTCTTTTCAGGTGCTGGTACAGTAACAATTACAGCCTTAGATTTTGCACTTCAAGCAGGATTTAATAAAATAATAATTCTCGGAGCTGATTTTTCTTATCAGAATGGAAGAGCTTATGCTTCAGGTACTTATCTGGATACTCTTTATAATCAAAATTCTTCAAGACTGACTGAAACAGAACAGACTTTTTCTAAGCTTATGTTCCGTACTGAATTAAAAGAACTCTCAGCAAATATAAAAACAACTGATATTCTTGAGGCCTATAGAGTTTCTCTTGAAAAATATCTGGCAGGTAAGAATGTTACTTTTTCAAAGAAAGATGATATTTACTATCTCGAAACTTCATCTAAAGTAAATGTAAATCTTTTAAATCCAAATAAAACACTTTCCCCTAAATCTTTTATGAAAAAGTTTAATTCATCATCATTAGAAGAAAAAGAACCTCTCCTTTTACCTTATATTGCCTGGCTTAGAAACAATGGAAACTTTTCAACTCTTAATTACAGTGAATTACTTAAACTTGCTTTAGACAGTATTGTAAGTTATAATATATAGTATGAAAAATCGATTTATCGTTATTTACACAATTTTTGCAGCAGCCGTTTTTATTTTTGCAATGAGTTTTTTCGGCTACAATTTATTTAATGAATATACAAAAAATCTGAAAACTTCTGAACTGCGTTTTACAGAACTTGCCAATGATATACGAACATTAAGTTATGCACAGGATGAAAACACTCCAGCATATTCACAGGGAATTAAAAAAGCTATTGGAGAAGCATCTGATTTTTCATACATTCATGTCCGCAGAAATAATGAAACAGTAATTTTATATCCTACAGGAAAAAGCAAAGAAGAAACTATTTCCAGACTGACAAAAACTTTCAGCACAAACCTCAATGTTAATAAACAGAATATAACAATTGAAAGTAATATTTATTTAATCCGTCCTGATTCTATTTTTTATTATGCAAGAATCTCATTTTTGTTAATCCTCATAATCACAATTATTACAATTATTATGATTATCTATCTGAATATAACAGAGACTAATTCAAATGTTTCTGAAATCGAAGAAGATATAGAAGATGATTCAGAAGAAAATGAGATTGAAGATAACGAAGATTTTTCAAAAACTGAAATTGAAACTGAATCTGAAAATGAAATAAACACAGCTGACAAAGCAACTGAATCTGAACCTGTAGAAAAAAAATCAGAACCAGAAACTCCAGCAGAAATTAAAAATGATTCAAAAGAGCAGCCTGTAGAATCTGAACCAGTAAAGAAAGAAGCACCAGAACAGGAAGAAGAAAGATCAAGTGAAGTAACTCCTGAAGAAGTACAGGCTATTTTCTCTGAGCCACTTACAGATGCTCAGACTGAAATGGCAAAACTTCCTATAGATGAAATTGAAACTTCCCCTGCCGGATTATTTGATCCGGAAACAGGTATTGGCTGGGAATCATATTTAATGACACGTCTTGATAATGAAATAGACAGAGCAACTGCTTCAGAAATTGATCTATCCCTGTTTATCATTAAGCTTGCAAATATAGAAAAGACCAGTGAAGAGTTTAAGAATGTCTGTAATTATCTTTCTATTCAGTTCCAGTTCAAGGATCTTCTTTTTGAATATAAAGAAGACTGTATTGTTGCAATCAAAATCAGCATGAGTGTTGATGAAGCACTTGCTCTTGCAGATAAGTTATACAGTGATATAAGCAATATCGTAAATAATAAAGACAGCCGTATTGGAATTTCTTCACGTTCAATCCGAATGGTTGGAGGAGACCGTCTGTTACTTGAAGCAGAACAGTCAATCGAACATTCAGATGCAGATTCTCCGGTAATTGCTTTCCGTGTAGATTCAGAAAAGTACCGAAAGCTTATGGAGCAGAATCAGGCTTAGGAGCTTCAGGAACATCTGGAGTTTCTTTATTTTCCGGTTTCTCTTCCTGAATCTTCATAAGTTCTTTGTACTTATCTTCAAAAGTTTTAAGATTTTTATTGTCCGGATATTCTGTTTTCAGAGTTTCATAAGCTTCTGTAAACTTCTGTGCATTTTTTGTTTCAAACTTCTTATTATCTGCAATCAGCACTGCAAGGTAGTTTTCTAAATATTGCTGATTATCTGGTTGAACAGCAAGAAGCTCTTCATATACAATTACAGAGTTCTTGAAATCTCCCTGCATAGAATATATATATGCGAGACTTGCTTTTATTGAAGAGTTTTCTGGATCCCGTTCCAGAATTGTTTTATACATTGGAAGAGCATTAGCCCAGTCTGAACTGTACACATAACATTTTGCAAGTTTATAATATGCAGCCCAATACTGTTCTTTTTTTCGCATTGCAAGTTCATAATATTCTGCTGCTTTTTTATAATCTTCGAGTTCATAATACGACTCACCAAGATTATAATATTCAGCATAAATATTACGAGTTTTTATCCCCTCCTGCCCCGGAACCGGAACAGAGAGATTTGTCGTTGTACATGAGGCAAAAATTATTGTTGCAGCTATAGAAGTAAACTTAGCCCAGAACGATTTTTTCAATTTCATAAAGCTGAGATTTATAAAGTCCGGAAATGTTATGACCATAATCAGCAATCAACTGAATCATGTTACGTGGTGCATCTTTTGTATCGCAGCCGTTCAAGCGGTCACCTGCATCACCAAGTCCTGGCATAATGTAAGCTTTTTCGTTCATTACAGGGTCCATCCAGAGTGTGTAACATGTACAGTTTTCAAGAGCACGAGTTACACGGATACTTCCCTTAAGTGTTGAAATTGTATTAAAGAAAGCAATTGACTTTGGACGAACGCCCTGGCTCTGAAGGTACTTAACAACAGTTACAAGAGAACCACCAGTAGCATTCATAGGATCAGCAAAAATCAAATCTTTACCGTCGAGCTGGTCGAGGTTGAAGAATGATTTATTGAGGTCCATAATGTATTCCATATCAGCTTCATTCTTTGTATCGTTACGGCTGATTTTGAAAAGTGCAAATGGAGTTTTGTATCCGTGGCTTGAATATTCCTGAATTTCCTTAGACATAATCATACTTGGAAGAAGAGCACCGCGGAGCATAACGCACATTACAGTGTTTTCAATTTTGTGATCAATGTCTGGAATCTTATGAACAGCATAGTTCTGAACAGGGAAAGTAACCGGAGTCTTTACAACAATGTGGCCTTTCTTGTCAGAGTGCTGGTCTGTATAAGCCATGCGGAAAAGCATTTCGTATGCACGCTGGCTGTAGTACATAAACTCCTGATGGTCTGTGCGCTCGTCGCGGAGCTTAGAAATTACACGAGAACATTCAGCATGAGCACCCTCTTCTGTTACAAAAGAGTAAACCTTAATATTAGGATGCTTAGCACAGATATTTTGCATTTCGTGACCAAGCTTATCATAGCCTTCAATTATTTTTTCTTCATCTTTTGGTTCAAAGGATTTCATAGTTTCCTTGAACATAACTTCAAGGTGTTTCAAATCGGCCATATCTTCTGAAGTAAGATATCCGTCCAAATCCTCTGCTTTAAGAATAATCTTATTGTCTCCTGCCATTTTAATGCTCCTGAGTAAGGCCGCGTACGGCCGATTATAACGACAGCAGTTTATACAACTGCTGTTTATCTATTCTGATATCATTTATAATTAGTTCACTGTCTCCGATAATTTCTTCCTGAGAATTAGTAAGTCCAAATGCAAGAATTAAAAGTGTTCTTCCGGCCTTTAGGAAGGTTCCGTTTTTAAATCGGAAATCTAAATCAAGAAAATACTGATTTGGATGTTTTGGATCAGTTGTAAAATTTCCTTTTACATCAATTAACTTAAGATCAAGCTGAGCACCTGTAAGAATTGTAAGGAATGACTGAGGTTTATTCGCAAAAAAGCGGATTTCATTTTCTGCACCTTTGAGATATGAAGTAAGCTCTTCATCAAGATCAGAATACAATTCCGTTGTATCATCTGCAGGCAGTGCTGCTAATCTATCATATTTAGTCAGCATACCTTCAAGGCCACGTCCAATACAGGCAATCTTTGGTGAAGGGAAAGTCATTTCAACGGGGCCAGTGTAAACCTTGTATTTATTCAGACTTTCAGCAGGAGTAAAATCATTTACAACCCAGCCTTTTTTTGCATTCAAAACTTTAGGAATGAATGATGATGGTATACTACCTTCAACAGATGCCTGAACCTCTGTTTCATGCTTTGAACGATTGAGACCACAGTAAATTTTGTTTACGTGATCTGCAATCATTTTTGCATCAGATTCTGTAGCATCTTTGTAAAAGCCTGTGATAATACGTTCTATAAGAATATTATCAGCTTCCTTAGGTACTGCGATATAAAAGGCACTCTGGTCATCAATCAATTCCAGAGCATCAACAGGTCTGCCTGCAGGTGCAGATTTACAGCCTGCAAGCAGGAGAACTAGCAAAATACTTGTCATCCCGAAAAGCTTTCGGGATCTCAAATTATGCTTTTTCAATCTTGAAACTCCATTTCTTATCATCAGCTTCTACTTCATAAGCGCCTGTAAGACTTGAGTTCCAGCTTGTTTTTTCTGCAAGAGTTTCTCCGGAAATAAAGTCTGCAAACATCTTATAAGCAGCTTCGAGATCAGCGTCTCCGCCAAGCTCAAGAGTAATTCTATCAGTTACATTGTAACCGTTTTCCTTACGCTGGTTCTGAATACCGCGGATAAGGTCACGTACATAACCTTCTTTCTTAAGTTCGTCTGTAATCTTAGAATCAAGACCAACTGTAAGAGTTCCGTCATTCAAAACCTTAAGGTCATCTTTTTCAAAGCGTTCTACAATTACCTTCTCTTCGTTGAGTTCAACTGTTGTTCCGGCAACATCAATAGAAAGCTTAGTTCCTTCAAGAATTGACTGAATCTGTTCGTTAGAAAGAGTCTGGATAATTCCGGCAGCCTGCTTCATAAGAGGTCCGAGTTCCTTACCAAGAACCTTGAAGTTAGCCTTTGCCTTGTACTCAACAAGCTCGTCTTCGCGGTCGTGGAATTCAACCTTCTTAACATTAAGCTCTTCTGCAATTGTATCCTGCATTTCTGAAAGTACAGTCTTTTCGCTTGGGTTGCGTGTTACGAGAGCAACACTTGCAAGTGGCTGACGGTTCTTGAGATTGAACTGGTTTCGGAGGCTGTGTCCCATAGAAACGGCCTTCTGTACAGTTGTCATCTTGAACTCAAGTTCTTCGTTGATCCATGCCTTGTTAGGTGTTGGATAATCACAGAGGTGAACTGATTCCTTGTCTTCGCTTGTCTTAAGGTTCTGGAACATTTCTTCTGTAATAAATGGAACAAATGGTGCAGCAACCTGTGTAAGAGTCTTAAGAGCGATATAAAGTGATTCGTATGCTTCTGTCTTGTCGTTGTCGTTTTCTGATTTCCAGAAGCGACGGCGGCTGCGGCGGATATACCAGTTATTAAGTTCGTCGATGAAGTTTACGATTGGATCGATAGAACCAGAAAGATCATAGTTATCCAATGCAGCACTTACATCTGCAATGAGCTTTTGTGTAATAGAAAGCAACCATGCATCAAGAGGATTAGATGGAAGCTTTGAATCAAACATGTGACCTGTTGGAGTTACATTATCAATATTTGCATAAGTAACAAAGAATGAATAAGAGTTCCACCAAGGGATGATGATAGACTTAAGTACGTCACGAACACCAGCATCTGAGTAGCGGATTTCATCAGCCTTAACTACAGCAGAGTGCATAAGGAAGAGACGAATTGCATCAGCACCAAACTTGTTGATAGCTTCTACTGGGTCTGTATAATTGCGCAAAGACTTAGACATCTTGCGTCCGTCTTCAGCAAGTACGATACCGTTTACGATACAGTTTTCGAAAGCAGGCTTATCAAAAAGCTGAGCAGCAAGAACTGTAAGTGTATAGAACCATCCGCGTGTCTGGTCGAGACCTTCGGAAATGAAGTTTGCAGGGAAGTTCTTTTCAAACTTCTCTTTATTTTCAAACGGATAGTGTACCTGAGCGTAAGGCATAGAACCTGATTCGAACCAGCAGTCAAATACTTCTGGAATACGACGCATTGTCCCCTTTCCACATTTTGGACACTTGAAGGTAATCTTATCAACAAACTGCTTGTGAAGATCATCAGGGTAAGTTCCACTGAGGTCCTTAAGTTCCTGACGGCTTCCTACACATACAGTGTGCTTACAGTCTGGATCATCACAGCGCCAGATTGGAATTGGGTTACCCCAGTAGCGGTTACGGCTTACAGCCCAGTCGCGTGCACCGGCAAGCCACTTACCAAAGCGGCCTTCCTTAATGTGGTTAGGCTGCCAGTTGATTTTGCTGTTTGCACGAAGAAGTACATCGTGATAATCAGCTACCTTAACGAACCATGAACCAATTCCACGGTAAATCAATGGAGAACCACATCTCCAGCAGTGTGGATATGAGTGAACTACAGAATCTCTCTTAACGAGTTTTCCTTCGTCCTTGAGGCGCTTCATAATATCTTTATCAGCATCCTTTACAAATAGCCCCTGATAATCTGGAACTTCTTTTGTGAACTTACATTCAGCGTCAATTGGTTCAACGTTTGGAACACCAGAACCACGGAATACCTTGTTATCTTCTTCACCAAATGCAGGAGCGATATGAACGATACCAGTACCGTCTTCTGTAGAAACGTACTCAGCATTGAACATGCGGAAAGCACCCTTTTCGCACTTCTGGCCGCTCATTTCTTCACAAACTTTAGGATCTTTAAGGTTAGCAAAGTATGGGAACAATGGCTCATATTCAGCACCGATAAATTCCTTACCCTTGTGACGATAGATGATTTCGTAAGCATCTTCGCTCTTGTAGTATGCAGAAAGACGAGCTTCAGCAAAAATATAGAAGTCTCCGCTTTCCTTATCGAGAATCTTTACATAGTCAATTTCCGGTCCCATACAAAGACCAAGGTTAGAAGGCAATGTCCATGGAGTTGTTGTCCATGCAAGGAAGTAAGTTTTTCCATTTGTCATATCAAGATCATTAACACCTTCTGGAGCTTTAGTAATCTTAAAGCGTACAGTTACAGTCTGATCCTGAACATCCTTATAGCCCTGTGCAAGTTCATGTGTAGAAAGTACTGTAGAACAGCGTGGACAATATGGAAGAATATATTTTCCTTCGTAAATAAGACCTTTATCCCAAAGAGATTTAGCAACCCACCAGATAGATTCCATGAACTCTGGGTTCATTGTTTTATAGTCATTATCAAAATCAACCCAGCGTCCCATACGAGTGATGGTTTTACGCCATTCAGAAGTATATTTGAGAACTGATGCACGACAAGCTTCGTTAAATTTATCAATTCCCAAAGCTTCAATTTCGTGCTTAGAATTAAGTCCAAGTTCTTTTTCAATCAGGTTTTCAACAGGAAGACCGTGGCAGTCCCAGCCGAAACGGCGCTCAACTCGTTTTCCTTTCATTGTCTGATAGCGTGGAATAATATCTTTAATGGTTGATGGAATAAAATGTCCGAAGTGTGGGAGTCCTGTAGCAAACGGAGGGCCATCATAGAATACGAAGTCCTCTGCCCCTTCTCTCTGGCTTACTGACTTTTTGAAGATGTCATTATCCTGCCAGAATTTTAAAACTGATTCTTCCTGTGAAGGAAAGTCAACTTTTGGATCAACCGGTTTGAAACTCATGAATGCGTCCTTATATATATGATATTATTTATAATCTTCTTATTATGACATAAAATCTAATTTTATTCTATATATAATGTTATTCTAATAAAGATTGACTAATCAACCTTTATCAAATAAAATTAAAAAGATATGAGCAGAAAAATCTTTAAACAGAAAATACCTATCTGTTTTGCTACAGATGATAATTACGTTCCATTTTTAACTGTTGCACTTGCATCTTTACTTGATAATGCATCAAAAGAAAACTTTTACAAGATTTATGTTCTGACTTCTCATCTTTCAGAAGAGAATATGAACAGCATAAAAAAACACAAACAGGAAAATTGTTCCATCGAATTTGTGCAGCTTTCTAAAGAGCTCGATAAAGTTCAGGACATGTTCCATCTTCGTGATTACTATTCAAAAGAAACTTATTACAGAATCTTTATTCCAAACCTTTTCCCTCAGTATGATAAGGTTTTGTATCTCGACTGTGATATTACAATTCTTGGCGATGTAAGTGAACTTTATAACACACAGATTCACGGATATTACGTTGCTGCAGCACAGGAAGAAGTAATGCAGACCTTCGAAGTATTCGGAAATTATGTTGAACAGGCCGACGGTATTAACCGCAAGGAATATTTCAATGCAGGTATTCTTCTTATTAACTGTCGCCGCTGGAGAAACAAGTTCATTGCAGAACGCTTTGTTGATCTTTTGAACCGCTACACTTTCCGTGTTGTTCAGGATGAAGATTATCTTAATGTTCTCTGTAAAGGAAATGTAAAGAAAATCAGCCTTGGCTGGAATAAGACTTCATATAAGAATGATGCTTTTGATGATAAAGATTTGAAAATCATTCACTGGAAAATAAACTGGAGACCATGGAAGTATAAAGATGTTCTTTACGAAGAGCATTTCTGGAAATATGCAAAAATGACAGACTTCTACGAACGTCTTATTACAATGAGAGATTCCCGAACCGAAGAAGATAAGAAGAAAGATGAACTTCTTATGGAAAATCTTTCAAAGATGGCACAGGATGATGCAGACGATCCAAACAACTACTATAAAACCAGTGGAAAGAAAGGATTCTGGGTACGCTTCTTCAAAAGAATCGGCATAATCATCAGATTCAGATTAATAATAAATGCAAGTATTTTCAGGCGAAAAAAATGATTGAGAAAGACAAAGGCAGACTCGAAGTATTAGCACGTATTGAAGAATACGAGAAAAAAGGCTGGTGGTCAAAAGATGTTGAAGAAGATCCTCCAACAATTCCTCTTACCCCAGACAAAGTTGATTATCTTAATAAAAAGCTGAAAAATAAAATTGCAACATTATTTGTAAATATCGTTGCAATTCATTTTATTAAGAAGCTTGTTAAAACAGGCCAGATGATTATTAAAGAAATCAAAGGCATTGAAAATTATGAGGCAATTAAAGATTCAGGAGCTGTTCTGACTTGTAATCATTTCAATCCTTTTGATAACTTTGCAATTCATTATGCATTATTCCCATATCTGTATTATAAGAATGGAAGAGCTTTATATAAGGTAATCCGCGAAGGAAACTACACAAACTTTCCTGGACTTTACGGCTTTTTCTTCCGCCACTGTAATACACTTCCTCTGAGCGCTAATTTTTCTACAATGAAAAATTTTATGGCTGCTATGAAAGTTCTTCTTGAAAGAGGAGAAAAAGTTCTTGTTTATGCAGAACAGGGAATGTGGTGGAATTACAGAAAGCCCCGCCCTCTTACAGTTGGCGCCTTTAAGTTCTCTGTAGAAAGCAACGTACCAGTTCTTCCAATTTTTATCACTATGAATGATTCAGATAAGATTGGCGGCGACGGTTTCCCAATTCAGGAATATACTCTTCATTTCCTTCCTGCAATTTATCCTGATCCGAATAAATCCGCAAAAGAAAACATGGAAATGTTAAGAGATAAGAACTATGCTGCATGGAAAGAAGTTTACGAAACCACTTATGGAATTCCTCTTACTTACTCATGCGAAAATTCTGAAAATAACTGATTCTGATATCTACTGGGGGATAAAATGCTTCTATACATTCTTGTAATTGGACTTACAATGATTCTGGTTTTCTGTGGAAACTTTTTCTGGTTCCCGGTAGATATGTCATTACTCAAGATTTCCCTTCTTACTTTGATGCTGCCGTTTCTGGTTGTTGCATGGGATGGAATTTCAGCTACCTTTGTTCGACGAGCTTTACCCGAAAAATGGTTTACAAAAGATGTTAAATTCCATCATGTTGGAAAAAAAGAATGTAAATTTTATGAACTGCTTGGAATAAAATACTGGAAGGATCATGTACTTGAACTTGGAATGTTTACAAGCTTCAGTAAGAAAAAAGTTTCTAACCCGAATGATCCGGAATATATTTCAAGATTCATTATGGAATGTAATTATGGAGTTCAGGTTCATCTCTGGAATTTCATTTTAGGCTTTGTCCTGATGCTTTTTTTTCCACGTTTGATTTCTTTAAGGTTCATTTTACCTGCAGTTATTGCCAATTCAATCTTAAGTATTCTTCCACTTATGATTTTAAGGTATAACGTTCCACGTCTGGAAAGACTTTTTGCAGTTCTTGAGAAAAAAACTAATCGCGCCCACGCGTCCCAAAAGCCTTCTGCCGAGCCCTCACCTGCTGAATAATTGTATTATCTTTTTCAAGCATATCAATTAAGTCCCAGTGCCAGTCTAAATCATTTTCAGGAAATAAGGCTGGCGGATCAGGCTTACGACGGGAATTAGCGTCTTTTACAAGTTTCATTAAATCTTCAAAAGTCGAATGGTCTGCAAGCCTCTTTAAATACGGTTCTTCATTTTTAGTAAATACTTTCTGATTATCATTAAAAATATAATCTTCAGATTTATATTCAAAAGGCTTAACAGCATTTCTCACTTTCTTACTACGTCCGGAAACACAGCTGTAATTTGTCTCACAACTGCGAAGATGTTTTGGAATTGTATATGAATCATCCTTGTATTCAAAAGTAATATAATCAGTTGAATAATCCATATCAGTCTGCCAGTAACGGACATCATAAAGTTTTTCACCATCTATTATTAAGCCGGTGATGTCTTTTGGAAGTGACTGCGGACTAATCATAAATCCTTTTGATGGAGCAATTCCGCGGTAGAATTTATAAGATGCATTCTGATTTTCAGAAGTCATCAGGCTTCCGTTTTCTTCAGAAACTTCTCGCTCATCGAGTACAAAATATTTCAGATATATTGAATCCTCAAGCATAAAGAACGGAATTGTATTTTTCTGCCAGTTGGAATATTTAAGATCCAAAGCTCCGTAAAGCGAGTTTTCAGTTTCTTTTGTATCTATATTCTGAATGTAAATATGCTCAGCATTACGGGGAGTTGGAATGTTTCTTGTACGCGATTCTTTTTCATTATAAGAAGCAGGTTCAGCAGCACGGTCATAATACCAGCCATAATATTCTTTAAGGACAACTACGAGTTGAGGCTCATCTTCATCATTCTGTTCAAAAAAAACGTAGCGGTCTTTTGATTCCCAGATTCCAAGAAGCTTTGTTGGGAGGGTCTCGGCAAAGAGATAAGTAATTATTAGAGAAAATGAAAGTATAGAAAATAATTTCTTTGACATTTAATTTATTATCGGCAGAAATTTTAATCTTCAAAATAAGATTCATACAGCAAGTGTCCGACTTTATCATAAATAGAGGCAGTCCATGTTCCGTCACGATTTGTTACATTTGTTCCTCTTCCGAAAACATTATATTCATATGAAGTTTTATTTTCGTCTGTAATCTGCTGCTTCATAAGACCTGCTTTTGTATAAGAATAAACAGTTTCTACACCTTCATTTTCCTTTCTGTAAGTGCAGTTTCCTGCGCATCATAGACAAGATAAGCATCAGCTGTTGTATAAGAGTTACGTTTTTCGTTTTGAGGAAGCCAGCCTTTTATAAGACGTCCGAAGCTGTCGTATTCCATCTTTATCTGGAATTCTGCCTTGTATGAAGATACATTCTGTCTCGGGTCTGTTAATCCGGTAAGATTTCCTTCGTTGTCATATTCATAAGTTGTTGTGTTTTTTTCACCGTCTGTCTGTGAAGTTACATTTCCATTCCAGTCATAAACTGATGATGTAGTTTTTACATCTGATTTGTCATCTTTATACGAAACTGACTCAGAAAGAATGTTTCCCCGGCCATCGTATTTACGGCTTACAAGAACTGTTTTTTCATCGCTGACAGGCCTTGTCTCTTCAGTTACATAACCGAGCGCATTTACCTTGTATGCAGCAGATGAAGTTTCTGCTGCCCCTTTTCTTTCGGTCTTTATAAGCTTTCCGTCACTATCGAATAAGTTTTTTCAGGAGGTTCCCGGCTGCTTCGCAGCCGGGCGCGCTTTCCGCTGTTCCTCTTCCGCTCCATTCCTACGCTCATTTCATTCGCTCCGGAAGCCTTCGGCGCAGCTCCAATCGCTAACCTTTTTTTTCTTATTATTATTCGTAAAGAAAATACACTTTCGTATTCTAAATGTATTTTCTTTACGACTCAAATTGCCATGCCGTTTTGAATCGGTTTCATCTGTCAAAAAACTTTCGTCAGCCCGTTCGCATGAGAATGGACTGGACGATTTTAAAGATTATTATTTGTTGCACCATCAAAAATATATATGAATTATAAAACACTTCAAAAAGACTAATTACCAATTTTTGAACTTATCTTCAGTAATTTTCCTAGAAGGATAATCGGAAAACAAACATTTCAATATGCCTTAAACCTCCAACTGGGACATGCATATAATTAACTCCCATTATTAGAGTAATACAATTAGATAATAGTCTATTGCCCATATTCATAATCTGAAAATTCCAAATCATAAATATGGACAATTTCTTCGTAATTATCTAGTTCATATGAACTGCTAATTATATTTTCATCTGTTGAAAATATAGATTCAGCTATAATACCCCCACCTTCACCTACTAAATAAATATGAAATTTATTCCCCTTTATTAGCCTAAATATCTGAGCATAAGGATGATCATTTATCCAATCTTGTGATTTTAGTTTCCAGGTTATAACCTTTTTACTAAAATTATTCAAATTATAAATTATTATATCAATTTTCTTATTTTCTATATCAACCTTATTATATAGGTAATAGTTAAAATCAGGACTTGTAATTCCTTCTACAGGTAAATTTGCTAAATATCTGATTTCGCCTTTTAGGCCATCTATAATATAAAAACAAACTGTCTTATCAATTTCACCATATTTTTCCCATTCATAATAAATTATATTTTTTTTTATTTCCAGAAACCTGCCATCTCCCCAGTTCTGAAAAATTCTTAAAAGAAAAATATTCTTTTCTAGTTTCTTTTGTACATTTAAAAAACTCGAGTTTATTATTTATAATTTCCCATTCTACAGTTTCATCTTCTTCCAAAGGTGTAAAACTAGTTATTATTTGATTATATTCCAAAGCAAATAATTTTGTTATAAGACATAGAATTATTAATAAAGGGATTTTTCGTTTCATATATTATATTCCTGTTTATTTCCTTTGAAAGCAGTTCGAGAAAATGTTATTTCAGAAATTTTTACTCTTTGTTTCGACAAAGCCGGATAGTTGCACCGACATCGAGATCTATCGGATAAGGCTCTAAATTCTTTTGTGCGTAGTTCTCAATAGTATTATTATTCTGGTCAAAATAACGTGATAATAGTCTGACTTCATAAATTGGTTCGTTAAAAAAAATTGCACTTTCATCGGGTGTATATTTGTCTGGGCCTGTCGGATTCTTTACATTGGCCGGTATATATAGTTCTTCTTTGTAATAATAATCCCACAAAAACTTACCGCAATTACCAATGATATCTACAACTCCATATTTATTCGGTTTTTTTTCTTGTGATTTTTCGATTTTATCATTAAAAACATTTGATTTATGAAAATACTCATAATCAGGTTCTCTTGTATATAATTCTGATACAGCCTGCCATTCCGCAACTGTTGGGATTCTATACCCATTTGCATCCTGATTCCAGATTACTTTCTCTGGTACAAATTCATCCCATATAATTTCATAACAGGGTTCCAGTCCTTCCTGTTCACTTAAAAAATTACAGTAACAAATTGCATCTTTAAAGTATAAATTCCAAATCGGACTTTCCATATCAATACTGATTGTTTCTATGGGTATAAAACCAGAATCACTAAAATAATATTTCATACTATTTATTTGATCTTCAATAGAATAATCCTTAAATTTGTAATTTGGTTTCCATTTACTGTCTAACTCTCTACTTTTCGTTAAATATTCTGCCCATTCATTTATAGTAACATCATATTTATCTATATAAAATGAACTTACAGTTACATTCTGACAATTTCCTTGGGAGTCTATCCTGGAAAATGTTATTTCAGGAATTTTTACCATTTCTTTTGCATTTAAAGAAAACGTTTCTAACAACATAAGGATGATAACAAAATGTTTTATTAATTTATTCATAATTATTTCCTCACTGATATATAAATACTAATAAACCTTGAATAAGTATAATCTGGCTTATTAGGTCTGTTAGCTGGTAAAGAATCATACATATTTAAGTTAGTTACGAAAACAAAATGATCAATTGTTTTCTTGTTTACTGTAGCAGTTTGTTTCAGGATACCATACCATCCATTTTTTTTAAGATGAGATATATCGTTTTTGATATCATTAAACGACTGAGGATTTGTTGGATTAAGATAAGCTGGAGTTTTATCATTTGGATCAAATTTACTAAAATCGCCTTTCGTTAACTTTAATACTTTTCCAATATTATTTGAGAAAGCCCATAGTTTACTGCCATCCACATATGGAGCATATATGTCTCCTCTTTTTTCAATCTTGATAAAAGACTTTCCATCACTATCTTTTCTAAAATTACCGGCATCATCAAAAATTGATTCTAAGATTTGAGCTCCAGTTATACCATTTCTCAGCATTACTCCATAAGCATTAAATAATGCTGCAAGCAAACAGGACTGTGTAGTTTTTGCATTCGTCTTAAATCCTAAGAATCTGTCTAAATCCAACTGGTTTAATGGATTAGTTTCATCAAATCTCCTATCCAGAAAATTATAGAAAAACTCTTCGTTATTATGAATAGCGTTTCCTAAATCTGTCAGTCCTTGATTTTGAAGAGCATATTCCCTTGCATTATGTGCATATTCTCGCTGCTTTTCAATTGACTTATCAGAATCTGCTGTTTGTTTCTGATAATTAAAATCGTCAAGAGTTGTTGAAAGACCTGTATTATCCTGCCAGTTAATAGGATTCTGTCCTGCATAACCATACCAGTTGAGTCCGTCACGAATTGGATCTTCAGAAAGCCATGACTCACCATCCTCACTTCGCCAGCGGTTCCAGTGATAGGTAAGGCCTGTTTCTGCATCAATGTCACAACCAGTATAAAGGCCATCAAAGTCTATCAGGTTTGTTGTCTCGCCAGCCTTAATACCGAACGCCGTGTAGCCGGATTTCCAGAGAAGTCTGTTATCCTCGTCGTAGACCTCGGTAACACTTCCCTGAATATCTGTAACTGCGTATCTTATACTTTCTGTTCCTTCTTCTGTATCCAGAAAGCCTGCTATCTGATTATTTAAATATACGAAACTTCGGGTTGTTACAGAGCTGCCTGCAGTTTTCTTCTGGTATGTTATTGCCCCGTTTCTTCCGTAGGCGTACTGTGTTTTGACAGATGTTTCACTGGTATAGCTTACCCTTTCAATTCTACGGTTCATTGCATCATAAGTATATTCTACTTTTACGTTCTGTGCATTATCCGGCGCATTGTACTGTTCGACTTTGATAAGTCTGTTGTGATAATCCCATTCATATTCCCAGTATTCACAGTTTTTGTCGAGTGTCACTTCATTTTCATTCCGGATAGCAGTTCTGGCTCTTGCCGTTCTGTTGCCGTTTGCATCATAGGTGTACCACCATTTTCCGTCATACATTACTCGGGCGGTATTGCCTTCTGCTTCATTTTTGTAATACTGGTATGTTCTTACATTTCCGTTCTCAGTAAGAGTTAATCTGTTAGAGTTTTTGTCATAGCCGTAAGCCTCATTCCTCTTATCATCGAGCGTCCAGATTCTTATCATTTTCTGTACGCTTTCATTTGAGAATGTCACATAGTCAGAGACATTATTATTATCTAAATCGCGGTCATCCCAGATTGTACGGATTTTAATGAACTGGGTCTTCAGCGTATTTTTCAGATTAAGGTGTATGCTCTGGTTCTTTGAATCTACAACGTAGTTCCAATTATCAGGATTAAGCTCTTCCCAGCCGTCAGCCTCATTCTGTTTTGTGTAAATGTGAAGGTCGCGCTCACGGATTCGGCTCTTTCTTTCAAGATTAGTTTTGAACAGCTCTATCTTCTGAATTTCCTTTTCTTCTGTAAAATCATAGACAAATGACTTTCCTTTTTCATCAAGGGTAACCTTCTCTGCCGGGAAGAACTGACCGTTAAGTGTAGAAGTTTTTTCAGATGTCATTCCATCTATGTCACGGTCTATCTCTAATATATTTTCATTATCAATTATCTCATAATAATTTTTATTAAATCTTCCTTGTAGTTTTGATGATTCTAATCGATTAAGCTTGTCATATTTAAAATAATCTGTTTTCCCCGTTACTATATTATTACGCTCATATATATTTAAATCAGAATCATATAGATATTCACAACCATTTATTATTTTCTTTTTTGGATTTAAAGTTTGATTTTCAGTTTTCAAACTGTATGCAAAACTTGAAATAAGTCCAATATCATTGTAACTAATTGTTTTTTCTAAACCACAGTCAAAATTTATAGTACTAAGTTTTGACTTATCATAACTAAGAGTTCCATTAATCTTTCCTGTAAACTTCTGAATCTGGTTATTTTTATTATATTCATAGTTCTCTATATTTCTATCTGGTGTCTGTACTGATATGAGTCGATTGAGTTTATCATATGAATAAACCATTTCAAATCCGGTCTTTTCCCATCTTTCCTTTCTTGTATTTCCATATGCATCAGGCTGGTAATCAGAATCAGCACCGTTATAATAAACAATATTACCATTTTCACCAGCAGATTTCAGAGCCCCAGTTTCATCATATTTATACGATCTTGTTTCCTTTAGGACATCCTCACCATCTTCATTTACATAAACGTTTTCTTCTTCAAGGAGGTCTATCTTTGAATACTTTCTCTCAAAAACAGTTCCAGCAGCATCAATAAACTTTTTTACGTTGCCACGTGCATCGTATTCATAATACATTACTGTAGCTTCAGGTACAGTATTTACTTTTTCCTTTACAACACGTCCAAGAATATCATATTCATAAGTATGAATATTATTCTCACCATCAGTTTCAGAAATAACACGTCCAAGTTCATCATAAGAAAATAATATTGTTGATCGATTTTCCTTATTTTCTTTGATAACACGATTCATATCATCATATTCATATTCTGTTTCTTTTCCACTTCTATCAAATATTTTTATTATATTAAATCTTTTGTCATACTGATATTTGATTGGATTTGATACACCACTAATATATTCTTTTATCAATTTACCTGCTGTATTATATAAATAAGAAGTCCAAGTTTTATCTGGATTTATTACTTTAGTTAATTTCCCAGCTCCATTATATTCGTATTTTGTCTCATATCCGTCTACTGACTGCTTTTTTAACAAACCAGCACTAGTATAATCATAATTGGTTATAATATCTTCATTTTCCTGTCTAATAATACAATTTCCTTGTGCATCATATGCTAGATATACGTCAGCATAAGAACCTTCAATTCTTTTTTCATTATGAGGAAGCCAACCTTTAATAACACGTCCAAAACTGTCGTATTCAAGTTTCATTTGAAATTCAGCTTCATAAGAATCTATCAAATGTCTAGGATCTGTTATACAAGTAATATTTCCATTAGCATCATATTCATAAAATGTTGTATTATTTTCACCATCTGTTTCAGAAATTAACTTTCCATTCCAGTCATAAACAAATGTAGAAATTTTTACATCAGAAGAATCTCCTTTATATGAAATTGATTCTGAAATTTTATTTCCTCTACCATCATACT
This sequence comes from Treponema bryantii, assembly GCF_036492245.1. NCBI lineage: Bacteria > Pseudomonadati > Spirochaetota > Spirochaetia > Treponematales > Treponemataceae > Treponema > Treponema bryantii. The sequence goes on along the minus strand of NZ_AP025286.1, from coordinate 1,533,193 downwards.
TACAACGGACAGAAAGGAACTTTTCATTTTCGACAGGTCTTGTTTCTTCAATAATTTGACCTAGTCCATTTATCTTATATTCAACAGATGAGGATAGTTGATCTCCAATCTTTTCAGTTTTTATAAGATTACCATCCTTATTATAAGTATAAACTTCTTTAGTATTATCTGGATATAATATTTCGGAAACTTTTCCAATATAATTGTACTTATATTGTGTTTTATTTTCATCTGCATCTATAACGCAAACCATACGTCCCGCACCATCAAATAATGCTGTTACAGCTTTTGGAGTTTCCTTTTGTTCATCATATGAAGTAAAATATACGACTTCTTTCAGAATATTTTCATTATAATCCTTATAAATTTCTTTTCTCTCATCAAGAATTTCTTCATTATCTGAAATTCGTTTTACATTTTGTGTAACCTTACAATCTTTATCATCATATATATATTCCAGAATATTCTTATCTGCATCAACTTTTCGCAATAATCTATTTTGAGAATCATAAGTAAAGATAGTTCCAATAAAGTCATTATCTAAAGAAGAATCTTCATAAGAAGGTTCTGTCATTTTTATGACTCGATCATAATTATCATATTCAAGATTAATAGTGATAGCCTTTTGGGAAACGTTTTCTAATGCATCGCTAGAACTTGTATTTCCTGATTTTACAACTTTTATAAGTCTTCCAAGATTATCAAAAGTATTTATTGTTACAGCTCCAAGTGCATCAGTAACAGTTGATGTAAGCTCTTGATCATTATATACGACTTTTGTTACAGAACATTTATTATCTTTATCGGATTCACCAATCTCGTGATATTTTCTCACTTCTGTTAATCGGTTTAGTTTATCATATCTGTTTTGAGTAATGTATCCATCACGATCAATATACTCAACAAGATTTCCACTTTGTTTATCATATATGAATTTTTCACTTACTGAAGTTTTATTTTCAGAAAGCCCTTCTATATCTATATAACTAACTGTAGTACTATATTTATCTGTATCATATGTATATGAATATTGAGTTTTACATCCTTCCGGAGAAACAACTTCAGAAATCTGTCCATCAAAACCATAGTTGTAAATATAAGTATTTACATTATCTTCATCAGGACCTTTGGAATCTTGTACCATCTGTCCATATTCATTGTATTTATAACTTTCAAATGAGTTTGATTCAAATTGTTTTTCATTATTAATGTCAACCCAAGCGGATTTTCTTACACTTGATGTTAAATACCTATAATCCAAATTTTCATAGGTTCTTTCAATTCTTTCTATAGAAGTGTTTCCATTAAGCATATAAACTTTATGTTCTTCTGTCAAAATATTTCCATAAGCATCGTAAGTATATTCATCAGTCTTCTTATTTACACCTTTCTCACTTTCTGATTTCGTAATTCTCATAAAATTGGTGTCTATTTCATTTATACAAGACTGAATGAGGTATTTTTCCTCAATACTTTGAATATGTTTTGCAGTTAAAAAATCTTCGTCGTATTCATAAAATTTTCCTTCAATAAATTCCTCAAGAAGTTCAAGTTTATTATACTTCTCAAGAAGTTTATTATATTTCTCATAAAGTTCATTAACAGTTTCATCAATAATTCCATCATATACTTTTATTTTTTTTGCATATGTAAGAATCTGAATATTATCATTTGAAACAGAAACCTTTGAATCATAATCAGTAACTTTTTGAATTGCTTTTGGGGCTTGACTTAATCTTGTACGTTCTTTTCTTTCTGTTCCATATTCAGTTATTACAGTTGTTTTTCCATCAAATATTTGTGATTTTTTTACATATATATTCTTTTCCACAGGTCCTGCAAACGATATTTTAACATCTGTGTTCCTGAGATAATCCACTTCTTTTTCATAGTCTTCATAACTATTCCATTCTTTTTTATTAGTTACTGATAATTTATCTATATATACATCATATCGATATAGTGTACCATCACTTATAATTGAATCTCTATAATTAAAATTTGTAATTTCATAATCTAACTTTGTAAATCCTACTCCAGGACCAGTTGCGCCCGTAAGAATATTTATTGACTTTCTTTTCCTATCTTTTTCAGTTATTGTATGTTCACTTTCCCCATCATTGGCTAATTGCAGATTATTACTAAAAAAATTGTATACCCATTCTCTTCCTTGCTCATCATTTGCCGACTTGAGATAGTATTCATTTTCAAGTTTTTTATTTTCATAGATATATGTCCAATCTCTTCCTTCTACATCTTTAGCATTTGTAAGTGTATTATTATAAATTGTATAATCAACTACAAAATTTCCACTTATAATTTTATTTATATTTTTTTTATAGATATTGAATATTTTGTTTGTATAAGAATAATTAAATATAATGCTTCTATCATAACTATCTATTATTTGGGTACTGTCGGAAAAATATGAAAACTTTATTGAATTCTTTCCAGTACAGTCGGAAATTGAGAGAACTTTTCCATCTTTTCCATAACGAATTTTTCTTCCATCACTCTGATAAAGAGTTGCTCCTGTAAATTTATATGAAGAGCCTGTTTTCCACCACAAAAAATAATGATTTGTTTTATCAAAATTAAGCTCTACAGTTAAATCAGAGTATTCATGGTTTTCCATAATTATAGTTGTATCTGAAGCACTGATAACCGACATCTGCCCCATTGTTGTACAATTACCATCAGTTCCATATACAACCATGGAATTTCCATTCCATTTCATGTAAGGCATATTAATCTTCCATCCGTTTGTAATCTTCCAAACAGATTCACCATCAATATTTATACCTCTACCATCTTTACTAGAAAATGTATCTCCAATTGCATTGCCTGTAGAGTAAATTCTCTGAATAGATAAATCAAGTCCATTCTTTCCAGGGAAAAACATTTCTTCAAATCTTACTGATACACCACCATCTTCACCAGAAATATTAAGTTCCTGATTTCCATTTTGTTTATCATCAAATCTATAGGCGCTTGCTCTAAGCTCTGCTTCTGTTAGCACTGTTTTTTCTGTTGCTTGAACACTAAATTCTGTAAAGTGATTAGTCTTGCATCTAACAACTTTTTTTTCAGTATCTATGAAACAGTCTCTCAAGGGCAGCCAACATCCCCATAAATCGTCGTAATAGAAGACTGCTATTTCTGTTTCATCATATTCTGATGGTATAAGACTTTTATCGTAACCAATTTCCAAAACTGCATCGAAATTAAGATCTGCATGATCAGAATTTATTTCACCGTTTTCACTTTTTCTGACAGTAGTAACACTATAAATTTCTCCGCATAATGGATTAACAGGTCTATAATCATCTGTAATAATACTCAAAGGAACTTCATGAATCTGAATTTTTACTATATCATCTGAAAGCGCATTTTCAGGGATACTTATAGAAAGTCCCTCAAAGTCTACAAAAGTTGGACCATCCTCTATTTCTACAGAAGCGAAACCTGCTGTAATAGTTTTCCATTGTGTTTTTTCACTTTCGTTTCCAGCTTCATCTACTGCCCATATTCTATAACTATAAGTTTCATATTGTATAATTTCTGTATCTTCCCATTTTTGTTGCCCATTTTCTATATTTGTAATTTGTTTTATTTTCCCATCCAGCCATTCAGGATTTCTTTCAATTTTATAACTTATATTATTATCCTGTTCATTTAATTCATCATCTAAAATTAGATTCTCTTTTTGATTGATCCATTTTACAAAAATGCTATTTTTATTTGATGCTAATCTAAAATTTTCTGGAACTTGAGGACAACTTGTATCAACATATATCTTTATGTTTTCTTCACGAATATTTCCAGCTTTGTCTATTGCCTTTACATACAGTATTCTTTTTCCATCATTTAGATTTTCAAGTTGTAAAGGACTTTCACATGCCTGCCAGATATTATCGTCTATTTTATACTCATAGTGATCTATTCCACTTGTCTTATCATTCGTCTCAAACTGTGCTACAGGGGTATTGTTATTTGTCCAGCCTTCTACATCAAGCTTTATTTCAAAATGTTCTGGTTGTGTTTTATCTATGCAAAAATCGATACTCTTTCTTTCTCCTATGTTTCCAGCCTGGTCCTTTGCACGTATACTATAAGTATAAAAACCATCTTCGATTTCATAATCTTTATACTTATAACGTCCATATCCTCTCTCCCATTCTTCATCATTGAACTGCCACCATAAATCTTCTTCTTTTCCGTCAATGACAAACTTTGCAGTCCCTGTATTTATATATTGATCCTGAACAGGCTCAACTATCTGTATTTCAGGTATTATACTATCTTTAATTATTGAAATTGTCTTTTCACATTTTCTACCAGTAATATCTAAAGCTACTACAGAAATTGTATTAGTTTCTTCATCAAGTTTTATTTCTGTCTGATAGCTATCTAAGTTTATGTCTGTTTTGCTTCCGTTTATTACAAGTTGTATTTCATCCCCGTTTCCAACACAACCACTAATCATGATTTTATCATTTTGTGTTATCAGAGAATTGTAAGGCAATTCTATTGAAAGTGCGAGTTCACTGTCTTTTATTATTTCTCTATATATATCAGAATCATCAATTTGTTTTGTTCTATATTTTAAAATACTTGTTTTTCCGTAAAGATCAGCTTTTAATTCATGTCTGTCTTTTTTAAGATAATTTCTGCCGCAGTCTTTAACAGGCATCCAGAAAATATTATCAGCTTGCTTTGGATTAATACTATCATCTGCAGTTACAATAGTTCTAGGATTTCCTATCCAACCTAAAAGACATGATTTTTCTCCAGCATTTTTTTGATTACTCCATATTTCAATACTAACATCCAGATCTTCTGTAGGACTTCCATATAGTTCAATCTCATTTATGCGAAATTCACCATCGCTGTTAATCTTAATTTTATTCTTTTTAATTCCTCCAAGATCAGCTTCATAAAAGCCTCTTTCGTTATAGTTACAATTAATAAAAGAATTCCAGACATCTTCATTTTCTATTCTCAAATTGTTTTCTGTCTCTGCATATATACGAATCTTTTCAAGACTATAATTTCTATCAAGAAGGAACTCTTTTTCATTATCGATTTCATTCTGGTTATATGAATTTTCACGATTTTTATCTGTGTATGAACCACCGAGTTTTATCCTTCCATTTTTCTCTTTGTTACGTATCAGTATATTTTCAAGTTTTTTTCCATAAGTGTTGATTTCAATAAACTGAGTTCCTTCTCTAAGTTCATCTCCATTTATTTCAAAACGGTATACACTTCTTTTGCCGTCAGTATATGAAGCAGTATTTATTTTCTTTATATCTTCATTAATTTTTAGACTTACACCGTTGTTATCATATCCTTCAGTCAGGATTTCTGTTTCAAAGCCAGCTATATCAACTTCGCTGATGCTCGCTCTATAGATTCCTTTTGTCTCATCTTTTTCAAATAATACTTTACGTTCTGTATTAGAATAAACACCTTCACCCCAAACTTCTATCTGATTTATGTGTCTTGCCCCTTCCCATCCAAGAGGAAAAGTAATACGGATTCTGTCTGTTTCTACTGTTTTTGTTAATTCCTTTCTATGCCAGCCCTTGCCTATGTTATTTCCAAGTTCTGTTTTTGAAACCCATTTTTCTCCATTCCAGAATTCAAAGGCGATACTACGCCATTCAGCTCCAAAATATGCTTTAAGTAATTCTATTTTATATACACTATCAAGTTCCCAAATTATTTCACCATTCTTTGACGGATGTCCATAAAACTCTGGAAATACTCCACTTGTATATTCTTCTGTCTGCAAGATTTCACTTGGTATATTCCATAAAGGTTCATACCAGGTTTCATTTACATAACCATCCCAAAGTCGCTCAGGCTTAATGTTTATATATTCCTTCTGATTAAAACTGTAGCTTTCAGGTGTTATCTTTCCATATTTTCTGCAGTCTGTTCTTTCGTTTATTTTGATTTCATTTATTCTGCATTCATCTGCATTTTCGCCTACAACCTTAAAAACGATATGATTTGTTTTTCTTATATCTTCACTAAAGATAATTTCTTTATTGCCTTCAAAAGGTCCTTCTATATATCCATTTTCATATGGCAAAAGTATTCCATTCTTTTCCCACATTACATATAATCTACAGTCTTCTGCAAGGAACAAATTAGCGTTTATTCCATCTATATCTTTTTCTTCTGAAAAATACTGCTCTAATACCCCTTCCTTTTTGCCGCATTCTACAGCCCAAAAGGTTTCAAAATTTCCATCGAATGCAAAAAACTCTGATTTATAAATAACATTATTTAGATTTTCTATGAATTCTTCTGTGAGACTATTTTTCCTGTTAGTTTCTTTTATAAAAGCATATAAACCAAATACTTCAGCAAGTACTAAAGAACTCAATATAATTATTTTCTGAAACAATTTTTTATTATTTTTTTTCATATTTTTAAACCTTTTTTAATTATTTATTTTCAATTTTTTTCTGTATTTCTTCATCTGTTAGTACGCCGTCTTTCCAGTCATACCATAGTACAAAAGCATTTTCTATAGTACATTTTGGAAACTTTATTGTTGGACTTCCATTTTTATCTCTGTCTGTTTTTATTCCATAAGTTTCAGTTTTTACATTAGTATTTCCAAAACTTGCAACGGCTGTTCCAATACAATGAATTCCAATTTCCTCTGCTTTAATTTGAGTGTTATTAAAGTTTGCTTCACTACCACTTCCACAAATATAACCTCTTCCATTTTCAGTTAAAATTTTAAGAGTGCCAGCTTTTATATAACCTTCATTTCTAACACCGTATTTTTTAGTATTTTCAGTGGAAATTTTGTCAGTCACTCTTATGTTACCTAAGTTTTTAATGCCTTCCTTAAATCCTGAGACATAAATATTTTTATTACTTTTGAATTCTGCACCTTTCAGATTTTCAAATCCTGTTATTCCGTCATTACCTTCAAGTATGATTTCACTATTTGTTGTCAATTTTCCAGAAAGTTTTATTCCAACATTTTTAATTTTTGTTAAATTAATACTACCTGCTGAAATACTTCCTTCACATTGTATTCCGCTTTCACTTTCATTAATCATAATATAGTTATTTACAAACAGATTTCCATTTTTTTCTATTATTAATCCATTTCTTAATTTATCAGATATAAAACAATCAGTTTTTATTGTTCCATTACCTTCTAAACTACAATTTTCTACGTTATTAAGATTTATTGATTTAGTTTCAATATTTCCTTTGCAAACAATGGCATTTTGCACATTTTTGATTTGTAAGTTTTCTCCAGAAACAGAACCTGTTTGTTTTATATTTATTCCGTTAGCACAATTATCAATTTCAATTTTATTTGCAGAATTAATTATTCCAGAATTTTCAATTCCATAATTCATACAATTTTTTATTACAGTATTTGAAATACTTATTGTTGATTTATCTTCTATATCGATTCCTGTGACTGCATATTCAATTGTTGCGTTACATATCTCTGACTTACAAGCTCCACTTCGAATTTTTATTCCATCCCATTTAAGACTTTCTTCATTACTTCCTTCTTTTTCAGTTTGAATTCTAGTAAAATCATTTCCATTTTTTCCTTCACCAATGATTACATTTTTACAATTAATTTTTAGACAACCACCATAAAGAACTTCAATTCCACCTTTTCTTTCTTCTATTGGAGATCCAATACAAAGTATTTCTGTTGGATTATTGTTTTTTTCATTATTATCAATGATTGTTAATGTTGTATCTTTTCCAACTTGAATTTTTCCGAGTACAGGATGTTTTCCAATCCACTCTTCGTTTCCTAAGAGAATTCCAACTTGAGTATCTACTATGTAAACATTTACTTGTGCAGTCTTTATAACATTTTTTTCTTTCAAGTTTATTTTAAGTTTATATTCAGAAGTATTACCTGTTCTATAAGGTGATTGTTTATATTTATGAACAATTTCGTTTTTTGTTTCCTTGGTAGTACCATCTCCGAAATCCCATTCTATTTCATAGGGATTTCCATCGTTTGAAGTTACTTCTATTCCAAGTTTTATTGCTTGATGTGGACGAGCTGTAATTCCGTCCATGTTATATCCAGCCTCTTTTCCTACTAAAAGCTTAAATCCTCCAAAATCAGAACCACTTGCTTGTAAACTAATAACACCACTTTCTGTTACATCCTTAAAGGCTCCATTATTACCTTTACACCCTTCTGTCATTGTAATTTTCATGTTATATGGTTTATTGTAATAAAGTTTTATTTCTGAATTTTCAAATTCATGCCAGCCATCTGAGTAATCAGAATTTTTTGTATATCTTGATTCGAGATTAACTTTATTATTTACAGAGATTTTCTCTATATATCCCTCAGAAACAGGATTTTCACTTGCCACAGTAATTTCAGATTCTTGTCCATCGAAAGAAACTTTTATAACTTCAGTAGTTTGAACACTATAATCATCAAAATCATCATCTTCAATCTTAAAAGCAATACCTATTAAACCACTTTCCGGAACTAAAAAATCTTTATCACATTCGTTTTCAATTTTATTACCATTTGAATCAAGAACCATATATCTTTTTTCTGAGCCATCTTCATTTGTTCCCTGTATCCTGATTTTTACATTTCCTGGAGCATTAGCAGTTTTATCTATTACGGAATAGTTTCCTCTTTCAGTTATATCCAATGCTTTCCAAGTCCATTCCGGTTGATATCGAATTCCTCTATGACCTAGACCACTTGAAGTTTCTATTTTATCTTCATAGTACCAGTAACTCTGCCCATCAATAACAACTTCTCTAACATCATTTTTCGTAATAATTGTTTTTTCTGCTGCTTCCCATTTTTCTTTTATTATTTTTTCATCAACATTATTGGCGAATTTTGCTTTATAATCTTCATAAGTCAGAATAATTCTCTCAGACTCTCCATCTTTTTGATCTCCAAGGAAAGTACGCTTTAATATAATTTCTTTATATAAATCAAAATTAATATTGTTAATAATAAGTCCAACTTTAGTATACCCATCTTCTGTTATATAACTTCGTCTGATATTAAGTTGTTTGTCATCCTTTTCGACAGGCTTAATGTTAATTATTCTAGGAAGGGTAAGTGATAGTGGAATGGATTCGGAGTGATTGCCCGCGTTATCCTTAGCATCAGTTACACATTTTATTTCATAATCAGTCTTTCTTATTATATTAGGTTCTTGGTTCACTCTTCTTTTCCAATAAACAGGAATAAGTCCCGATATATTTCTTACCTTTACTTTTTCGTCTAAACGTTCCCAATTGCCTCCAAATATAGCGTTATTAGGATCTATAACCGCAAGATCAATAATGTCAACTCCAGAAAGATTATCTTTTACTACACTATTTACATAAAAACAATCAAGATATTTTGTTTCGTCTTTTTCAATGTAAGAAAAATTAGTGAATGGTTCTTCTGGCCATTGTATTTCAGGAGGAACAGCATCTATACGAAGAGTAATTTCTTTTGAATTACCGGCTATATCTGTTGCTCGTATTATATATTCTCCACTTTCTTCAATTTTATATTCGATTCTTGGATCAAATTGAAGAATATAATTAAAATATCCATCAATTTCCTGTGTCTGAGTTACTACTGTATCAAGTACTGTTGTTATTCCATCCTTTGTTATTGATAAACTTGATATTCCAGAATCATCATCCATTCCCCAAATTGAACAATGTGTTTTAGGGGAGGGTCCTCCAAAGTGACCTGGCGCAGAGAACTCTCTGTTCCATGTGTCCTTCCAATAGGAACTTTCCAAGTAATAGGAATATTGGCTTTCATCCACTCCATCAATTATAATATATGGCAGAGTTTTATCCACTAAAAATATTGCTTCTGCACTATTTTTAACTCCATCTGTAGCATATATATGCCAACAACCTGGTTCGTTTATAACAGCCTGGTTATTATCGAAGGATATTTTTTCATAACTATGTCTCCTACTTTCATTTATGCACTCACCATATACACTAGACGTTGCATCTATTATATTTACTGTTATATCTTCGTTAGTCCATGTATTTTCAGGTTTGTCGGCACTAATTACAGGAGCTGTTTTATCAATTAATATTTGAACAAGCGTTGTTGAAAAATTACCCACATTATCTACAGCTTTGAGTTCAATTACACCTTTATAATCTTGATTTTCATCCGTCTGTATATAAAGAGTGTCATTATCCCATCTACAATTAAGTAGAATAGATTTACTTTTATACCCTAACTTATAATCATAATAATCATAATCATAATATGCAAAACCAGAATCTGCATCTTCACTGCCATAGGGCCGTATAATTAAGTTAGAATTGCTTACATAATAATCTGAAGCAGTTTCCCTTAATAATGGCTGTGAAGGAGGTGTTGAATCTGCCTGAATTTTTACTTTTATTAATTCTTTAGGTAAAATTGACGTTCCATATTGTATATAGCCACAACATAAAGTAATTATATATGAATAATCTTGATCAATCGTAAAGGAATTATTAAAAATCTCTTCACCACACCTCATTGTATCAAATTCTCTTTGTATTTTTAAATAAGTATATGATGAGTTATACAAACTTAAACTTTCTCCATATAATTCTGATAATTCTGCCTGCTTATAATTTACAAAAATAGTTTCTCCACTTTTTATATAGTAAAGTCCATCTTTATAAAAACAAGACTTTGCGTTTTCACAAGAAAGTTCAAGAATATAATGAGGATTATCAATTGAAGATGTGAGCTCTTCTAAATTCGGAAACTTTTCGAATAAATTCGGGAGTCCTTCTAAATCACCTTCCTGTCTAAAAAAAACTTCTGCTGAATAAATAAACGATAAAATGATAATATGAATAAATAAAAGAGAGATAATTTTTTTCATGTTTTTAAATCCATTTTTTAATTAATTTTTTATAATTAATTTATCATAGCATAACTTTTTTTATTATCAATAGATTTTTTTTTATTTTATACTTGAATTTTAAAATATTACAAAATTTTATGACAAATGTCACAAAAAAATAACCAATGTTACCATTATTAAATGCATCTTACTTTCCTCGTCATTTGACTTTTTAATTGTACTATTCTAAAATGTATATATATGAAGAAAGTTGTATTATCACTTTTATTAATTTTTTCTTTTTCATTTTTATTTTCTCAAAACATTAAAAGCATGGAGTTTCATAACCAGAATATAACAGATATTCTTCTGGTTCTTGCAGAATCCAGCGGCGTTTCTATTATTCCAGATGAAACTGTTTCCGGAAAAGCTTCTTTTTATTTTTCAGAGTCTTCACTTGATGATGCTCTTACACGCTTTTTATCTACTTACAAACTTTATTTTGAAAAGAAAGACAATTATATAACTGTCTCAAAAATAAAGATTTCTCATAATAAAGAATCAGGTCTTACTTCACTTAAAGCAGACAATATTGAAATTGGAATTGTATTGAGAAAACTGTCTGACAAAATTGGAAAAACAATTCTTTATGACACTCTTCCTTCGGCTTCAATTTCGCTTGATATTGATAATCTTCCAGTTCAGGATATTCTTGAAATCTGTATAAAAAAATACCCTGATTATTCTGTTGAAACTGCTGATTCATATTATTATGTTAAGCGTAATGTTGAAAAACAGGGCGGCTCAAAAAGCAGCAATGGAACAGCCTTAAAGAAAAACGGTTCATTATATACCCTTAATCTTGATAAAGGCCGTTTCCTTGAAACTCTCACTAAGCTTTTTAATCTTGAGCAGGTTGAATACTCTCTCTTTGTTCAGGCAGATACACAGCTTGAAAATCTATATTTTACAGATAAAGATTTTCATTCTATGCTTCATTTGATTCTTGAACAAGGAAATGCTGATTATATAGAAAAGAATGGTATTTTTTATATCATTGATCTGCAGAAAAAGGGAATCTCAGGTAAATTGAAAACAACAGAAATCATCAATTTAAGATGGATTTCTTCTCAGGATATCACTCCTTTAATTCCTTCTGAACTTGCTTCATCTTCTGTAATGAAGGTAGATAAAAACAATAATGCATTACTCCTCACCGGAACAAAAGAGGAAATTGAACCTTTAAGAAATTTCATCGAAAAGGTTGATACTCCAATGGGAGGAATGAAATATAAAAAGATTGATTTAAAATATATCAATGCAAAAGAAATAGTTTCTTTAATTCCAGCAAAAATGATTCAGCAGCCTCCTGTTGTAATTCCAGGGACTAATTCGCTGCTTGCTTCTGGTACAGAGGAAACTTTAAATATTTTGACAGATTTTATTGCCAGTATCGATAAGAAAAAAACAGGAACTCCAATTAAACTGAAGTACATACAGGCAGAAACTCTTTTGAAAAACATTCCGCCATCAATCAATAAAGAAGACATTATTGATTCTGGTTTTCCAAACCTTTTATTCTATACAGGTTCAGAAGAAAACAAGGAATTATTGCAGCACGAATTGAGTTTAATTGATAAACCTCAGCCACAAATTAAGTATCAGCTTCTGGTAATTCAATACACAGACGGAACTTCTACTGCAATAAAACCAACTTTTACATTTAATCCAGATAATGAAAACAGGAATGAAAGTTTTATCTTTAATGGTGAACTTTCAAATATAATGAACCTGAACTTTGATATCATATCAAAATTCGGATATCAGTTTGCTGCAAATCTCAATGCACGAATTACAGACAATACTGCAAATGTATTCACTGATACAACACTTACCGCCCTTTCAGGTCAGGAAGTAAAATTCCAAAACACTGATACGTACCGCTATATTGAATACAACTATGACAGCACTTCCACTACCCGCTCAAGCACAACTCAGCAGATTACTTCTGGTCTTATAGTTGGACTTAATGGCTGGGTATCTGGTGACAACATGATTACCATGTCTGTAAATGCGACTGTATCTAAACAAAATAGTGACAGTGGCTCATCAACTTCAACTACCCTTCCTTCAACATCAGAAAGAGTTGTAACAACTCAGGTTAGAACAATGTCTGGTGAACCGGTTGTAATCAGTGGATTAATAAAGGAAGATATCTCTGAAACAGAAAGTCGTGTTCCTGTTCTTGGGAAGATTCCAGTATTGGGAAGACTTTTTAAGCATACTTCTAAATCAAAAGAAAAGACTGAAATTGTTATTTATATAGTACCTCATTTAATTCAGGATACAGGAAACTCTGATAATGACTCACTTAACATCGAACGATATTATCAGAAATTCTTAGGACAGCAATATGCACGCCAATGATATAATCAGCATTAAATCATTTTCTAATATACCTGTTGATAATGAACAGTACTCAATGGAATTTATTGAGCGTAATCATGCTATTGTTCTTGAAGTTTCAGATGATGATATAACTGTAGGTATAACAGACAAAACAAGTGAAAATACGATTTCCACAATCAGAGGCTATCATTCCGGAAATATAAATTTTGTTTATATTGATTCTGTAGAACTTTCTTCCTGGATTGGAAATAAAATGGGAGAAGCAAATAATCTCCCTGAATCAAATCTAAATAATCAAGCTGATGAAACAACTTTACTGGATAAGATGGCTAATGATGCTCCAACAGTAAATCTTGTTAACAGCATTTGTATTGATGCAATCAGAATGAAGGCTTCCGACATTCATATTGAAGCTGGAGTAAAAGTTGCAAAAGTCCGCTACAGAATTGATGGTGTACTTCAGACTGTAAAAACAATAGAAAACGAAAGATTTGCCGCCGTTTCTTCACGTATTAAAATCATGGCAAATCTTAACATTCTTGAAAAACGCCAGCCACAAGATGGACGTATTACAGTTTCGATAAATGGTGAAAATATAGATTTCCGTGTTTCAATTATTCCTGTTACCGGTGGAGAATCTATTGTAATGCGTATTTTGGGAACTAACACTGCTCCTGACAATCTTGATCTTTTAGGCTTTAATCCTAATCAGCTTTCAACAATACGCGAAATGATGAAGATTCCACACGGGCTTATTCTTGTAACAGGACCGACAGGAAGTGGAAAGACAACAACCTTAAATGCAATGATGAAAGAACTGGTATCTGATGAAATCAAAATTGTTTCAATTGAAGATCCGGTTGAATTTATTGTAGATGGTGTAAATCAGATTCAGATAAATGAACAGATAAATCTCGGCTTTGATTCAATTTTGCGAAGAGTTTTACGTCAGGACCCTAACATTATTATGGTCGGAGAAATTCGTGATAAAGCGACTGCAGAATTATCTGTCCGAGCGGCTTTGACAGGACACCTTGTTCTTTCAACTTTACATACAAATGACGCCGCATCAGTAATTCCCCGACTCATTAATATGGGAATTGAACCATATCTGATTGCAGCTGTTTTAAAAGGTGCTATTGCTCAACGTCTTGTTCGAAAACTTGCTCCAAATAAAAAAGTATTCTCTGGACGAACTGTTATTTCCGAAACCTTAAAAATGGATTCCGGACTGGAAGAAATTATTGAGCATGGTGCCAATCAAAATGAAATAATAAAATATCTTCATAAAAATAAGATGCAGTTCTTAAAAGAAGATGCAGAAGAAAAGATTGAATTGGGATTAACAACCCGCCAGGAAGCAGAACGTGAAGTTATGCTTTAGGAGGACCTAAATTAACAGCTATAAGTGTATTGTTTCAGATAAATCAGGTAAGATCTCAACAATAATAAAAGAAGGCGTTTCCACAGAAGACGTTTCAAACTCTTTTTTAAATTCTTCTTTTATTCCTCTTGAAATAGTTCCAATTAATAAAAAATCTTCAAAATCCAGAATTAAGAAAAATGAAAAAAAGGTCTTAGAGTTTACTCAAATTATGGAGCAGCTTATAAACTCCGGACTTTCTATTAAAGATGCACTCGAAATTAGTTCATTAATAAATAAGAAGAATGACAATATATCTAACATATTATACCAGCAGATTCAAAAAGGAACTTCCTTTGCAAATGCTGTAAACCAGATGGATACAATTTTTCCTTCTGTTTACCGCGGTATTATTTCTGTTGGTGATAAAGTTGGTTCTGTAGAAAAGATTTTCCCTCGTCTTCGCTTATATCTTGAAACACAAAAAAAATTAAAAGATAAATTAATGGGAGCTATGCTCTATCCGTTAATTGTACTTATAACAGCATTTTTAGTTTTCATTGCAATGATCTTTTTTGTTTTTCCAAAATTAAAAATGATGTTTATTGAATTTGGTGGAGAAGCTGCTTCTCTTCTTGAAAAGAATATTTCCAGAATGGAAACAGGATTCATCGTATTTTTTATTATTATTCTGATTATTGTTTTATCAATCATCACCTTAAAAATTGTTGCAAAAACGAACAAAGGACTCAAACTCTTTTTAGACTCCTTTATTTTACATATTCCTCTATTTGGAAAATTTCTGACATATCTTGAAACACTGCACTTTTCATTTGCAATGGAAACCTTAATTTCCGGAGGAATAACAATTGAAGATTCTATTCAGGAATCTGAATTTGTTTTGACAAACAGCGCTTATAAAGAAGCGCTTGAGGATGTAAAAAACAGAATCACAAGAGGAGAATCTCTTTCAGAAGCTTTTGCAATTCATGAAAAAATATTTCCAGATTATATGATTAAATGGATGATGGTTGGAGAAAAATCCGGTAAACCTGAACACGTTTTTTCACAGCTACGAAACTATTTCCAAAATGAAATAGACTTATACACAACAAAGTTCATGGCATTAATTGAACCGGCACTTATTATATTAATTGGACTTTTCCTGATTATTCTTATTATTAATGTAATTGTGCCGGTATTCTCGCTCTATGGGGCAATTTTATAGAAATATGATTTCAATTAAATTAATTCACATAAAAAATTATAATTTTTTATAATATGATATTTGATAAATATCAAAAATAAAATAAATTAATATTACAATGGAATTTCTTAAATAGATTCCAGAAAGATATGTTAAAATAATTAAAACAATAAAACAAAGATTATATAAAGCAATTCCTAAAAACTTATAATTATTCCAAAACAAAAGAATTGATATACATAAAATAATACTATTCAATTGCTTAAAAAACTTTAAAGAAAAAATATTATTTTTAAATTCAATAATTGAATAAATTATAAGCACTAAAATTATTACTGGAAAACAAGCTGTGATTAATTTTTTCATTATTTTATTTTCCTTTTGATAATTGATTTTGTACAGAATTTAACTCTACTTTATATATTTTTTTTGAAGTAAATATAAATAGAACTTCTCTATAAAACATTAATTGTTCAAATATTCTATACTACCGTCTGGATTTATAATATAACTAGAACCAATCTTTTCATCATATTCTGGTAGTTTATAATTTATAACTTTACAATATGAATTAATATACAGTTTTAAAATAAGACATGCATCCTGATAAAAATATAAAGATACTATATCTTTTTCTGTTTTTATCATTACACCATCACAAATTTCATTAGTAAATTTTTTATAATTTATAGTTTGAGTTCTTTTTTGTTTATCTTCAATTATTATAAAATTCAAATTAGAACTTTCTTTATAGTTAAAATTAGTAATATAATATATCTTTTTTCCATCATTTGATAATAAATATTTATTTACATTTACGTCTATTAGTTGTTTTATTCCCTTTATAAAATCAAATAGATATAAGTGATTTTCCTTTTCGGTTTTTAATATGTTATCATATTGTAAACATAAAAATACATTTGAATTAATATTTTGTTGAATGTTATTTAATTCTATTTTATCGCATGAAACCAACAATTGTTCATTTTGATCATAAAAATTTATACAATTAATTAAAATTTTTTTATTTTTTGAAATTCTTGGATAATCTTTTGCATTATAATTACTCGTATTTTTATCATTATTTTCAACTGTATTAATAGTTTTTATGCTAACTTTATTTGCTTTTGGAATTTTTATAAAACTTTCAGAAAATATATTTTTAATACAAAAAAAACATAATATATAAAATGTCATTATTCTTTTCATTTTATTATACCTTAATATTAATCTTTATTATTTATTTTTATTTGAAATATTATAAACTATATAATCTGTACACCGTTTGAAACAGTAAAAGCAAGTGAATCTAAAACTTTATTTATAGTTCCTTTTTTAATATCAAGAACAAATAATTCTGCAGTTAAATTTGGTTTCTGTTTTCTTAAAAAATGATTATCTATGGAAAAATAATATTTTCCATCTTCACATAATTTTTCATAAGCAGAAAAATGAGCAATCTTAGCTAATATTCTTTCCTCACCATTTGTCTTTTTTGCAGATAAAATAAGCTGAAATCCTTCTTTTGTACCTATTTTTGCTGAAATAAATTGTTCATCTTTTTTTACTGATTCAATCTTTATTGATTCAATACCGCCGAGATCAATTACTTCTTGTGCAAATAATAGTGATGAAATAAAAATTGTCAGACAAAATAATAAAATCTTTTTCATAGTTCCTCATTTACTTTTATATTTATAAAATGTGATATTTGATAAAAATCAAAAACAACATATATTATTTTAATGAGAACTCTTTCTTTATTATTTAATCATTTTTTAATTCCATGTATTATATAATCAAAATAATCGTCATCCTCAAAAGTATCATGGGCTAATTTTTGTATAAAGATATAATAATCTTTCAATTTATATACTTTAAATAAACTTATATTTTTGACATAATCAACTATATCAAGTTTTTCATCAAAAAAATAACCTTTATTTCCAATATTAAAAAATATTTTATATGATATTTTCTCAAACCAGCCTACTATTTTTTCCCTTTCAATAAGCTTGACTTCACCCATTGAATACCCAGTTTCTTTAAGATTATAAGGAATCAAATTATATTCTGTATTAAAATGCTTAATCTCATCCTCTATATACTTTTGATAAGCTAATACAGAATATTTTTCATCATTCCAATTAATAATTCCATATTCATCATATAATCTTGTCATCCAAGTCTGCTTAACAGTTTCTAATACCTTATTATTTTTAAAGTCATAAACAATATAACTATATCGAATATCACCTTTTCCTACACTAATAAAGCTATTAATATATGTTATTATACCTTTCTCTTCATTTATGCCTAATAAATAAATAGGATTATCAATATTAATTTGAGAAACATCTTGTTTTAAAGTTTCGCTATCACTTCCTGCAAACATTTTAATTAAATTAAAATAAGATAACAGAATTAATATAATAATTTTTAAACATTTATTTTTCATATCAACTCCCTATATTTTATTTTTTATTTTGTTAATTTCTTTTTCAACTTGATTTTTAAAATCATTCCATGAATCAGGGTTGTCGACATAATTTTTTGGACAAGGCTTATTTGTAATATCATAATGCCTATAAACATCTTTTTGTGGATCTAACCCATATTCAACACATAATTCTGCAGTTAATTGGATTGTTGCATTTTTTGTTTGTTCAGTAATAGTTCCCTTGGAATCAATATTTTCCATTTCTATTCCTACTGTTCTTGCATTCGGATGCCCTCCTAATTTTTCAACTATACCAGGCTGAATTGTATAAGGCCCACCATTTCCTGCATGTTGACCAATTTCTTGTTTCGGAAGTGCTTGATATATATCTCCGTTTTCACCAATAACAAAATGAGCATTTATTGATTCAGCACCAATCCAATAATCAATTGTTTCTTTAGGAGTTTGAGCATATTCTTTACCATCTTTTCCTATTTGAACACCTGCTGTATAGTGAATTACAATACCAGTTGTTTTTGCTCTATTTTTTTCAATTCTCGATCCATTTCCATCCGGAATTCTATATTGTATAATATTATCTGTATAACGAGTTGATTTATCACTCTCAGAAAATAATCCCCACAAATCCACATAATTAATCGGATCCCCGCCACAGTAAGCATACCAGTTCATTCCATCGCGGATTGGGTCCTGGGTTGTGAAACGGCCTAGTTTTGAATCGTAGTCGCGGTAACCGTAGTTGTACCAGCCGGTGCCGGTATCGTAGTGTTTACTGTTGTAGCCAATTTTGTTTTTGCCGCTAAACGAACCTGTGTAGTTAGTTCCGTAGGCATCGTAATTATAGCGGTTTGATACACGTCCCAGTGAATCTGTTGTCAGCATAACACTTCCAAGGACCACACTAGTGTCCTATCATCCCCTGTACCTGAGTATTTACACCTACTACACGATTTCTGCATTGTAATCATAGGCTGTAGCAAGTTTTCCAAGATTTTCCTGAATCAGGTTTCCATGAAATTATCTCATTTTCTAAAGTATATATTAAAAAATTACCATTGACTTCGATCAACTTCATATATTGAAAATGTTTGATTTTTTGTATTCCATAGAAATGTAGGACCGTCAGTGACATTTTTTCCTTCATTTGTATAAAATTCTGTTGTTATACATTTATTTTTTTCTATAACTTTTACTTTATATCCATAAAATTTTTGTGTTTGTATCATGCCTTGAAACAGTAATTTTGAATTATTGAAAATCTTTTCATTTTCAATAATTAATACAGGATATATTTTATTTTCTAAATAATAATAAAATACACCCTTATTTATTATTGCACTAGAATTTTTAGCATAAATATATGAAAAACATATATTTAAATCATTAAAATTATAATAATCTGTTTTATACTGATTATCAGCAAAGAAAGATTGTAAATAACTTTCTTTTTTTTCATTTGCATTGCAGTTTATTATTATAACAAATAATGTTATTAACAATAAAAAATTCTTTTTCATTTTATTTCCTTATCTAAAATTTAATCTTCGGATTTCTCCTGAATTAGGTAATGGACCTGGTAATAATTCAATAGTTCCAGGATTATCAATTGTATTTTCAGGACCACCGGTTGCATTTACCCTTGATCCATCTTCCCCCACAATAGTCTGAACATGATTAATATTGCCATTACTATCAGATAAAAATCGTAAATCACCTGGTTGAATTTCTCCACTTACTGAACTTGTAAGATTATATAATTGAGCAGCAGTTTGATCAGAAACATTATTCCCCATCTGATTAATACCATAAATTAATGAACCAGAGCAATCCATACCACCATCTTCAGGAGAATTTCCACCCCAAACATAATTTGACCCTACCAAAGCTTCCATATTTGATGCTAATTGCTCACCAGATCCTAATAAATGACTATTGTTATATTGTGCTATTAACAAATCTCTATACTGAGAAGGAACTCCAGCCAGATTAAGATCACTTTCAGTAAACAACCCCCACAAATCAATAAGATTTATCGGATCTCCGCCACAATAAGCGTACCAGTTCATTCCATCGCGGATTGGATCTTGGGTTGTGAAACGGCCCAGTTTTGAATCGTAATCGCGATAACCGTAGTTGTACCAGCCGGTCCCGGTATCGTAGTGTTTGCTGTTGTAGCCGATTTTGTTTTTGCCGCTGAACGAACCGGTATAGTTGGTTCCGTAGGCATCGTAATTATAGCGGTTTGATACACGTCCTAGTGAATCAGTTGTCAGCATAACACTTCCAAGGATGTCGGTTGTGTAATATTCTGTTCCAGTAAATCTTCCGCTCCAGGCATACTTTTCGTCATAGTCGCTGCGACTTACAAGGTTATTTCCATAAATATATTCACTAACCGGGGTATATTTTCCTGCCGGAACATACATATCCCAGCGGCCGAATGTAAACGGTGCATAATAACCCCACAGAGGTCTTATATAACTAAAGCCGAACCATGGTGCCCATGGCATTCCGTAATCCGGATGATAATCGGTATCATTAAACTCCTGCAACACATTCATTCCAAGTCCGTCATACTGGCTTTCTGTTACAGTCGAACTTGTCCATTGTCGCTGCCAGCCGTAAAAGCTTGATTTTGTTGTTGTATATTCTGCCCGGGTAACTCGGCGGCCTAATGCATCGTATTCATATCGAACACCGCTTTTAAGTTCCTGTCGTCCATATACTGCCCAGTAACCCCAGCCACACCAGTGTCCTATCATACCCTGTACCTGAGTATTTACATCTACTACACGATTTTCTGCATTGTAATCATAGGCTGTAGCAATTTTTCCAAGATTTTCCTGAATCAGATTTCCATTTAAATCATATGTATATGTGCGTTCTCCAGCTTTTACTAAGCGATTTTCTGCATCATACTCATAATTTAATGTTCCCCAGCCATTTGTTTTAGAAATTCTGTTTCCATTTTCATCATATTTATAGTTCTCTGCCCATACAAGGCTTTGTCCACCATATACACCTTTTCCATTTACAATTCTTGCCAAAGCTGCTTCAAGCATCTGGCGTTCACGACCTGAAGGACTCATAAACTTTCCAAAGTTCTTTATATCTTCTGGTTTAATACACCAGGTTCCATGACCGGATAGTTTTTTGCCAGTAAAGCCTTCATAAACATCTTTTTTAGAGTTAAGAATATTTCGAATTGCTTCTATTAAATCTTCTTTATTTATATCCAATGTTTCCGGGAAGTCAAAATCTAACAAAACTGAATCAGTATAATCATCAATTGATTTATACTCTGGGAACAGACCATATTCCAGTCTTTCTTCATAGTCGTTGGAAATTTTTCCACCAGCGAAACTGTATAAAACATTGTTTACTCGACCGTTTTCATCATAAGTATAGGCTTCTAGTTTTCCACCTTCATTTACTGTAAATAGCCGTTTACCAGAATTATCGTATACATAGCTTTCTGCTCCAAGAACAGCTCCATGTAACTCTGCTTTTACCATTACAAGACGACCTGAGGCATCGTATTTTCTTGATTCCTTTACATGATTTGGATATTCAACGCCAGTTTCTCTACCAAGTTTATCATAACTATAAACTGTGATGTTTCCTTCTTTATCTCTTACTGAAAGTAATTTTCCTGTTTTACCCCAAATATATTTTTGATAGCGTTTTCCTTCCAGATAAGTTATTTTAGTTCTACGACCTTCTGCATCATATTCATATTTTATTGTCTGGCCAATATCATTATCTTTACTTGTTATCATACGATTCTGATTATCATATGAATAGCTATTACTTCTGACTCCATTTTCTGCAGTTATAAGATTATATACTTTATCATAACTGAAAGCTTTACTGCTGCCATCTTCAAATTCAACTTTAATCTGATGACCAGTTTTATCATACTTATAATTTGTTTTAGCCCCGTTAAAGTCGATTTTTGTAATTAGATTTCCTACAGCATCATATTCATACTTCTGTTTGTTTCCAAGCCTGTCAGTTTCTTCAATTTTTCTTCCACATGAATCATACAAATATTTATATGATTCACCTTTAGCATCTATAAACTCTGTAACATTTTTTTCATTGTCATATTTGTATTGTACAGAATCACCACCAGAGCTAACAGTTTCTATCAGACGATTTAATTCATCATATTTATATTCTGTAACTCTTCCTTCGCCATCAGTTTCATAACGGAGATTTCCATTTTTATCATATTCATATTTTGTTACATTACTTAATGCATCAATTTTATTCAGAACACGACCTTTCACATCATATTCTATAAAAGAGGCAAAGTTCAGTGCATCTGTTACGCGACAGACATTACCATTGATGTCATACTCATATCTTGTTTCTGCACCATATGGATCTGTGGCTTTTACTGTTTTTCCATTTGTATCAAGCTCATATAGCCATTCATTATCCAGTCTGTCTTTTATAGCAATTACAACACCATTTTTATTTAATGTATAGAATTTAGAATTACCATCTGCATCTGTTTCAGAAATTAATCTTCCATTTTTATCATAACCTTTATAAGTTGTATTATTTCTTGCATCTGTAATAGAAACTAGTAATCCACTCTTGTCATACCCATATTTTGTTATGTAACCGTTGGCATCTTTTTGTGATATTAAATTGCCACATTTGTCATAATCATATTCTGTTTTGTTTCCTAATGCATCGATTTTTTTAATAAGTCTTCCACATGAGTCAAATATTTGCTGTGTTTCGTTATTCTCTGCATCTATTATTATTTCGAGCCGGTTCATAATATTATATTCCCAGCTTCTTTCATTTCCATTTTTATCTTTATGCCAATTCAGATTTCCCATTTTGTCATAACCAAAATATTCTGAATTACCATAGGAATCTGTATAATTCTGTAATCGGTTCATGGAATCATAACTAAAGAATTCTTTATTTTCTTCTGCATCCTGTTTCCATTCAAGATTACCCAGGCTGTCATATTTTGTTAAGATTTCTTCTTCAGTTTCTAAATTCTTTGTATGTTTTACATAGCCGTTTTCATCATATTCATAAGATGTATGAATGAGCCAGGCAACCCCATCACTAACATCATCAAGATTAAGTTTCGAATTAAGACTTTTTAAGAAAGCAAGTCTTTTTTCTACTGCATCATCAGCTTCTCCACTTTCGACTAACTCAATAACTTCTCCTACTGTCATAATGTAAAGTTGCTTTTCACTTTCATTATCCACAGGATTTGAAATTAGATACTTATCAAGAAGTTTTCCTTTTTTCTCAAGTTTTACTTTTCCATCTGGTGTATATTCAAAGCCTTTTACAATTCCCTCTGCATCGATGATTCGTATTACTTCGTGTTTACGATTATATACATACCGGATTTCATTTCCTTCATAATCTATATGCTTTACCAGATCTTTTCTTTCATTGTATTCAAAGAATTCTGAGTTGCCATAACTATCTGTTTTTGATTTTAACTGTCCATCTTTATAATATACATTTTGAATAGTTTTTAGTTCAGGATTAATTGATTTGGTTACTCTTCCAAGTTCATCATATTCATATAATGTGGAATTATTATTGGCGTCTGTTTTCTGTTTTAAATTGCCCGTTGCATAATATTCATAATATTCTGTTCCACCATTACAATCTGTATGTGAAATTACACGTCCATGACTGTCATATGTATAATTTTCGCTTGTTCCATCTGGATATATAACAGATATTAAATTTCCCAGAGAATTATAATTATAAGTTGTTAGGCTATTATTCTTTGCTTTATATGTCGTAACTTTATTGAATTCATTATATGTCCATTTTTGTGTTATTCCATCAGCATCTGTTTGAGATAGTTTATTCTTTCTTTCATCGTAAGTATATGATGTCTGATTTCCACGTCTATCTGTAAATTTTATAAGATTATCATACTCATCATAAGCATAACTTTCTTCAGTTCCATCTTCATATTCATTTTTTATCTGTCTGTATCTGTCATCATGATAGTGTTTAATAACATGCCCTGCAGGATTTGTATATTGTGTAAGTTTAAGAGCTGAATCATATGTAAAATATTCTCTATTGCCTTCTTCATCCTGTGTATAAATTATTCTATTCTGATTGTCATATTCATATTTTAAGAAACTATTATCTGGTTTAATGATTTTTGTAAGCAAAGTTCCATTATATTCATATCTAACAGCATCACCTTTTGCATCAATTACAGAAGAAAGGAGTTCATTTGAATTATAGGCAAACTGAATTAATGTTTGTTCAGGAGCTTCTATTGAAATTATTTTGCCCTTTGGATTTCGATATATAACTATTTTTCTATTTGAACTATCGGATATTGTTTTTAATAGTCCAGAAGTTGTGTCATATTCATAACTAATCAAATTTCCATTTATATCTTCTTCTGATACTTTTCTTCCCCAATAATCAAAAGTAATTTTTTGTTTCTTTGGAGTCGTAAGAACAAACTGTTTATCATTAGATTTTATTAAGGTATAATCTCCATATATACCATTCATCTGATAATTTACTCCGTCAGTAGTAACAAAGGTTCGCGTAAGTCCAGTTCCTGTACGGAATAAAATACGATCACACCCAATATTTGTTTCCTGTCTTGTTACTCCAAGTTTATAGTTATATTTATTACGTTCAATAGAATCTAATGTTTTTGTATAATCAACTTCAGCATTATTTATTAATTGTTTTAAAATATATAACTCATCTGCCATCCCATTCAGATTTGTTTTTACAGCCTCATACTTAGAAGAAACTTCACTGCGGTCCATAACTTGCTGTCCATATGATTTTATCGCTTCAAGTTTTGAAGCTAATTCCAGGTATTTTTGATAAGACTGATTGTATTTTGTTAAATATGTAGTATAAATATTTTCGATATTATATAGAGTTCCAAAAATTAATGATTCATCTATAGATGATTCCCAACCAGTTCCTAAAGAACCTTTGCTTTTATTTGAGCTTGTATAAGTTCTTTCAAATTTAATTTCATTTTCATTATAGACAAAATGAATATCTGTTTCTGTTGTAGTAAAACTACCAGTATTTGTTTGAACTGGATCACCTTGAGTAACAGAATTATTATTTTTTACTGCTGAATCAACAACTTGATTAAAAGCTTCCTGAGATAATGTCTGTGCAGCTGGTACGGAACTCTTGATTCCGTTAATTGCATCACGGACCTCTGGTCTATTCGTATCTATATTTCCATCAGTATCTCTAAATTGAGAGAGAACGTCAGCTACAAGAGAAGCTAAAGGATCTGATGGTGTATTTGTACCCCCACCGCCTCCTCCTTGATCATCTCCTCCTTGATCATCTCCTCCTTGATCATCTCCTCCGTGATCATCACCACCTCCTCCACCATGGTCATCTCCGCCACCTCCGCCAGTATCATATGAATGAGGATATCCTTGATCATTTTCAGCATATGCATAAACAGGAATTCTTAATCCTAAAATTAAAAATATTAAAATTAAAAACACTTTATTAAAAAAAATTTTCTTAATACTCATATACTTTTCCTTTTTTACTTTTTATAATATTTTACAAGAGTTTCATTGGTAATTAGAATTTCAGTTTCACAACTTTTCTTTATTTCAAATTCTTCATTCAATTCCATTTCATCCCCGCCATCAGCCAGATAGAAAAATAGAGTTCCTTTTCCTTCTTTTAGAGTAATCGAATATTCACTTTTAGATTGGATTCCCTTAGTGTTCATGTTAGTTGGAACTTCATAAATATCATCTGTTCCTAGAGATATCTGTTCCTCATCATTAAATTTCCAAATGACATGTACAAAATCTTTTTCTGTTGCATTGACAACAGTAAGGATTCCTTCATTGTGAACCTGCTCAGGATTTTGAGCACAAGAAAATAAACAAATACTAATTAATAAAATTATAATAGTTTTATAAATATTTTTATTCATCATAATTTTCTAATAAATCAATTATTTAGCTTTTTCAAGTATTGAATAGTAAATATAACAAAATATTATATCACATTAGAAAATAAAGTTAAAAACACAAGGCCAAAACAAGTTCCCAAAAACATCATTGGTATAAACGGTACTCTGATTTGTTTTATGCTTTTTGAGCCAATCCTGATTTTTATAATTAAAAAAATAATAAGGCCAGAAATTGATGCCATTAAAGCTGAAAATATAAAACCAGGGACTCCCGATACTAAACCACAAAAAATACTGTAATGAATGTCTCCCCAGCCAAGTCCTTTATGAGCAATTAATCTTACGAGAATAAAAATAAAAAATAATATTAAACTCCCCATTAAATTATTTATAAATAATTTAGGAGAATTTAAAAGATATAGAACCACACAAGCAATTATTCCAATATAATTTAGAATAATTGATATATGCATGGTTCTTAAATCCAGATAGGAATTAATAAGTGAAACTATAATAAAAACACAAAGAATTAACTTTAAGTACATTAATCTTTAATAATTCTTTTTTGAATTGCAGGATCATAAGAAAGATTAAGGGCTTTTTTAAGATAGAGCTGTTCATTTTCTATATCAGAATAACCGTTCTTATAAATATCTGCTAAAAGAATATATATATATGAATCTACATAACCTGCAGCAATAATATCATTTGCATATTTTAATGCAGTATCATAATCAGACTTTAAAACACAGATTACAGCTCGTAGATAATTAACGCTCAAGTAACTACCACCAGCCTGCTCTGCACGAATTAAGTAAGTTTCAGCGTCGTTATATTTTTTCTGTTCAACCATTGATTCAGCTAAATTAATAAGTTCACGAGAAGAATACATACGCAAATAAATAACCTGTGATGGATTTGTGTATGTAAAAGAAATAAACATTTCTTCATAGCCTTTCTTTTTCGCTTTAAGTTCATATTTTTTATCAATATCCATAGCAGACAAAGTGAAATGTCCATAAATATCAGATATTGCATTCTTTCGATTGTTCAGATAAATTTCTACATCACTTACAGCTTCATTATCTCCATCATAAATCATTCCCTGTACCACAGGTAATACTGGTTTTGTAGATTTACATCCGGTTATAAAGAGTAAAGAGATTACTAAAATATAAAGACTTTTTTTCATACTAATTTACCTTCCTGATATAAAATTTTTCAGTTCCTGTTGAAATCAAATATTTTTCATTATCCTCAGATATAATATCTTTCGGAGCAATTTTTAAGATTCGATTTGTATTTGGATTTTTCAAATACATGTATTCAATTCCATCATTACCTTTTACACGTCCAATAAAAGTATAATCATTATTATAATGAATATTATCTTCTGTTTTAGCAGGAGTCTCTACAACAGAATTTTGAACTACAGTATTCTTATAGACAGGTCTGAAAAGTCGTTCAATTGGATAACTTTTTTCAGATGCTGAACTCACAATTTTTGAAGGATTTACTGAATATCTGATTGACGCATTTACCTTATCTGCATCTGTTTTTATATTCAATACAGATACTGTATAAGGATAGATATCGGCCTTCATTTGTTTGAAATAATTGACAAGTCGCGTATTACTACAACTAAGGGAAACTTCAATAAATTCTCCTTTACTGTCTTTTGAAATCTGATATCGTAAAGGAACAATCCCTGCCCTTCTTAAATCTTTTATAATTAAATCTGTAATTTCAGAGGTTGACTGGATTTGATTAACCGCTGCATTCGATGTAGTTTTGGAATTATTATTTTCAGGCTGTTTTTTCATCTGAAGTTTTTGAGTCATCTCTGTATATTTTTCTATAGTCTGTTTAGATTCTTTTATTTCCGAAAATGAATTCTGGAAAGTCAAGAAAAACAAAACTGCAATTGAGAAGAAAATTAAAAATATTAAAAGTTTTGATTCTCTATTAGTCATTCTTTATCTTCCCTGAAATTACAAAACGTTCAAACCCATTATCCTGTGGCAAAGATTGATGTAATACAACATCACTAAGTAAAGCTGATTCAGATAACTTATCCAGAACTTTTATTGCAGTTGCGTTTTCTGCTTCAAACTTCAGATTATTATCATTTAATGTAAGTGAAATAATTCTAATTGAAGTTGATGTTTTATATATTTCATTTAATATGTCTGTTATTGAATATACGTTATTAATTGAGCTTTCGAAAAACTCATTATTTGTATTTGAAGTTGTAATATTCTGTTTTGCAGCCTGATAATTTTTTCTAATTTCAATTGCCTCATTCTTTAGTGTCTTACTTTTTTTATAATACGAAACATCCAGAAGAATTAAAAGAATAAGAAGCGGAATCAGAGCAAGAAGATATACCTTATTGTTTTTTTGTTTTCTTTCGATATAAAGACAAGCAGAATCAATTTTATAGGCTTTCTGATAATTTTCTATATACTTAACAACAAAACCTCTTTCATTAAAATTACACGGCAAATCTGAAGCAGAAACATCAAAGAGGAAAACTGATTTATTTTTTTCTGTAAAATTAAATTCAGTTGAGAGACGTTCCTCATCTTCCAGACATTTATTATACATTCTATATGAATAAGATTGTAAGAAAACTGGAAAACCATCTTTTATTATTTGAAGTTCTAACCAGTCTTTACCAGCAGAAATCACAATTCCATTTTTAATAATCTGACAAATAACGAGAACAGGAGAAATAATTGAATTGTATTCTTCTTTCAGATTTTCTATTCGTTTTGAATTAGCAGCAATTCCGAGAATATTTTTTTTCCGGGAAATATAATCAATAACAGTTGAATTCTCATTTCCAGGATATAAAGGACGCAATGCAAACTTAACAGCATTATATTGATATTTAGGTTTAGTAACAGGAATATCAAGAATATAATGCCTGACTTCAAGAGGAGAAACGAAATAGAGTTTTTTATCTTTTGCCTTATTATTTATATCCATTTTTTTTCTATTAAATAAAACTTAGGTTCGCCTAAAGTTCCCTCTTCAGGATCTCTCGCTAAAATCAC
The DNA here is from genome assembly GCF_036492245.1 of Treponema bryantii. Lineage (NCBI taxonomy): Bacteria > Pseudomonadati > Spirochaetota > Spirochaetia > Treponematales > Treponemataceae > Treponema > Treponema bryantii. Next base: position 1,503,893 of record NZ_AP025286.1, on the reverse strand, counting down.
ATTACAAGAAGTATTTTTTCCCGTAATATGTATTTGCCAGAACCATGTTTTACTACCTATATAATAGTATAATTCGTGATTTTTTGAAATCCCCAAAATAGAAATCAATTCTTCTTGTGTAATTTCTTTTGAATCCCGTAGTGAAATTATTGTATTAGCTTTCTGTAGTGCATTACTTAGTTTAAATTGTGGATATGTCAGAAAACTTTTTAATACTTCTTCACTCATAAAATTTATATTTAAAGTTGGATTCAAATTAATATATGGAGTAATATCATCATAATGAATTCCACAAAGCATATTAAATTCAGTTTCATTCTGAATAAATTGTTTATTGTTTCTTAATGATTTTCTTTTATTTGCAAGTTCGTCGCCAAAATATGAGTTGGTTATATTATTGCCTATAAATGCCAGAGGAATTTCATCTGCAACATTAAAATTCAAATAGCCATGCAAAGTAAAGTTTTCATTAAATTTTTCTTCCGAAATTAAATCAGAGATTTCTTCGTAAGAATTAATCATTCCATTTTCTTCAATCAGATTTTTTATCTTTTCAATTGATTCAGGAGCTTCAAAAGCAGATACCAGAGTAGTATTTACCAGAATTTCTTTTGGAACGTAATTTAAATTTATTAAACCGGAAAGAGATTTTATTGAAATATCAAATCCGTCTATATTTGTATCATTATACTTCCATACAGGATCAGTTTTTGAATCTACATTAGGAGTATGGTCTTTTTTGATTTCTTCAAATATTGAGTTTAAAACATTATCAATTTGTTCTTTATCTGATTTATCCTGAGTCCGCTTAGAAATCGTTAAATCAGAAACTCTTAAAAATATTCCCAAAGCGATAAGAATAAGTGAAAGAAAAAATAATGTAACAATGAATTCCAGTGAACTAAAACCTTTATTATGCTTCATATTTGAGAACTCCCAAAAGAACGTGAAGCAAATAAAGCTTTTAATTCATAATCCGTATTCTTGTATTGATATTTGACAATTAAACCTTTGATTGAATCATTCTCTGCATCGATTGTTTCAATTGTTTGAATCTTAAATATCTCTGGAATATTTAACGTTTCTGAATTATTAATTCCATTTATCCATGATAAAGTCAGACTGTTTGAAGAAAAGGAGTATTCATAGTCAGTTACCCAAAAAGGAATAGAAACCTGTTCTATTTTTTTCCTTATTAACGAATCAGTATTTAACCATTCTATAGATTCTTTCACAGATTTACGGGATGAATTAATTCCTTTAATACAGATTGCATAAGAAAAATATAAAAGCCCTGCCAGCAATGCAATAATGAGAAGAGAGACAATTACTTCTATATAAGTAAAAGCCTCTTTAGATTTTTTATGATTATAAAGACTTTTCAGTATATTCATTTTGATATTGAATATAAGAATCCACGCGATTTACAAGTTTCTGAGTATATTTAGAAGTAGTTCGAACAAAACTTATTACAGCCAATAGTAAAACTCCTGCCACAAATAATGAGACAGAAGCTTCAACTATTGAGAAACCTTCTTTATTCCCAGGATCTGATATCCGCATCCTTACCTTCTCCACCTTCCATTCCATCTTTACCCAAAGATGAAATTCCATAAGGAAGCCCATTTTCTCCAGGAATTATATACTGATAATCATTACCCCATGGATCTTTTGGAACAGCTTTTGTAATATAAGGACCATCCCAATTATTATTCGAAAGTGATACAGGTTTTGTAAAGAGAGCTTCAAGTCCTTGTTCTGAAGTTGGATAAGCACCTACATCCATATAGTAAGAATCCAGCGCCAGTGAAAAAGTTTCAATCTGACTTTTTGCAGTAACGACACGAGCCTTCTCAATCTGCTTAATTGCACTAAACCCAACAGCAGCAGTAAGAATGAGAACAATTGCCATTACAATAAGGGTCTCAACAAAAGACCATCCTTCTGAATATTTTTTATATTTCTTTTTCATAATAATTATTATACCAAATAAAAAGAAACAAATATAGTATATAAAAAACTATATTTGTTTCGAATTATTCTCATAAGTTTTTATAAAAGTTAGACATTATCAAAATTTTCTGTTGAAAAACTACGAAGCCTGCTACCTGTTTTTACATTTGGAAAATCACTATGCCGTTCAATATATCTAATACATTCACCAAGTCTTCTAAGTGGTTCAAAGATTTCTTTTATATTCTCTTCAGTTATATCTGGATTAAGATTTAATTTTTGAATTACTAAATCCTCTAATTCATGATAATTAAGAAACAGATCTCTAAATACCGGATGGTTATACGTTCTTACGCCAGAATAACTTCTATTCCTGTTTACAATCATCTCCAAATATTCTTGAGGAAGCAATCTTTCTGGATTATTTAATAATCTTTGATTTCTACGACTTAATTCCAATATTTCCTCTAATACAGAATCAGTTTTATTCTGAGTTTTCTTTGTTTTAGAATTTTCTTTTATTTCTATTTTATCAAGTTCTTCTTTAAATTTTGGCCACCATAAATCAAAAGACTTATCAATCAATGCTTCATCTAGTGGTTTTTCAATATTTGCCTGATTAATTGACTTTATTAATTTTAATACATCATCTTTATCATAAATTGTAGATTGAAATTGTAAAATCGGACCTTTTACTTCTGATCTTTCAATACCAAATAAAAAAGGAGATACTCTTCCGCTTTCAAAACTTTTTCCCAAAGCTCCAGCTTCAAAATTTAACCATGGAGCTTCAAAGTTTTCTTTAGTTACACACAAAATTCCAAATTTAGAATTGTCTAATTCTTTTGAGATATCAGAAGACCATCGAACACCTTTATCAATATCTTCTGAAGAAACATAAGGTTCTACAAATTGAAGAATAGATGTAATCCAATCCCTAATTACTATTGCAACTTTATGACTTAAATCGCCAGACCAACTAATAAATACTTTCATTTTTTTCCTCTTATTTTTTTTTATTTTATTAAGTTTTTTTCTATACCCAATTTTGGTAAAAAATAGTTAATCCCAATCTGGAACATTAGGCCATGGTAATGGAGTTCCTGGACCATCATAAAGATTTTGTACATACTGACCAAAGAAATAACCTTCTGTTCCATCCAAAAGTCGCACTTTTACCCATTCGTCAGTAACACCACCAATAGTTTGTTTTACACCACTTTTTTCCAAAATTCTGAAACCAGTCTTTATTGGATAGGTTCCTAAACTCTCAGTATTTGTTCCAGGTCCTTTTCTTAGACGGATTTTGTCATCATTAAGTATTCCGAAACTTTTTAGATGAATTCTATAAGTAAATAACTCGGAAAAATCACCATCTTTTGCATAACTATAATTATCTGAATAAATTAATTCTGGAGAAGATAAAATATAAAATTCACCATAATTACCCAAACTACATACATCAAAATTATTTAATTCTAAAGTAAAAGATAATTCTTTTTCTCCAATACAATTTATAATTTCAACTTCATTTAAGTCTGTTTTAAAAATATTATGTCCTGATTTTAATTTGCCAAGAAATTTTCCTTTACTATCACCTCTCATAGGTGACCATATCATACCATTTTTTAATATATTTTTATTTATTTTATCGTATTCATATAAACCATTCGATTTTTTTAAGTAAAAAGAAATTTCATCTTCTGAAATTTCTTTTGAAATTGTATTATTTTCAATTAAGAAAAATGAAATTTCTTTATTACCCTCAGATGAATTATTTTCATAGACGATAATATTATCAATAAAATAGGTAATTTTATTGATTTGATTTATTCGTCGAAAAACTTTTGAGAACTCACCTTTATCAATATATTGAATATTTGTTTTTGTTTGATAAATTGCAGAATTATTTAGAATGTAACCATTTTGATTAATTACATTCGAAAAATAATCATCCATATATATTTTATCAACTATTTTTTTATCTTTATAGACATATTGTATAAATAAATCTTGCTCATTTTTATAGTTGGTTGAAATAATTAAATCTCCATTATGCGAAATTATTATCCCAGTTGGAGATTCGCCCTCATAAGCATCAAAATTATAATGTAATGCAAAATCCATTGAAGATATTGGAATTTTTACAAACTTATCTATTTCATTTTCCTTAAAATTATGTGCAAAACTCAAAAATGTTAAAGAAATTATCAAAATACAACTATATATTTTTTTTATCATTTCAATCTCCTTATCGCCCATGATTGACAATTTAAGCTTTGTGCATTTGTTTTTATCTCAAAACCTGGATAAAATTTTGTACCTTTAGGTAAATTATTAAAATGATAATCTCCTAATGAAATCGTTTTAATAACACTTTGTATGCAATTCGTATATTCAGCTTCAATTAGTATTATTTCATCTAACAATTCTTCTATATCGTAAGAAGATAAATCATTTGGAACATATGCCACAATTGCAATATGCTCTCTTTTTCTTTCATCGGAATCTGATAGAGAATCTTTTACAAAGATATCTCCCGGTACAATATTATATATTTTTTTATAAGAAGTATTAATATCTTTTTTTTCAATTATATTAACCGCAACCTCAGGCCATCCTGTATTATAATTATGCTCAACAGAATCACTTGGATAATTTCTTAACAGTGTATCATTACTGTTTTTTGTATTATATTTAGACATAGCTGTTTGAATATCATTTGTTCCTGATGTAGCATATTCTGTCCATCCTTTAGGCAAATCATACCATAAATATGTATTATTACTATAACTAGCACTACGCTGCGCAAAACCAATACAATCAGTTCCTGCTTCAATCGAAGTTTTTAAATCTATAAAATCATTTCTTTGTGCAACGCCTGTTATTGCATGCATATTTTCATCATAACCGTCTAAGTTATTTTTACCATTCGTCAGAATTTTTAATCCCAAAGAAGGAATAAATGCATGTTTATATTTGTCATCGAAAGATATTTCATAATGCCACCAACTATTTTGAGGAGCATGCATAAATGTCCAATTATTATCATTATATTGGCTTTCTATATTTTCTTTTCGATTTCCATTTTGATTATACCATTTATTTAACTGAAGTTGTTGTACAAGCATCTTTTTATTAAAATCAAATGGACTATCCATACTTCCTGCATCACCAGTCTCTTTTTCATGGTTATGCATTGGAAAACTATATGCGACTGTATTTTGAATTATATTATTTTCATCTGGCGTAGCTGTTGTACCGCCTATTGTTCGGATTGGAGTAAAACTTATTAAATCAGTAACTTGACCACCATCCCCCTGAGGCAAAGCAGTTAATCCTGTAAAGATTTCTCCATTAAAGGTTGAAGAATCAAATTTTCTATTCCACTCGTTATATCCCCAATTATTTCCAGCCTCTGTTAAATCCTTTTGACCTAATTTCCACCAATAAGGTGCATTTTGAGCTTCATTAGAATTTGAAGGTGCATTCCATGGATGCGCATTATTCCAATCTAATCCTCCAAGTTCAGGTTCATCATTTTTAATGAGATATAAATTTGCTCTCCATAACATTTTTTTATCATATACTGATATATAATCTTTATCTTGCATTGTTACAGTAAAATCTGTATTTGCATTAGAATTCTTGTTCTTTACATTTTCGATTTTAAATGTCAAAAGTAAATCATCTCCAGGTCTAGCATTTTTTGCATTTTCTGGTCTTATTTGAATAACAGCAGGTTTCCAGTTATCTCCATCTTTATATACTAAAATATTATCATATCCTTTTAGCTGAAATTTAATTTCATCACCACTTACATCATATTTATTACCATTTTTTGTTAGTATAATTTTTTTATCATCTACACCTTCAACATATATTTCAAATTTACAATTACTATTATTGTAAATATTACTATATATAGCATCTGATTTATTATTTTCCCATCCTCGATCAATTGCACCATTTAATGTAACAGTCCATTCATTTCCATTAATATTTACACCTAAATCGTTGTATGCTTTAATAGAAACTTTCTCTAAATTCAGAAATTCTCCTGTATTTGGAATCCAACGATATCTTTCAGGACTTATTTGAGTATTTTCACGAAGCCAGCCTATTTCAACTTTCATTTCTAAATCTTGATCCATCAAAACATTCCAATTTGTATTTGAATTAATATTTTTTTCAGATTTTTTAAGGATTCTTCTGATTTCTGTATAAGGTGGAACATCAAAACCATCTTTAGTTTTCCAAATATTTGAGAGTTGAGTTTTTTCAGCTCCTTTGTCCTCATTCATCCATACTACAGAAATATTTCCTAATAAATCTTTTTGATTATATCCAATTACAGAAGTTGTATTTTTTTCAACAATAATACCATATTTTAGATTTGAATGATTTCTAGATTCTTCCTTAACTTGCTGTTCAAATACAACAATATCACCTAGTTGAACTTGATTAACATCACTAATAATCAATGAATACTTATTAATATCGTCTGGTAAAGCATTTTCTTGTCTGATATTAGAATTAATTAAAATACTAGTAAGAAAACCAATATCATCACATCCACTATTTCTAATTGATGACTTCTTTTCTTTATATTTAGCTAATAATTCTGCAGGAGTATCTTTTCCACTTGTCTTATAAGGCATCGCAATCGTTTTTTTGCTTGTTAAACTTATCTTAGTGTATTCATTTGCAATTCTAGCGATAGTATCACCATCATTTGAATCCACTGTAACAAAATTATTACTATATTCTTTATCATAATCCAAATAATAAACATTTTTATTATTATTTTGTGCAACATCAAGATATTTTCGTAATAGAAGATTATCACTTGTATATAGATTATAAAATCTTTTATATTTATTATTTTTTAGACTTTCATATATAACTTGAGAAAGACGTGTATACTCATCATATTTTTTATTTGACTTTTTATTTTGTTTATTATCCTGTAACCATTTTGCATATTCGGTTAAATATTGGTTTTCATTTCCTTGAAGTGATTTTGATAATTCTGCGATTGATTTGTTGTCCTTAAAACATAAAATTTTTACAGGTTTTGAATCATCTTGTGGATATAATACAAATAAGAATATTCCTTTTTTCTTATTATAAACATATAAATCATTAAAACCTTTGTTTATAGTTCTAACAGGATTATATTTTGAATTTATATTTAATTTACTCTTCATCATTTCTGCATAACCAGAATTACTTATGTAAATATCTCCCTCTTCTGAAATTATTTCAGAGTTTTGATTTTTCACATAATTAAAAAGTGTTTCAATTGCATTTGTTTCATTTGTATCTGCAGAAAACCAACCATTTGAGCCATTTTTATAATCATAAATATAATAATTTCCATCATCTGATATAAAAAACGCTGAATATCCATTAGTTGGAACATAGCCACTAGTTATTCTATGCATTCCATTTTCTGTAGTAAGTTTTATTTGAGTTGTTGTATTTTTCTCATCTGCAAGTTTAATATAGAAAGTCTGTCCTGCACTCTCACTCCCCTGGGCCCACAGGTGTGAGCACAGGAGAGCAGAAATTATAACTGATAATAATTTAATTTTCATGTTTTTCATTTCTGCACTCCTATTTTTAATTATTTTCCTGTTTAGCTGTGATTACCGGCAACGCCAGTACGTTACTTCCAACTTCTACAACAATCTTTTCGCCCTTAGAAGCTTTTCGTTTGTAGACGTTCCAGCCATCTTTATACCAGTGGCCCTGCATACCAAACTTCTTTTCTACTAATGTCCAGCTGCTGTCTACAGCCATTTCAGGACCAGCAAACATGTAAAGGGTAATATTCTTTTTCAGATAGAACTCTACAGTTCTTTTACCCTTTATGTTCATGTCTGATCCAAGATACTGAATGTAGTCACCACCTGTTACATACCATGGAAGTGTATGAAGGTAAGCACGTTCCCAGTACATGTAAGGCCATTGTGTATAATCTGAAGCATCGTTGGCATAAATCTGACTGTCATATGAGAACGGAGTCTTTACCTCATGTTTTTTGCCATTCAATTCAGCAAATGCCATGAAGTTTCCAATTCCATCTTCTCTTTGTACTACAAATGTCTGAGTCATAAGGCCAGACTTTCTTCCGCTCTTATCAAATACCTGCCAGCGGATTGTATGACGTCCAGGTTCGTAAATCAAAAGCTCATTTTCATAAGTCTTCTCATTTCCGTTATCCAGTACATACTTGATGTAATCTATTCCTGAATAACTATCCTGTGCTTCAAGACGGATGATACTTAATCCCTTATCACTTCTTACATTAATTCCAGTTGTCGGATTATACTTATCCAGCTGAATAACTTCAGTACGTTCTTCTTCCTTGTTTCCGGCATTATCTACAGCATACCATGTAAGCTCATAGGTACCTTCTTTTGTAAACTCGAGTGGCTTATCGTAAACATTTCCGTTTACAACAATTCTGTTTACTCCAGAACCGCTGTCATATGCTGTAAAGCGTACCGTTACATCATTTTCATACCAGCCCTTTTCATTCTTTACAGGTGTTATATAGATGCTGCTTTCTGGAATTGTGATATCTGTCTTTATGTAACTTGTTACGATATCACTCTTCATTCCCTTAGAATCAAATGCGTAGGCTTCAATTAAATTGTCACCTTCAACTACAGTAAATGATTCTGTATAAGGTTTGAATTCTCCTCCGTTATGACGGTACCAGATGCTTTCAACATAAGTTTCCTTATCATCAGCCTTGATTGTGGCAACTGGAAGTCCCTTATACCAGTTATCAGTTCCGTCTGCAGGAGTTGAATAAGTAACTGTTACACAAGGAGCGCTTGTATTGCTGCTGCCTTCGTATGAACGAAGGATGTTCTTATCTGCAGCAAACAGTTTTCCGTTACACATTGCAACTGCTGTAATATTACCCTTTACATTCCAGATCTCATTTCCACTATAAACATTGTTTACGCTAAGTTTTGTTGAATCAGCAAGTACAAGTTTTTCATTTGCGAGTGCTGCAATTGAACTTCCGGCATAAACATGCTTTACCTTAAGGTTTTCACGATCATAAAGAACTGTTGCCTTGTTATTAGAAACTGCTATCTCACCTGCTGAAATTGCCAGACTGCAAGATTTCTCATTTCTGATCATACCTTCAATCTTCAATTCAAGTTCTGATGTGTAGCTGTACAATTTATTCTCTGTAAGAATTACAAAGCCGTCACTATCTGCACTTACTTTAAGAATTACTTCTTCAAGTTCAAGTGTCTTATCAGTTCCATATAATCCATATAACTTATTTCCAGTGTATGCATACAGACAGGTATTATTCCATACATAATTTGTATCTGTGAGACTGAATGGAAGTTCTTCTGCAAGAGTTCCGTTTACAGGATCTATTCGCATAGCATTCTCTTCAAGCTGTGCAATCAGTACAGATGAATTATATGTCATGTTACTTACATTTTCACGATTCCACATTAAGAATCCTTTTTCAAGAGTACGTGCTTCAAGAACGTTATTCTTTGTAATTCCATAGAAGTAACGGCTTGTAATGAATCCCTTCTTGTAGAAGATATTTGTTGAATCATAAAGCTGCTTTCCATGTTCGCTGAAGATATACATTCTTCCAGACTCTGTAAGGACAACAACTTTACTTCCATTACTGTAAATATTTGCTACAGACTCCTTCAGTTTTGCATTCCAGTATTCCTGGCTGTTAGAAGGAATGTCACTTACAACACTGTTTGTATTTCCGCCATTCTTTCCATTCATTTCCCAGATTTCATCCTTAACAATAAGGGTCAAATCTTTTTCACAGAATGTTCCATCAACTTTAGAAATCTTTACAGTAAAGCTGAATTCACCGCTTACACTTGGAGTTCCTTCGAGAACACCTGTTGTGCTGTTCAGTCTGATTCCAAGAGGCAGGCTTCCGCTGCTTACTTTCCAAATTACTTGAGCACCTTCAGTTTCTGCTTCAAGTTTATTTTCATATTTAACTCCAAGTACAGCTTCTGCAAGTTTTTCTGTAACAATCTTCATATCACTGAGAACTGTTACCTTTACAGTTTTTGTAATATTAATATTGTTTCCTTCTGCAGTAATTACAATGCTGTATTCTCCAGGTTCAGCATCTTCGTTACATGTAACCTGCATTTCTACATATGCATTTGTTGAAACAACATCTTTAGACAAACTTACTGTCAATGGAGCACCAGCTTCCGGTTCAGCCTTAAGTTTTACATTTGTTGCATAACCGTTTACTGCAATATTTACAGTCTCGCTTTCTCCACCAGACAATGTATATTTATCTTTTGGAATTCGAACTGTGTAACTGTACTCATAAACATTCTTAGTTACAATTTCTGATTTTCCGTTTTCATTTTCTACATATATAGTAACACTGTCGCCTTCTATATCTGCAGGAACTACGAAATCAATCTTCGAATCACTATAAGACTGTACTTCAAGCTCACTGTCATTTAAGTAAAGCTTACCATTATCTCCAAATCCATAACCCATAACAGAAGCATCACAGCCTTTGTTCAGCTTATATGGATTGAATGATGTAATTACCGGCAGAATCTTTTCTGCTGTTACATGTACGGTAAGTTCAAATGTCTTTCCTGAAGATGCCTTAACAACTATCTTATAGTCACCTTCTTCAGCATTCTGTGTATTAACATTGATGCTGCCGTTTTCATTCATCGGAATTACAGGTAATTCAACACTAAGCTGGTCACTGCATTCTTCGATTGAGAAACCTGCATCTTCTTCATATCCGTCAAATGGACTTACACTAATGTTGAAGATTCCTGTCTGTCCTTTATTCAGATACAGTTCTGTTGTATAAAGGTTTACGTCGTATGAAGGAATAATTACTCCAAGCTCATACTCTGCTTCTTCACCTTTATCATTCAATACACGAACCTTATACATTCCCCGTTCAGTCAAAACAGGAAGCTTTAATGTTCTGCAGAACAGATTTTCATCTTCACTCTCTACTGTAATTACTTCTTTATTTCCAAGATAGTATTTTACTCCTGGAACAAAACCTTCACCATAAATTGTGATTTCATTTTCTTTTGTTCCGTCTACAGTTACTGGATATACAGCTGTAATAACTGGACTTGGGTTTTCTACAGTAATCTTTAATGTGAAGCTGTCCTTATTGTCCGGACTGTTATCGTTTGCTACTTCACACTCTACTGTATATTCTCCTTCTGCACATGTGTCTGATGGATTTACATATATCTTAAGGCTGTTTCCATCCTTTGATATCTGTACATTCTTTTCGAATGAAACTTCTACAGGAAGTTCTTCATCAGCAGTCTGCTTATTTTCGCTCTGAACAAGTTCAAGGTATTCTTCTGTAGACATCGCATTATAATCTCTTGATGTCTCTACTTTTGAAGCCCTTACATATGAAACTTCATCTTTCCAGTTCTTGTATGAAACATCAACTGTACATTCTGAAGTTGTACCTTTCTTAGCAGTAAGTTCTATTACCTTATTCCTGATATAAACCTTATTGTTTTCAGAATTATCTTCACCGACTACATAAGTTACATAATCTGTATAATCACTTTCATTACCATATTCATCATATGCACAAAGGCTGTATGAAACATTGCTGCCAGGCTGATAATTTGAAATATAAAGTTCTGAGATGTTTCCAAGATTATCTTCAGATTCTTTTCCGTCTGTAATAGTCTTGAGTTTGTAACCTGCTGTACGGCTGCCGTTTGTATTTGTCCACAGAAGCTTCATTCTGTTTTCTTCGCTTTCTGTTACATATACATTTGCAGGAGCCTTTAATTTCAATCCGCTTCTGTTTACATTGTATTTTCCAGAAGCAATTCCTGCAGGTGAATACATATCATCATTAGTTACAACTCTTGCAGAGATAATATATTCGCCATCTGCAATATTATCTGTTGAAACATAACCTGCAAACTTACCTTCAGAATCTGTCTTCAGGCATCCAAGTTCTACTACAGGAGCATATTCATCTGTACTTGCAAAGATATAAACATCTTTATTCTTTTCTGAAGAGTATCCGCTTACATATATAGAATCTGTAACATTCAATACACCGCTTGAAGGTTCTTCTACAGTAACAGCAGGAATCTTTTCTACGCCGAATACTGCAAGTTCATAAGTTCCTTCTTCCATGTTATCAACACTGATTGTCCATTCTCCACCTTCCGGATAATCAATATTAATAAGTAATCCGCTTTCGATGTACTGTGTATCAATACCTTCATCTCCAGCCTTAAATTTCTTTCCGCTTGGAGAGTAAACTGTGAACTCAGGGTCTCCTTCAAGATATCCGATTACAAATGATGTCTTAACAGGAGCTTCTTCCTGATCTGTTTCAGCACCTCTGAGAAGATTCTGACCGCCTGCTCTTGTTGCATATGAAGGTTTTAACTGAGCTTTTTTACCACCAGGTATTGTAACTTTGTAGATTGTACCACCGGCATCAAGCACTGTATTTGTATACTTTGAACTTGCAATATCAAGATTATTAATTGCTGGTCCGCGGACAGCTCTGTTCATAGACTTAAAGCTGATTCCTTCTGGACGGCAGATATCATAGCTTGATACTCTAAGATCAAGTCCACCAGTTCCAACAAATGCTCCGATTCTTCCCCAGTTGAATCCACAGAACTTAATATCAATATATCCTAAGAATCCACGTTTTCCGTTTGTAAAGTCTCCGAACATTACACCAAAGCCGCCAAGCCAGATATCACATGGTGGAACATCTATTAACCAGCCATCATAAATTTCACCCTTTGGCAAACCAAAACTTGCTTCTCCTGCTCCAGAGAACTTAAGGGTTCCATTCTGATCAAAAATGTAAAGTTCAATTGATCCACGTACAAACTTAATATTTACCTTCATTCCAGTAGCAAAACAGTTATTTGTGATAATAGCTGCTGCTTCTGCTGAAATATTCAAAGTACCAGAAAGGATTGTTGCTTTTCCTTCCAAGATCCATGTAATTTTTTCAATATCAATCCATGCATCGGCAGTAACTCTTGCAAGTTTTCCACCAGCACCATCTTTTACAGTAAGTCCAAGCTGTACACGAGGTCCTCTTTCTCCAAACAGTTTCTGATACTTTTCAGGAACTTCATCTGGATAACCATATCCCAAACCACCTCGAATTCCGCTTAAATACAGACCTGTTGTTCCAAGAGGAATACCAGTAGCTGCTTCGAAACTGAAGTATGCATGCTTAATTCCGATTGGATAGATTTCACTTACTTCAGTAAAGCAGAGGGCTGCTTCAATTTCTCCGACATTAGGAAGGATAATTCCTCCGTGACCTGAAATGAAGTATGTTCCATCCTGCATTCTGAATTCTGCACCGATATTCTTAAAGCCGAATTCTCCAAGCTTAAAGTCTGGTAATGTAAAGCCTGCACCGCCAATACTCAAACCACTCTGTGCTGAAATTGCAATATCATAGATAGATACATTTGCTCCCGAAGCATTAAAGAACTCTGGTAATTCAAGATATGCTCTTGAGAATCCAATCTTGAATTCCTTAAAGTTGATTGTAGGAGCATCAAGTACTAACTTAAAGCCTGCAATTTCAGTCTTAAGTGAAGGAACTTCAAATTCTCCGTTGAAATCACCAGTATTTGGATTAAATGTTGCATTCTTTAAGGCAAATGAAGAGCCTCCCATTGATCCAAAGTTTGCCGGAAGTGTAAGTCTACATTCCTGAAGACTTACCATAAAGTCACCACCTTCTGTAAACTGTCCTACATAAAGCTTCTTTATATTTCCCTTAAATCCAGCAATTGTAACATCTAATGAACCAAGGCCTCCATTGAATGATCGAATCTTTCCATTCCAGAGCATATCAATAGAAGCATCAAAACTTACACCACCGAAATCAACAGATGGGAAATTTAATCCCGCAGATGCTGATACACGGAAACCTTCGTTACTGAAGTACAATTGATGAACTCCAACTGTAACACCACCAAGTATTTCAAATGAGATTCCTTCATTTAAACCTGCATCAAATGCTACAAGTCCCTGTTTTGTAGATACCTGAAGTTTATTAATTGCAAATGAAGATTTCTTTAATCCGTCTGGTACACTGCTGTTCTGTGAGAATGCAAGTAAACCACCTACATCAATAAGGAATTCATCTTTCTGTGTTCCCTTACTGAATACTACACTTCCTCCTGATAACTGAAGCTGACCGAACAGGAGGGCATTTATATTTCTTGCTCCAATATCAAGATCTTCAATTTCACCATACTGGTTGATTACAAATTTTCTGATTGCAATTTCAGTTCCCTTAAGTCCTTCCGGCAGTGTGTCAGGCAAAATTGCACGACCACCAACAGAGAACTGAAGTGCTGTAGAACCATGCTTCTGTACTCCGATAAATACACCGTTTACTTTAAGGCCGTCTGCAATAGAAATATCTCCAAGTCTGAACTCTGCATCAACACTCTTTAATTCTGATGCTGTGAATACAAGACTTGCCTTTGTTGTACTTCCGCCGATACCCTGGATAAACTTTTCTTTTGGCAGCAGCAGTGTTGTTGCTACAGAATACTCAATTTCTTCATTCTTGTATTCTGCTCCAAGATGTACATCTCTTAATTCAATACTTCCGATTGCTGTCTTTGCAAGATTATATTCAGCACCAAATGCCTTTATCTGTCCATCAAGTGCGATTTCAAACTTATTGAGACGTACTTCTGTTCCACCGATTCCTTCTGGAAGTGAATCAGGTAAAATAAGTCCGCCGGAAAGTGTTACGCTTCCTTCATCCTGTTCACCGTTATAGTAGAACGCTACGTAAACATCATTGAGCTGTGTTCCACCTATGTTTGGATCAAAGTTGATTTCCTTAACGTTGCGTGTCCATGAATCATTTACTTTTCTTGAAAGATATGCATCAAGTTCTGTAATACATGGACGACTTGCATCGATTGTAAAGTTTTCTATACGAAGAGCCACTCCACCTTTTCCATTTGCGTCAAGAAGGAATGCCGGTGCCTTATCAGTAAACTCAAGTGCACCAGAAACACTCAGATAAAGGCTGTTGCTTCCATCTTCTTTTCTGACTGCAACAGATCCATCTCTCAACTCTACAACCTCAATACTTGGAGCAATTTTTCCATCAAGACCATTAAGCTGGATGTCAATATTTCCAATATTTCCATCTGACTTGATTTCAAACTGCTTTAATTCTACAGATTTACCCTTAATGAAATCTGGAAGTTGTTCACCACCAAAGTATGCATTTCCTGTAAATCCAAGTGTCATTGCTTTTGTAATGGAAACTGATGTCAGATTAAATGTAATTCCGCTTAATGTTGTACTTAATCTTGTATCAGCTTTTATTGTATCAAAATCAAATTCTCCCTTAACAGGATTGAATGCTACATCTGTTATAGAAATATTATCTATGCAGTATGTTGATGGAAGTATAAGGGATGCTTTTTCCATCATAATCCAAGGAGACTCATTCTTATATGCAACACCGACAGATGTTACTGTAAGTGCAAATGAATCAAGGAATGGGATTGTATACTTTCCTTCAAGTCTTGCATCAAATGATCTTACCTTTCCATCAAGACCGATAGAGAAATCTCTGATTCCCACTGTTCTTCCGGAAAGTATTCCTGGTAATGATTCAGGAAGTCTGATTGTTCCCTTAAAGTCAATCTTATCTTCATCAATAGAAAGCTTTGAAATTGCAAAGGTCATGTTCCACAAACGGAATGGTGATGTTACACAGCCTTTAAGTTCAACCTTTCCCTTATTTGAGATTGAAAGTCCTTTTAATTCAATTGAAAGATTATCAAGTTCAGGGACTTTTATAGCTGCATAGCCGATGCTCAAGCCTTTCTTGGAAAGTGAAACATAATCAAAATTGAAAGTAACCTTTCCAAGTGGAATCTCTGCATGACTGATTACTGTTTCAGATTCATAACTACCATCCGGATGTAAACATACCGAATTATATGCCAGAATTGAATTGTTGAAAGTTTCAGGCAATGCAATATTTACAGTTGCAAAAAGACCTTCTTCTGAGAATCTTGTTTCTGTTATTTTTGAATTACCTGAAATCATTGAAATGTATGTATCCTGTGGAGCAATATTTTCTCCAAGGAGTGTTCCATCCATTGAGAACAGTAAATCACCTACTTCAATTTCTGTTCCATTGAATGTAACTACGTTTGAAACGATTTCTATATAGTTCTTTTTGTACTGTACTCCATGGCCCTTAATGTTCCAGCCCTTGTAAGTATAGTTATAATCGATATCTGCATATTCACTGCTTACCTTCATTGCAGGTGAAAGTGTAAGTGTGACATCACCGGTACTGTAGTTTGTAAATGCTCCAGGTTTTCCGCTTCCCTTCAGATAGAACTGTTCTCCATCAAAACTTGTTTCTTCAATATCCATTTCACAACCGTTTGAAGTTGTAAATGTATATTTATTCTTTGATGTATCAATTCTTAAAGTTCCTTCTGAATCAATATAAAGTTTTGATAACTGTATTGATTCATTTTCACCTGTAACAAGTTTTGGTTTTGAAGATTCTATTTCGTATTTATTATTATTTGCATTCTGTTTTATACTTGCATCAGAAATCTCAAAATAATATTCATTCTTGATTATATAAGAGTCTTCTTCAATAACTTTTCCTGTAGCAAAGCTTCCGTCAGCTTTTACTGTAAATGATTCAAATGCGATTTCGATTTCATAATCTTCATCTTCATTCTGTACGGTTGCCTTACCTGTAAGTCCGCTGTTGGCAAGGGAAAGTTTATCAAATACTACATTCCAGCCGTCGAGAGTATAAACCTCATTCTGAGCAGTTTCACCACCTGAAACAAGGGCATTTGAGTTTAAGGTAACATTTGCAATATTGAGTTTATTATCCTTAAAGCCGTTTGCATTTGTGATTATTCCGTTTTCTACAACAATTTCTTTGCCATTGAATGTTGTTTTCTTTGTCTGAATATCATATCCGTTTATTTGAGTATTATATTCATCTGTTGTAGTAACGCTTACTGTTCCAGAAGCTCTTAACAGAACATGCTTTAAGTTCCATGCTTCACCAGCTCCAAATACAGGAACTTTTAATTCTTTTGCAAATACACCTTCAGAATCAATTTCAAGATCGCTTATATTCTGCTCTGCTGTATATCCTGAATTAAATGAGCTGCTTCCTTTTGCAGTTCCTGCCTTGTATACGCTGTCTTTAACTGATGTATCGATTCCAAGATCTTCGATATTGAATTTTGAACCGTATACTTCAATTTCACCTTCTTTTATAAGAAGCTTGTCTTTTGAATATATTGCTTTTGTTACGCTTACATTATATCCGTAAAGAACGAAACTGTATGAGGAAACATTACAGCCTTTTTCAATATCAAGTCCGTCATTCTTTATTTCAAGATCTGTAACTTCAACTGCACCATATTCTGTTCCAATATTTAAGATTCCGCTTACTACTAGCTTTCCGTCTTTTCCTATTGTAACAATTCCATTCTCAATTACTGTAATTCCATTTTCTGTAACAGTCAGGCTTTCTGCTTCGAAATATTTTCCCTGTGTTACTTCAAGACTCTCATCATCAATTGAGAAGTTTTTGATGTTTAACTTTGATGGAGTATATCCTTCAGGAAGCTCTACTTCTGCTTCATAAATATTGATTGTATTTCCGCTGATTCCGGCTTTCTTTACAATATATGTAACATCATTCAATACAAGTTCAAGATTTGTTCCTTCAATATCTCCATATACAGAATTGAATGAAGAATCTGTATATGTATTTGTAAGAGGAATTTCTTTATCCTGGCTGGCTGTTACAATATTGATATTCTTTGGTTCAAAGAATATGCTGCTATTGCTGTTATTTAATTTGAAAGATTCACCTGCAATTTCTACCTTATTTACGTTCTGAATATCAAAACCGGCTGTCTTTACTGTTACTGGTGTATCCAAAACTTTTGAAATTGCATTGATATATAGGGCATTTGGATATCCTAATTCAATTCTCTCAAAATGAACTGTTTCTGTATCTTTAACTTTATTTTCAACAGGAACTTCAACATTTACATCTGCAAGTGCAATTCCTTTTTCTGCTTCATAAATAAAGTTCTGATTTTCAAATATGAATTGTCCACACTGTGTTTCATATTTTAGAATATCTGTTGAAGAATCAAATTCTGCAGTCGGAATTGAATTATCCTGTGCAATCAATGTACCATTTGCAATGTTCAGTTCATTGATTCTTTCTTTTACTGCATTTCCATTAACTGACTTAATTCCGTAAACCTTGATATTCTCCGGCAGGATTAACTTACCATTTATAAGTTTTACTGAACCTGGTCGTTTTTCCTTTATACCGGTAATAATAATTCCATTTGAAAGCTCTTTATATTCAGATCTGATAACTTCTGGAACAACTGCATTTCCTACTGCAAAACATTTTTCAAGTGCTGCTGTGTTTCCGGCTTTATCATAACCAGTTACACTCAGGAAGTATGCAGTATCATTTCTGAATGTAGAGATAGTATATTCTTGTGGTAATTCATTATTTTCTGTATTTACTACAACTCTGTTGCTCTTTGCATTTTCTTCATCAAGTCTTGTATATTCAATTACAACCTGTTCACATTGAGACTGAGCATCTGTAATCTTTCCCCAAATTATCTTTCTGGCAACAGGATTGTCTTCAACTTCTTCAATATTGATTTCATTCTCAAATACTGGAGCTTCATAATCAAAATTAAATGAACGAACTGCTTCTACACTATTCTTTGCATAATCATATGCTGTTACCTTAACATCAAGTTTACCAGCTTTTAATGCTTTTGCTTTGCATAGATTCTTTACATTAATTACTGCAGAAGTATTCTTTGTATCAGCACTATAAAGTTTTTCTCCTTCTGCTGTAATTTCAATTTCATATTTTTCAATACCTGTTAAATCTCTTGGAATGTTCCAGGCTACATTTGTAACATCATCATTATAGTAATAGGTGCTATCGTAATTTACCTGTGGATTTAACGAAATATATAAACCTGCTGGTGGTGTTGTATCGACTCTGAAGCTATAAATTGTTTCATCACTTTCTAAGTCATTTCCTCCGATACACCATACCTTAAGGAAATAGAACTCATTTTCTTTATTATCTGCAAGTTCCTCAAAGTCCAGGATTTCCATTGACTTTGACTCAATGGTTCCGCTAGTTATCACGCGGGTATTGGTTTCTGAAACGCCTTCTTCAAGAGAATATCTGTAACCTTTAATTCCGGCTCCGGATGTTCTTGTCGGTTTCAGAACAAATGAAGCTGTAGTATTTAGTTCTACATCTTTTATATCGCTTGCAAATTTATGTGTTGTACTTGAAATGATTGCTTTACCAGGCTTTATAGTATCCTTAATGATTGCTTTAATTAATGGAACACTATAATTTCCGGCAACATCTTCAACTTTTACATATACGAAGTTTATTCCATTCTGCAATGCATTCTGAGTATTGTTCAGAACGATTGTATATTCTGTCTGAATATTCCAGTTTTCAGGTTCAACACCTTCTGTTGTTGATACTCCGTAATGAATATTCTTAATTATTTCGCTGTCATCACTGGCTTCAATTTCAACTGTTAATTCATTCTTTCCGATAAAATCATCATCTGTTATTTCATTTGATTCATAAATGAATTTATCTTTTGTAATAGAAGGAATTGTTCTATCAATTGTAAATGGACGCTTTTCTGATTCAGCTGAATTGCCCTGATTATCAAATGCCTTAAGCCATACATTATGATTTCCAGCTTCGAAATTCCATACGTCAAGTTCAATACTTGAATCAACTTTTTCCCTTCTGGTCAGAAGATTATCATCTACATAATACTCTACAGTCTTAACCCCGGATACATTATCAGTTACGCTTATGTTCTTTAATGTAAGCATATCCTTATAGCTATATGCTTCAGGAGTAAATGACATTACAGGAGGAGTTATATCAACAACATCAATTGTATATTCTACTGAGCCGATATTTCCACATTTATCTTCAACAGTGAAATATACTTTTCGTTTCTTTCCGTCTTTTAAGGTTGCGACATTTCCGTTTCCTGATACTCCATCTGAAGACCATTTATACGACTCCAGATTCAATCCACTGTCATCATCCAGTGCAGTTGCAGTAATCTTATTTCCCTTTTGTGTAAAGCTTGTATTAAACACAGGAACTTTTGTATCAATTTTTATTGTTTTCTTTTCTGAAGTTCCGATGTTTCCACAGTCATCTTGTACAGTAAACCATACTTGTGCTTCACCATGTTTATCAAGTGTAAATTCATTTCCATTTCCTGATTTCTCATTTTCATCTTTGTACTGATAATAATACTTCCATGTTTTAGTATTTACATCAGAAGAATAGCCGCCAGCTTTGATTACACCTTTATTTACCCATGTTTCTGGTATAGTAATGAAACCAATTATAGGACCTGTATTATCAATTACAATTGTATATTGATTGCTATATATTTTGTTTCCTGCATTATCAATTGCAAAGAATTTGATTTTATTTTCTCCTTCTTTTTCTAATTTTACAGTTATAGAAGAAGAGTATTCAGAAACTGGTTCAAACTCTTTAGAATCAACGATAAGTTCATATCCAGTTGCACTGATTCCAGAAGTTGCATCTGATGATGTAGCTGAAATAGAAAAACTTTTTGATTTTGAAGGTATAGTACTATTAAGTTTAATAACAGGCATTGTTGCATCAATTTTTATTTTCTTAGGATCAGATTTTCCCTCAATACCTGTATTGCTCTTAACCTTAAAAACTAAGTTATATTCTCCAGTTTGATTTAATTTAAGAGAGACTTTACCATTTGTATTACCTTGTAAGTTAGTAAAGGTTACTCCACCGTCAAGTGAGTATTGCCATGTTCCGTTATCTATTCCACATGAACAGCCACTTGCTGTTAACGAAACTTCGAAACTTGAATACCATTTATTACTATCAAATGTTGAAGGGATAATTGTTGGTGTTGAATTATCAATAACAACATCCACAGTATTAACCTGGGATTCATTTCCTGCTTTATCTACTGCTTTACAATAAACTTTATATGAACCATTTTTATTTAACAGATAATTTGGTCCAGTAGTCCAGTTATTTCCATCTATAGAAAACTTATAAGTCTGTATTCCAGAATTATTATCGCTACTATGTGGAGTAATTGTAATGGAAGCACCTGGCATATTAGCCTTTCCATTTTCATTTGAGATTTCAGGAACATTTGGATCTGTAAGTGTAAGACTAGGAGTTGTAGGAATGATTTTATCAACATATAATTTAATTATATCAGATTTTGCCTCATTACCTGCTTTATCAAACAAATAGATATAAATTTCATGAATTCCCGTACCTAAATCAAAAGTTTGATTGAATTCCTGATTTGAAGATATTCCAATTCTTGCTCCGTTATCAACACTGTATGTCCATTTGGAATAATCATATCCGTAATTATCAGTAGCTGTCGCAGAAACTGTAACAGCGGAATTTGTCCAGTTAGAATTGTATGAATTAACGTTAATTTTAGGTGCATCTTTATCTATTATAAAGTTGATTTTTGGACTACTTCCTATATTACCAGCTTTATCTTTTGCAGTGAAATAAAAATTTGTATATTCTCCTGCTTCATATATATTTTTTACACCATTACATGTATCAGAAATTTCTTTATTATTTAATATGTATGAGTAAGAAATTGTATATGGATTTGCATCGGAAACAGAAGCCTGAATATTTGCTTCATTACAATATTGGGTTGGAGTTTTATTATAAGTTACAACTGGAGGTGTATTATCATATGTTATAGTTTTTGTAACTTCTCTTGTATTTCCTACATAGTCAGATACTGAATATGTAACAACATATGAACCATCACTAATTGTTGTACTTAACTCTGTTGAATTTGTATTTTTATTAATACCAAGTGTAGTAGATACTATCTTCCATGAAGATCCATTAATACCACTACCAGAATCACTGGCATTAAAACTAAATGTTTTATTTGATAAATTATAATACAGAGCAGGTTCTTTTGTTATTGTCGGAGGGGTGTTATCTTGAACAAAACTGTAAGTAAAATTCGATGAACCTTCACCAAATCTTACAATAATCATATCTCCATTTTGTATTTGTGCACTTGCTGAAGAGGATACTGTCTGTTGTCCACCATTTGCTTTATTTAGTGTCGCTGTACAGCCAGATGGAGTTAAAGTAAGGTAACTTCCCTTAAAATATATAGTTCTAGTATACGAATTACCACTGGCACTAATTCGATTAATTTTTAACAATCCTGTACTGGCAACTAAATTAACACTTGCTTTTGTATCTTCATAACCATTGTCATATATACCAATTAAACCAATATTATAAGAAGGAAAAGCTGTATCGTTGAGATTATTTGCAGCTTGAAGAGAATCTTTATAAGCAATCAGACTTGGTCCAGATGATCCGCCACCATCATCATCATCATCAGGAAAAGCAAAGGAATTAGAAATAATTGCAATTGATAGAAATAGACAAATAAGTAACTTTTTAATTTTCATATTAATTTACCCTTGAGATAATATTGATATTCTCACCTTTTTTTATAAATGTATAAAACAATCCATTAATTGAACTACTATTTTGAACTACGTCAAATTCTTCATCATTATTTTCATATAAAGGAATAGACTTTACATCATTAAGTTTGACTACATAATGAAATAATCCATCTTTATAATTTCTATCTATTTTTATATTAAATTTCTTTTCATTAGCTTTAGAAATTTTTGAAAGTTTTGAATTAATATATGGTGTGATATTGTCATATTCTTGTATGAGGTTCCAGGAATTATTCTTGTAAGAATATAATCCAACATCTTTTATAACTAATACCACTGAATTATTAAAATATTTGTTCTTTTCAATATAAATAAATGGAGTGTTTTCATTACTGCACAAAACAGTTTTCTCAAAACTTTGAAGATTTGTATCAGTTATAATTGAATAAATATTTTTATTATCTCTTGCTATAATATTTATTTTATTATCAATTTCAAATACATCGCGAATATTATCTGTATCCAACTCAATAGATAACTCTTTAAGGATTATTTCATCTGTATAAGTAATCTTTTTAAATGTTTGTCCGTCTGAGAAGAAACAAACTGGTTTATCATCAAACAAATAATAGTACTTTTCGCTATCTGTTATTTTAGTAATTCTCACGTTGTTATTCTTTAACACAAAAGCGTATGGATTATTATTTGATTTAAATAATCCATAGAAAGATCCATTATTTTCACTATTTTCATATATTCTTAAACTATCAATTTGATAACCTGAAAAAAGATAATTATCATTAATGAAATCAGACTTAGTATTTATTGTCTTAGATAACAGATTATCATTTACTGATAGATAAAATGTTATTTCATCTAAATCAGAAATAGCAAAATCTTGAAGAACAATATTATCCTGTTTAGCAAAAGGAATTACTTTTGAATAATAACCAGTATAATCGACACCAGTCATAAATATGAAAATATTATCTTCTTCAAATTCAGTTTCAGAAAATATTCCTTTGAAACAAACAATTTCCCGCCCATTTTTTTCTTTTCTAAAAAAAGGAGATGTTGCTTTTATATTTCCTGTTTCGGTAAAAAAATTTCTTTTTCCGCAATCACTTTCATCAAAATGATTTTCAACATACATACTTACTTCAGAATCATCTGTTTTATACAAAACAAAACATTTCCCTTCAGTATTTTGAATTAATACTATATCGGAAATAATTCTTTCCTCCTGGTATTCAGAAGAAAATACATTCCAAATAATTGTAATTAACCCAAGCAATAATAAAATTAATTTCTTTTTCATTTCGCTCCACTTCCTTTTTTATTTATGATTTTATATATAAAACTAAATGTACAAACTAAAACAGAAAGAACTCCAACAGCATCTCCAATCACACCATAGAGAGTCCTCTTAGGATTTCTCATTAGAGGAACATTCACCGTAACAAAATCACTTGTAAACGGCTTTAACATTTCAACGATTTGACCTTTCTGATTAATATAAACAGTTTGTCCTGAAACAGAAGATCTTAAAAAAGGCAACCTATTTTCCACAGCCCTGAATATCTCCATTGCAAGATGCTGATACTGGCAAACAAGACTTTTACTCCATAAATCACTTGAAATAGAAAGAATAAAACTTGGATGTTTTTTCATAAAATGCCGAACATCATATCCAAATGATTCTTCAAAACATATTGGGGTACAAAATGAAATATCTTGTAACGGAAATGTGACTATCTCTTTTCCAGATGATAAACAGCTTGAAATCTTTAAGAATTTCTTATTATAAAAATTTACAAAAGGCATCTTTTCTATAATTGGAACAAGATGCCTTTTTTTATAAACATCTATTTTTGCGGGAATAGTTTTTGTTTTATTATCTAAATAACAAGATATATTATAAGCTTTATAAGTAAAAATATCATTTCGTATTGAATCGTATTCTAAACTTGAAGAACCAAAAACAAAAGGTATATTTATATCATAGAAAAAATTTAAATAATCAATAACATCTTGATGCATAGTTGAAGGTATAGAATCCTCAGGATTCAATAAAATTCTTGGTCGAACAGCACCTTCCGGCAAAACCATTAAATCAATATTCTCATTTTTTTGTAAAGCATCAGAAATCAGTTTCTTATAAAAATCTAAAATCCCATTATTTTTATCTTTGTAATAAACAGAAGTATTTATATTATTTTGAATAAGACAAATTGTTTTTTCTGTATCAGTTTTTATTGTGCTATTTAATTGAACTGAACCATATACAATTAATGAAATTATAATAGTGCTATATCCAATTATACTTAATTTATGTTTTTTAATAAAAGCAATCTTTTTATCTCGATATTTTAATAAAGAAAAAATGAAGCAAGAAGGAAATACAATTACAAAATTTAATCCATGAACACCAAATAAAGCTACACTCTGTAATAACACAGGATTCTTCCACTGGCTATAACCAATAACGCCGTAATTTACACCAAGAAATCCCAAAGTCCTTAAATATTCAAAACTACACCAGATTAAACACTGAATAATAAAACTATAATTCTTAAAAAGATCAAAAGATTTTTTTAAGAATAAAAATACAATACCATATAAAATGCCTTCGTATAAAGCAACAAGTAATAATGCAACTGTTTTATAATTCAGCAGCCATAAAGCATACAATACACAAACTGCAATTCCATAAATAAAACCACAAATAAAACTTACTATTGTCGAATATCTAGATGTTATAAACAATATTGGAATTAGCATTAACCATGCAAAAACACTAATTCCATTTAATATAAATGGATTGGGTTGAGAAAGTATAAATAAAAACACAGATGCCAGAAGACTTATTGAAATAATTAAAACTTCTGAAATCAATTTACAGTTTATAAATTTACTTTTAAGCATATTATTTATAATATTTTTATATATACAATTAGAGTTAGAAGTCAATAAAAAAAACTAATATAAAACACACATTTATGACAAATGTCACATTTTTTTTAAATTTTTATGACATTTATTACATATAAATTATTCCAGTCATCTAATTAAATAACCACGGTTATTTAGCTAAAAAAAAATGTTATAAAAAAATGACTTCTGTTACAAATTATTTGTAACAGAAGTCTTAAATAATATTTTTAAATTATTCACTAGAATAAAAAGAAACTATGGTCTGAGTGCATCTGGATGATCTTTGTACCATTGTTCACGAAATTCTGGATCCCAGGTGTTTTCTATTTGCCACAAAGCATGCACATTTGTAGACCAATTAATTGTAAGAAAATACCAATCTCCATTTGGATGATAAGTGATTGATTCAACTTCTTCATTTTCTGGTATTGTATAATATATTAGATTACTATCTTTTCGATCAAACAATCTAATGTATTTCTTCTTTTGATTTAAGGTACATATATATTTCTTTGTTTCATATGCTGTAGTCCCCCATTGATATCTTATACCATCTATATATACATTTAATATAGAATATATTTTTACTCTAAAAAGTTCTTCTCCATCATTATTAATATAAAATGCATCTGTATAATTTCCTATTAAAATATTACTTCCTATAGTTTGAAATGTATGAAGATGTGTATTCGTTTTTATGTCTATTATCTTTTTAATCTGATATTTATCATCTATATTACTAATTCATATTATTCAACTACTTTAAAACTTCATAACTTCCGTTTATAATAAGACTATGACTTATCTAGCGAAAATTGGAGAACTTACTCTTAAAGGTTCTAATATTCAGGAATTTGAAAATCTTTTAAAACATAATGCAGCAAAATATCTGGAAGGCACTGGTGCAAAAATAGCGCTTCGTGCAGGACGTCTTTATATTGATTGCGAAGAAGATTCTGCTGAAAAAGTAGAATTTACACTTAATCATCTTATTGGAATTACCGGCTGGGCTAAGGCTGAAGTTTGCGAAAAGACTATTGAAGATATCAGTCGTGCCGTTTTTGAAATTGCTAAAATGGAAGCTGAACGCGGATGCAAGACATTTAAAATTGACGCCCGCCGTGCAGACAAAAGTTTTCCAATGAACTCTTATGAAATCTGCTGTGAAGCTGCAGGTGATGTTGAAGCAATAATGAAGGTTGATGTTCATCATCCTGATACTATTATTTATGTTGAAGTTCGAGAACGCTGTTTTGTTTATACTGATTCTAATACAGGCTGCCGCGGACTTCCTGTTGGCTGCAGCGGAAAAGGACTTTTGCTTTTGAGCGGTGGATTGGACTCTCCTGTTGCGGGTTACCGTATGCTTCGCCGCGGTATGAAAATTGAATGCTGTTATTTCCATTCTTATCCATATACATCTGAAGAAGCAAAGCAGAAGGTTGTTACACTTGCACAGAAGCTTGCTTATTACGGAATCACAACTTATCTGAACGTTATTCCTTTTACAGATGTTCAGATGAAGATTAAGGAAAAAGCACCGGAAGCGTGGTCAACTCTTATGCTCCGTGTCTGCATGATGAAGCTTGCTAATCGTCTTGCTCACCGCTGTAACGCTAAATGTATCATCACAGGTGAAAGTGTTGGTCAGGTTGCAAGTCAGACTATTGAAAACATGACAGTTACCGAGCATTTTGCTGAACTTCCACTTCTCCGCCCTCTCTGCGGTATGGATAAGGAAGAAATCATCAAAGATTCATATTTTATTGATACTTATGAGACTTCAATTCTTCCATATGAAGACTGCTGTGTATTGTTCAGCCCAAGACATCCTGTTTTAAGAGGTACTGCAGAACAGGCCGAAGAGATTTACAACTCGCTTGAAGTTGATGAGTTGATTGAGAAGTCTTATAAGGAACGGGAAATAATTAAACTTACAGTGAACGGAGAGCCTGTAAAAAAGACCGATTAACTATGAAAGCAGCTGATAAACAACTAATTTATACACTTCTCAAAACTGCAGATGCTTATGAATGCGGATATACACGGGAGAAATTTGCTGCAGAGCCTGTATTTACAGACGATGCAGTAACTCCACAACAAGAAATGACTGTCGAGCCAATCCCGACAATGACAGATAGTTCTGCGAATGCAACTTCTGGTCTTACAATCGAAGAACTCAATGCAAAGATTCTTCGCTGTACACGTTGTGGACTTGCACGCACACGTAACAATGTTGTTCCTGGTATGGGTGTTCAGACTCCAGATGTTCTTGTAATTGGAGAAGGTCCTGGACATGACGAGGATATGCAGGGGCTGCCTTTCGTAGGAAAAGCCGGTATCTTGTTAGACCGAATGCTTGCTGCAATCGGACTGGATCGTAAAACTAACTGTTATATTGCTAACATTGTAAAATGCCGTCCACCAGAGAATCGTAATCCTCTTCCAGATGAACAATCTGCCTGCTTCAGTTTCCTTGAGACTCAGATTCATATTCTCAAGCCAAAGATGATTCTTTGTATGGGTAAAATTGCAATCGAAAAAATTACAGGTCAGAGTATTTCAATAAATGCTCAGCATGGTGAATTCTTTGATTATAACGGAATCCCGGTTATGCCAACTTATCATCCGAGTGCCTTGCTTCGTAATGAACAGCTTAAACGCCCGGCATGGGAAGACCTGAAACTTTTCAAAAAACGCTTAGACGAAATAAATAATAATTAACGGCAGGTAGTTAATGCAGTATCTCGAAATCATACTGAATCTGCCTGTTAATCAGGGCTTTACATACTCTTATATTCCTCCAGAAAAAGAAAAACCTGAACTTATTCCTGCAATCGGAAAACGTGCAGAAATTATGTTCGGTAACAAGAAGACACAGGGATTCATCATTAATATCAACGACAAATTACCGGAAAACTGTCCTGTTGGTCCTGAAAAAATCCGGCCGATAAAACGCGTAATAGATAAAGAACCTCTTTTTGGAAAAGAACTGATTGAAATGGCTCACTGGCTTTCACGCTATTATCTTTGTACGCTTGGAGAAGCTGTTTTTTCAATGATTCCAAGTGGACGCCGAGAAACAAGTGCAGGCGGCTTTGGTTTTGAAGAAGAAGTTGGTGAGAAAAAGAAGAATGAGTTGTCACCTGAGCAATCAAAGGCGGTTGAGGAGATTCTTAGTGCAAGTGGATTGCTTCGCTCCGCTCGCAATGACGGAGGCGGACTTTTCCATTACCTTTACGGCCCGACGGGCTCTGGTAAAACTGAAGTGTTTCTTTCACTTGCAGAAAAGATTCTTGAAATGGGAAAAGGTGTTATTTACCTTGTACCGGAAATTGGACTTACGGGTCAGGTTGTAAAAGCAGTAGCAGACCGGTTTGGAAATACTGCCGCGGTGCTTCATTCAGGACTCACTCCTTCTCAGCGGCTTTCTGAATGGCATAGAATCATGCACAGGGAAGCCCGCGTAATTGTTGGTGCCCGTTCGGCGGTTTTTGCTCCGGTTCCTGATCTTGGACTTATTATTATTGATGAAGAACATGACGGCTCTTATAAATCCGGTAACAATCCACGATATCATGCAAGACAGGTTGCTATGCACCGCTGTTCTACACTTAAGATTCCGCTTCTTATGGGAAGTGCTACCCCAAGTGTTGAAGCCTGGTATGGAATGCAGGGCGGCTCAATTGTAAGACACCGTCTCACAAAACGTTTAGCCGGCGGAGAGATGCCTCACATTTCCTGTATAGATCTTTCATATTACCCTAATGACGGCTGTATTTCTAAACCTCTTGAAGATGAAATAAATAAAACACTCGCACAGAAACATCAGACAATTTTGTTTTTAAACCGCCGCGGCTTCACTCACTTTTTCCGCTGCAATCAATGCGGATATGAATTAAAATGCAAAAACTGTTCTGTACCACTAACCTATCATAAAATTGAAAACAGACTCCGCTGTCATTATTGCGGATGGTCAATATATCCACCGGAAAGCTGCCCACAGTGCGGTTCACTCGACATTGGAAGTTCTGGTTTTGGAACAGAATATATAGAAGCTGAAACACGTGCAAAGTTTCCGAATGCCCGTATTCTCCGTCTGGACACCGATGTCCTCAAAAATAAAGACGAACTCTTAACTTCCCTTGAAGATTTCCGACAGGGCAAATACGATATTCTGCTTGGAACACAGATGGTTGCTAAGGGACTAAACTTCCCTAACCTTCAGCTGGTTGGAGTTATTCTTGCAGATGCCGGACTCCATATGCCGGACTTCAGGGCCGGAGAGAGAACATTCTCTTTGATTACTCAGGTTGCAGGACGAGCCGGCCGGTATTTCCCGGACGGAAAAGTTATTGTTCAAACCTACAGCCCGGGTAAAGGTCCTGTACTTTATGCCTGCCAGAGCCGTATAGAAGATTTTTACGGAAGTGAACTTGCAGAACGCGAGATGCTCGACTTCCCTCCTTTCAGCCGACTGCTCCGACTTGTTTTCAGAAGCTTTAATAAATCACTTGCAGCACAGACTGCAGCAGATGCAGTAAAGATTCTCGAAGAAGGTGCTCCGCGTGGGATGGAAATTATTGGTCCTGCAGAATGTCCTATTGAGAAAATCAATTCTTCCTGGAGATATCAGATTTTATTAAAAGGCGGTTCAATCATTCCGCTTCAGAATGCAGCGCGTAAACTGCTTTTTGATTACACACATAATCAGAATGTTTATATTGAATATGATGTGGATCCGGTAAGCCTTCTGTAATTAAACATGTCGGCGGATTCCGTCGAACTTGATTTCATACAAAAATAAACCGGTCGGTGGTGCTGTTACTCCGGCAACTTTACGGTCTTTTGCTTCCAGAATTTTTTTCATTGAATCTTCAGCGGCATTTGTTTTATCAAGATTTACAAGAGTTCCTGTAAGTGTTCTGACCATCTTCCACAGAAAAGCATTAGCTTCAATCTGAAAAACAAGCAGGTCATTTCCCCAGCGGTCTTTCTGTATAAAAAACTTTGCATCATCTATATAGCGGTTATTTGAAACACTATCATCACCACTTGCAGCAAAAGAAGAACAGTCCAGTTCTCCCCTCAGACATTCGCAGTATTTATTCAGTCTCTCAAGATTCGGTGTATAATTTTTCACAAGCCAGGTAAAGCGCATATTATCAGAAGCCGTAGTATCTCCAAAAGAAATAAAATAGCGATATACACGGCTTGTTGCAGATTTACGTGCACTGAAATCTTCCGGGACTTCACGGGCAGCCATTATCCTTACATCTGATGGCAAAAATGCATTCAAAGCCCTTACATAATTTTCTGCCGGCATTGAATCGACCGGAGAATAAAAATTTGCAGCCTGCCCTACAGCATGTACACCGCTGTCTGTTCTGCCGGAACCGTAAAGAGTAGTTTTTTCTTTGTGGATTTTTTCAAGAGCCTTTTCTATTTCGCCCTGAACTGTACGTTCTGCTTCACCGCCGCTTACAGCATCATCCTGACGCTGCCAGCCACAAAAGTCTGTACCATCATATGAAATAGTTAGAAGTATATTGCGCATTTAGAACTCATCATCATTAACTAACTTTGAAAGATTATCATAGAGGTTTCGAGCATGTTCAAGCAATGGGCCAGGTTTACTCTTAGAAGATTTTCCCAAACCAAAAATACGTGCAATTGCCGTTTTTGATTCGCTGAGTTTCTTCAACCTCATCTGAATATCTTCCTGCTGACCATACTTATATTCAAGAAGACCGCAAAGATAAATTACTCCATCCCAGCCGTAGTTCTTATCAATATCAGGGCCCATATTATTTAAAGTAGAACTCTTTTCTATTCGTTCAGTTTCGTTTATAACAGCCTGCTGATAGAAGAACAAAGCTTTACTATAGAACATTTTCGAAATTAAATCATAATTATGATCTGCACAACGCTGGTTGATTTCTGCTGTGAGCCAGGCAAGTCTCAATGTAATAATTGCTTTTTTCATTGTTGGCAAAGCATAAGGTCCCATATCATCATAAGTCATGAGTGCAAGATAATACATTGCAGTACCATCAAAAAGAGAACGCTCATGCTTTAGATTATAATAAGGAAATATTTCTTCGCAGGCTTTATGACGTTTTTCTGAATGTTCAAAAAGTTTATCTGCATCATCTGGATCAATTTTTTCAGTAAAATCATTCCAGAAAAGTGCTGTATGACAGTTAGGACAAACACCAATTTCATAAATCAGAGGATAGATCCGGCCGAATTTTGCTGACGGCTCATAAATACGATGAAGCTCTTCTGTAAGTCCACCGGCAATCATACGACCATTACCGCTTCGCATTACTTCTCGTTCAAAGGCTTTTTTGCAGACAGGACAACTTACCTTATCTTTAGACCAGTAGGAAATACCAACTTTTTTTTCTGGTCCGCCTTTTTTTGATGTAGCCATTTTATCCCCCTGTTTAATCTATTTTTTTTCTAATATTACAAAAGCAACCGCATATTCTTTTTCATGACTAAGACTTACGAATGCATTACATTCTCCAAGTCTTTCCTTGAGCAAAGAAAGCGCTGCCCCTTCAATATTCAACTCTGGCTTACCTTCACTGTTGTTTATTATATAAACATCTTTCAGATTAAAGCCTATAATTCCTGTTCCAAGAGCTTTTGAAAAGGCCTCTTTTGCAGCAAACCTGACAGCATAGTGCTGACATTTTGCAGAATCAGACTTTGCAGATGAACGTTCCTTTTCATTAAAAAAACGTTCTATCATTTCGGGATTTTTCACCCATTTTTCAAAGCGTTTTACTTCAGCAATATCAGTTCCAATTCCTGCAATCATTACTGAACTCCAGCTTCGTCTGCAGAATTTGCTGCAGCTTCCTCTGATTCAGCTTTTTTTTCAGATTTTTTTATAACTGTTACGGTTATTTCTTCATCTGATTTTTCTACAAGCTGCAGATTTGCAGGTAGTACATATCTGAGAGGAATTTCATATTCGCCAGGTTCAGTTACATCTTTTAGATTCAACTGAACGGCATGCTTTGAAAGTATATAGTTTTCCAATACAGGCATTGTTCCGGAAAGCTTAATCATAACAGAAGGAAGTTCATCTTTAATTTCGAGAGAATCATCCAGATTAAAGATTTCAATTGGAATACCCTGGAAAGTTCGTTCCATTGCCTGAGGTTTAATTGTAACTTCAGCTTTAAATGGCCCTTCATCAAGAACTGTAAGAAGTTTATTTAATTTTTGGTATGAAGTTTCTGTAGAGAAATTGATTTCTGCATTAGATACGTTCAGACGGGTTGTATAAATCTGCTCAGTTGCATTTACCACTGATTCAGGGCCTGCAATTTCAACTGTTGAAGGACTCATTGAAATTGAATCAATTTCATAACCATGCGCAACTTCACCTACAACTGACGGAACAATCGGAACATATTTGATTGCCTTTTTATCTACATCAATTGTAATAGAATCATCTTTCAGTTTTACTTCAAAAGGATCATAAGCCATAAGGCTTTCTGAAAGAGTGATTTTTACAGGAATCTTATAAGTACCCTTTTGTGTAATTGTATCAAGACAAATTGAAGCAGAAATATCAGATGGAAGAACTGACTTAATTGTTTCTTCTCCGGCTCTCACCACAACAGAAACAGAACCTGGAGTATTTCCCATATGCATTACAATTCCATTCTCAATAATCTCAAGTGGAACAACGATAGTTTTTGAATCAATCATAGAGGCCTGATGAAAGAAATACAGGAAGATAGCAATAATAAGACAGATTACCTTAGCAGGCCACTTGTCGAGGATTTTATCGCGCAAATGTTTTGTGTTCATCTACAGTATCCTCCAGTACCTGAGCTTCAGAAGTGATTTCAAGAAGATTTTCAAGAATCTTTCGAACTTCTTCTATTGTAAGGTCGTAATTAAGCTTTGAATCATAAGCAAGACTAAGTGCACCAGTCTCTTCAGAAACAACGAGTACAACTGCATCAGAAACTTCTGAAAGACCAAGGGCTGCACGGTGACGTGTACCGAAAGTCTTTTTGATTGTGTAATTTTCTGAAGTTGGCAGGAAGCATCCGGCAGCAATAAGTTTTCCGCCCTGAATAAAGCAGGCTCCATCATGAAGAGAGGTATCCTTACCAAAAATTGTCATAAGAAGACTTGAAGAAAGATCCGCATTCAAACGGGTTCCTGTCTGAATGTGATTTTCCATTGGAGTATGGCGCATAAAAACGGCAAGCATACCGCGTCTCTGCTGAGAAAGCATTTCAGCGGCAATCAAAACGGCATCAACATAAGTATGTTTTGATCGGGTACCAAAAGCAAACCAGCCATTCTGTCCGATTCTGATAAATAATTTACGGATTTCCGGCTGGAAAACAAGGGCAAACCCAATTATGAGTGCCGGTGCAATTATGTTCATTAACCAGAGGATTGTCTGAAGTTTTAAGAGAACTGCAACACCATAAACGATTACAACGATCAGAAGTGATTTAAGCATCTGAACGCCGTTTGTTTTTGAGATAAAATCGTATGCCTTAAACAGAATGAATGTCATGACAGCTATATCGAGGAACGGCCGTATGAAATCATAAAGATATAAGATTCTGTCAAAACCTAACATATCTATAAGTATACAACACTATTGAAGATTTTTCATCACATTTAACGTATCAATTGCAGAAGAAACATCGTGTACACGGATTATTTTTGCGCCCTTTTGAACTGATATCATATCTGCAGCAAGGGTACCTGCCAGACGGTCTTCTGCGGCACGACCTGTCATGTCACCGATACAGCGTTTTCGGGAAAGAGCCATAAGAACCGGATAACGGTTACCGCAAAGAGCAGCTGGTTCTTTTATGAGTGCAAGATTCTGTTCTGTTGTTTTTCCAAAGCCAATACCGGGGTCAACGATGATTTTATCTGATGAAACACCGTTAGAAACACAGAATACAACCCGCTGTCCTAGAAAGTTAGAAACTTCTTCTATTGAACCTGGACCTGTATGCATGAGGATTACTGAAGCTCCGGTTTTGGCAATATATTCTGCAGCTTCTATTGAAGGTTCAGCAGCAGCGGCTGCGGTCCCATCTGAGTTTGCTGCGGTCTGTGTTCCGCTAAGTGCGGTTACGTCATTCCAGATGTCGGCTCCAGCAGCAAAGGCGGCA
This sequence comes from Treponema bryantii, assembly GCF_036492245.1. Classification (NCBI taxonomy): domain Bacteria; kingdom Pseudomonadati; phylum Spirochaetota; class Spirochaetia; order Treponematales; family Treponemataceae; genus Treponema; species Treponema bryantii. Next base: position 1,469,181 of record NZ_AP025286.1, on the reverse strand, counting down.
CGGAAAACTGTAAATTTATTTGTATCTATAGAAATTGGGATTGAAGATTCTCGACGTACGGCTTCGATAACCGGCATAATGCGGCTGATTTCTTCTTCGGCAGTTACGGGGGTATAACCAGGACGCGTTGATTCGCCGCCGATGTCTAAGATGTCGGCGCCTTCTTCTATGAGACGGAGCGCACGGTCGACGCCGCCACGGCTATCTGGATAGAATGAATCTGGTGTAACATTTACGATTCCCATTACGAATGCGGGCCGTTCTGTTGCGGCGCGCTTTAAGCCAAACTTTAGTTGTAACATTCCTTTACCGCCTTTTTGATGTGAGACGGCGAAAGACCTGCCATCTCAAGAACTTCTTCACGTGAGCCATGACTAAAGAATTTATCTTCAAAGCCAAGAACACGTGTATTTTTCATTCCATTTTCGGCAAGAAGTCCTGCCAGATATTCACCCATTCCACCGGCAATTACACCATCTTCAACAAAAACAACGCCATCATAACGACTTGCCATTTCAATAAAATAGGTTTCATCAAAAGGTTTAATAAAGCGAAGAAGATATACATCTGCATATCCGCCATCAAGCAGAACTGCACGAACAGCCTTCTGTACCTCGGAATACATTCCGCCTGTAGCTGTAATCAAAATCTTCTTTTTCTTTTTTTCTAGTTCAGCTTCACTTATATTTTCAATAACAAATTCTGTACAAGGAATTAAGATGCCTCGTCCAAGTTCAACTGGCTGACTCATCTGAGGAACTTCTGTAGGACATGTCAGTTTAGGGTATCTGATTATAACAGAGGTTCCCTTATCTACTGCCCATTCAAAGCAAAGTTTTAAATCTGCTGCACTACAGACGGTCATCAATTCAAGTTCTGGAATTGGACGGAAAAGCGCTATATCATAAATTCCCTGATGAGTAACTCCATCAGCAGGAACAGCACCGGCACGATCAAGTATAAAAACTGAATGTGCTTTCTGAAGTGCTATATCATGCACCATCTGATCTACGGCTCTCTGTATAAATGTAGAATAGATACAGGTAACAGGAACTTTACCGCCTTTTGCGAGACCTCCTGCAAAAGTAACTGCATGCTCTTCTGCAATTCCAACATCAAAAAAACGATCCGGAAATCTGTGAGAAAAAGCAGAAAGCCCTGTACCTTTTGCCATGGCAGCTGTAATTGCAACAATATCTTTGTTTTTTTCGCCTTCTTCACACATCAAATTACTGAAGGCTTCTGTAAAACTCTGAGCATCAAACTTTTCTACGGTACCATCACTAATCTGGAATGGTCCAATACCATGAAATAATTCCGGATTATTTTCTGCCGGACTATAGCCTCTTCCTTTTTTTGTAACTACATGTACTACAACAGGACGATGAAGCTGACTTACACGACGCAACTGTTTTTCAAGGGCAGCTTCGTTGTGTCCATCAAGAGGACCAACATATTCAAAGCCTAAATCAACAAAAAGATTGTTTGTAAGCAAAAGGCCTTTGACAGCTCTTTTTACGCGAAAAATAAATTTCTCAAGAGGACGTCCGATATATGGTATTTTATCAATTGCTTTATCAACACGATAACGGAAGGTCTGATAACCGGCTGTCATTGTAAGACGACTGAGATAACGGGATACAGAGCCTGTGTTATGGTCAATTGACATCTGATTATCATTCAAAATTACAATAAGATTTTTTGAAAGCTGACCGGCGTGAGAAAGACCTTCAAAAGCCATTCCACCTGTAAGTGCACCGTCACCAATAACTGCTATAACCTTTCCCTTTTCACCATTTAATTCACGTGCTGTAAGAAGTCCAAGAGCTGAAGATATTGAAGTTGATGAGTGTCCGTTTATAAAATAGTCATGAACACTTTCGTTTTTATTTGTGAAACCGGAAAGTCCTCCAGCTTTTCGGAGGCTTGGAAACTCTTCATAACGGCCAGTAAGAAGCTTATGTGTATAACACTGATGGCTTACATCCCAGACAATTGCATCTTCGGGACTGTTGAAAACGCGATGAAGCGCAATTGTAAGTTCAACAACTCCAAGATTACTTGCAAGGTGACCGCCATTTTTTCCAACAACATTTATTATAGTAGTACGGATTTCTGAAGCGAGTTGCTTGAGTTCTTTTTGAGAAAGCTTTTTTATATCCTGTGGCGAATGTATTTTTGAAAGTAAAATTTTTCAACCTCTTAAAGGTGGTTTCGACAAGTTCAACCACCGCGGTGCAAAAAAAAGACCGCGTAATACGCGGTCTTTCAACACATAGTCTCGACCTAAAAACTACTTGCTCTTATGTCGATTACGTCTAAGCATCTTCTTTCGCTTATGTGTCGCCATCTTCTGGCGCTTTCTTTTCTTTCCACAAGGCACGATGGCACTCCTTAAAACTTATATAAGTTTTTATATATTGCCAAAAATCACCCTCTCTGTCAAGGGGAAGACCGACATTTTTCTAAATCAGAATATCTCATGGAGTTATCAAATAATTATCGGCAAACACTTTAACTAAGCCACACACTTTTTCAAAATCTTTTTCTGTGCCATTAAAATTTATTACTGTGTTTCCCGGAATTCCCCGAATATATGTATATTGTTTTTTTGCATATTTACAGCTGTGATGTTTAATAGCTTCTCTGATTTCATCCAGCTTATCCGCGCCAAGTAAAGATCCAACCTCATCAAACCATTCACTATAGCCGATTGCTTTAAGGCCGGGAGTATCTTTGCGATAACCTTGTTTAATCAGGGCTTTAACTTCTAATTCCAGACCATCCATAAACATCATATCTACCCTATCTCTAATACGCTGATAAAGAATATCACGGGGAGGCTCAAGTACTAAAAACAGAAAATCATACTGATTGCGTAGCTCGGGTTCAATTTTGAATTCAGTTCTTGTTTTACCGGAAAGATAATATACTTCGAGGGCACGGCAAATACGATATGCATCATTAGGATGAATTCTGGCAGCACTTTCGGGATCTATCTGTTTTAATTCCTCATATAGAACATCATTTCCTTCAGTTTTAATCCGGCTTTTCAAATTTTCCCGTAATTCAGGATCAGAGACTGGAGTTGGAGCAATTCCATATAAGAAACTTCGGATATAAAAACCAGTCCCACCACAGATAACAGGAAGTTTATGTCGTGAATATATCTCGTGGCAAGCCAGATCAGCTGCATCTATAAAATCGGATACATTAAACTGCTGTTCTGGAGAAAGAATATCAACAAGATGATGCGGGATTTCCTGGCAAAGTGCAGCATCAGGTTTGGCAGTTCCTATATCCATTCCTTTATAGACTGCCTGAGAGTCTGCACTTATTATTTCGGCGTTTAAAATAAAATGACTGCCTTGAGGTGAAAATAATTCCCTCGTTAAGGCAGTCTTTCCTGAAGCTGTAGGTGCAAAAATAACAAGAACTGGTATTTTGCCTTCTTCAGCAGGTTTGTTAGTCTTTGTGCTCAATACGGTAAGTTACTCTTTTTGTAAAAAGCTGTTTTGCAGCTGCACAAACAACCTTATCCTGATTTGCAGCGATTTCCGGGTCATCAACCTTAGCCATCTGATATGCACGAAGGCTTGCTGCAACTGTTATTTCATAGATATTTTCATCAAACTCAACTAACTGTTCCAAAGGAAAAACCATTATAGTACCCCTCAAAAGTAATAGATTATTTTAACAATTCCATGGGCTTATGTCAATTATATGTTGTAAATCATAATGCACTATAAATGATATTCCGTACCTTTCTTGCTGCAGAAGTAGTTCCTGAATCACAGCGCTGCATTGTCATTACAATTGTAATTCCTGATTCACGATCTACACTCACATAAGGTCCAAGCCAGCCATCCCAGCCAAACTCTCCTTTATTTGTAATTACATTACAATTTCCAGGATTTGCCGCAACTCTTAAAAGATTACAATAGGTGTATCCTGCAAGATGAGGCATTTTCATATCAAAACGAGTCTGAAGTGCTGGTGTAAGTCTTGCTTCTGATAAATATCTTACTGTATTTTCACTAAGGATTCGTCTTCCTTCGTAAATACCACCATTTGCAAGCATCAGTGCAAACTTCATATAATCATCAATTGTAGAACAAAGTCCCGCACCACCACTTTCAAAAGCCGGTTCATGATTCATTTTGTCCTGAATACCTAAATTGCAGTATGTAAAAAGCTCTCCGCCTGCACGGTATACCTTTGCAAGCCGGTTCTGTTTATCCTGTGGTACGTAAAAAGCAGTATCCTTCATTCCAAGAGGTTCGAATATGCGTTTTTTAAGGAAGTCACTGAACTTCATTCCGCTTGCAACCTCTATTACCGCACCAAGAATGTCAGCAGAAAGTCCATAGTTGTAGTCTGTACCAGGCTCAAAGCTGACAGGGATTTCCGAAAGACGTCGGGCTACTTCGCGGGTAGTAATCTTATTAGGGCCGTTTTCTGCCTGATCTTTATTTAATTCGGCTATCAAATCTGATGTAAGATGCTCTCCAAGAGGACAATCTTCACTCCAGGCGCCATAAGTATAGCCGCTTGTCATATTCAAAAGGTCAGAAATAAGAATATGTCTTGATACAGGACGAGGAGTTCCTTTACGACCAGGCTCAGAACATACCTTTAGTCCGCCAAATTCCGGTAAATATCGGAATACTTCCTCCGCAAAATCCAGCCGCCCCTCTTCCATAAGCACCATAGCGGCCGCCGCGGTTACAGGCTTTGTCATTGAATAAAGCCGAACAATCGTGTCGCGTGAATAAGGTTTGCCAGCCGCCACATCAGCAAGCCCAGACTCCCAGTAGCCGATTTCCTTCCCATCTTTACACACCAGAAGGTTCAGTCCGGCCGCTTCCTTTTTAGCCACAAAATCATCTAAAACAAATTGTAATTTATCGGAATTTTTAAAAATCATATTATTATCATACCATATAATTGTGGTTAGAACATCGTGGAGATTACTTATACGTAAAATTTTCCACTTATTTCCCTAAGAATCTTAATTGTATAAATGACTAATATGGAATATAATGAATTTATAATTAGTTAAAGGTTTAACTTGATTTTATAAAAACGAAACAGGAAAAAACGATATGGGAAACAAAGAACTTATTGAAAGCGGCAGTGCCGTTCTTGGAATTGAATTCGGTTCAACACGTATTAAGGCTGTACTGATTAACGACAAATATGAACCAATTGCAGGCGGTTCATATACCTGGGAAAACACCCTCGATAACGGTATCTGGACTTACCCTCTTACTCAGATTCACGAAGGTCTTCAGACCTGTTACGCAGACCTTAAAAAGGACGTTCAGGAAAAATACGGCGTAAAGATTACAAAGTTCCGTGCCGGTGGTATTTCTGCTATGATGCACGGTTACCTTGCTTTTGATAAGGACGAAAATCTTCTTGTTCCTTTCAGAACATGGCGCAATACAATTACTGGTCAAGCTTCTAAAGAGCTTTCAGACCTTTTCAATTTCCCTGTTCCAGAGCGCTGGTCTGTTTCTCACCTTTATCAGGCTATTTTGAACAAAGAGCCACATATCTCAAAGATTGAAAACGTATACACTCTCGCAGGCTACATTCACTATATGCTCACAGGCAAGAAGGTTCTTGGTGTGGGCGATGCAAGCGGTATGTTCCCTGTAAAATATGATAACGGCAAGGCTGACTACAATCCTGATTTCAAGGCTAAGTTTGAAGCTCTTGATGGCGTAAAAGCTCTCGGTCTCAAGCTTGACAATGTTTTCCCTAAGGTTTTGATGGCTGGTGAAGAGGCTGGTACTTTGACTGATTCTGGTGCTAAGTTCCTTGACCCGACAGGAGATCTTCAGACAGGTATTCCATTCTGTCCTCCAGAAGGAGATGCCGGAACTGGTATGGCTGCTACTAACTCTGTTGCCGCTAAAACAGGTAACATCAGTGCAGGTACATCAGTATTCAGCATGGTTGTTCTCGAAAAAGACCTTAAGAAAGCTTACCCTGGAATTATCGATATCGTAACTACACCTGCAGGACTTCCAGTTGCAATGGTTCACGCTAATAACTGTACAGGCGAGCACAACTACTGGATGGATTTGTTCTATGAAGTAGCAACTCTTATGTGCGGTGCAGAAAATACACCAAAAATTGGTAAGTTCTTTGATGATTTGATTGGTAAATCTCTTGAAGCTGATAAGGATTGCGGCGGACTTCTCGCATACAACTATCTCTCAGGTGAAACAATCACAGGCTTTAATTCTGGCCGCCCATTGTTTGCCCGTGCAGAAAACGCTAAGTTCAATGTTGCAAACTTTATGCGTGTTCAGATGTTCGCTTCTCTCGGAGCTCTTCGTGCAGGTATGAACATTCTTTATGATGAAGAAAAGGTTCCTGTAGAAAGCATGACAGGTGCCGGCGGATACTTTAAGACTGAAGCAGGTCTTAAATACATGGCTGCTGCAATGAAGACTTCTGTAAGCGCTATGGAAACAGCCGGTGAAGGCGGACCTTGGGGTATGGCACTGCTTGCTGCATTTGCAGCTGAAGGCAAGAAAGACCTCGGAGACTTCCTGAACAAAGAAGTATTCGGTAACTGCAAGAAGACAACTTCTGCACCAGAAGCTGAACTTGTTGAGAGTTTTAATATTTACTTTGAAAGATATATGAAAGGATTAGCAATCGAGAAAGCTGCGGTTGAAAATCTTTAATATGGATTGCCACGTCGCTACGCTTCTCGCAATGACGTCATTGCGAGCGTAGCAACGCAATTCATCATGGAGAATTAATTATGACATTTGAATCACTTAGAAACGAAGCTTACGAAGCTAATATGAAAATCCCGGAGAACCATCTTGCTCTTTATACATGGGGAAACGTTTCTGCATTTGATAAAGACAAGGGAGTATTCGCAATTAAACCTTCTGGAGTTCCATATCCAGAACTTACACCAGAATCAATGGTTATTATTGATTTAGAGGGTAAAAAAGTTGATGGTTCTTTGAATCCTTCAAGCGATACCCCTACTCACGCTGTACTATACAAGGAGTTTGCTGTAAATAAAGGCGGCGAAGTTGGTGGAATCATTCATACTCACTCAACCTGTGCTGTTGCATGGGCTCAGGCTGTTCGCTCTGTACCACTTTTTGGAACAACACACGCTGACCACATTCAGAAATCAGTTCCATGTACACCATACCTCAGCCGCGAAGCCGTTGAACGTGACTACGAAAAAGAAACTGGTCTTTTGATTGTAAAACACTTTGAAGAACTCGGTCTTAATCCAAGCGAAGTAAACATGGTTCTCTGCGGAGGCCACGGACCTTTTGCATGGGGCAAGAACGCAGACAAGGCTGTTTACAACGGAACTGTTCTTGAAGAAATCTGTAAGATGGCAATGTATACACTTCAGATTCGTCCTGATGCAACTGAGCTTCCTGATTATATTGTAAACAAACACTATATGCGTAAGCATGGACCTAACGCTTACTACGGTCAGGGTAAATAAAAATAAACTAATCCTGGCTCCCGGTCCTGATCCATAAGTCAAAAACGCGCAATATTGCGCTAGACGTTTTTTGGGGTTCAGAAACTATTATAATGCCGCTCTCGCGGCATCCCCAAAAAAAAGTCTTTTTGACTTATGTCTCACTCCCTCGCGCCAAATTCTCTGTATATTATAAAATCACCGTCATCGTATTTATTTCCCCACCGTAATCGTGTTATAATTAAGAAAAATGAACAGATCATCTTCCACCTCTGCAATAATACTCTCTTTAAAACCTCTCGGAGAAAATAATTCTTCAGTCACTCTACTCACTCCAGATAACGGTATACTTTACGCAGTTTTATACGGTGGTCCCAAAAGCCGCATGCGTTCGCTTGTTTCTCAATGGAACAGCGGTAAAGTGTGGCTTTATGAAAATCCTGAAAAAAATCAAATCAAAATAAGTGACTTTGAAGTTTCAAATTATCACACAAGCTTCAGTCAGAATCTATTTAAGTCTTATGCAGCATCACTTGCAGCAGAACTTGCCATTAAAACCCGTTGTGCCGGAAGTGCTCAGCAATGTCACCGACTAGTCAGCGGTTTTCTGGACGGAATGGAGCTTTGCGATGAAGAACAGAGCCGACTCGGGCTTCTTCGTTTTCTATGGCGATATCTGGAACTGCTTGGAATTCAGCCGCAATCACATGCCTGCAGTAACTGCGGCAAAACTTTTTTAGATACAAGGTTTGCACCTGAGGCCGTTTCCTATTATAATAGTATGGAAAACAGTTTTATCTGTCCTGATTGTGCAGACCATCTTCAAGGCGAAAATATGCTTAGTGTAAAAAATACTGCCGTACAGTATCTTTCTGCACTGACCGTTCTAACTCCTTCCGAGGCCCGCAAACTTACAATTGATGAGGAAATCTACGGACAGATTCGACAGCTGGTTTTCTTTCTGATTGAAAACAGTATAGACCAGAAATTGAACTCGATCGAAACTGGGATGGGGATTTTGTGAGAGCCGACGCTTCTATTTCTAATGATTCATCAAGATGGGTAAAAAAGCCCGTATCTAAGCAGCAGATTGAACCGCTTTGTAATTTATTTAACCTGACACCACTACAGGCTTCTGTTTTTGTGCGCAGAGGCATTACTGAAGGTAAGGAACTTCTTTATTATCTGGAAGATGATTTGCGTTTTCAGCATAATCCTTTTCTTTTTTCCGGAATGGAGGATGCGGTTGAGCGTATTCTTCAGGCAAAAGAAGAAGGCGAAAAAGTTCTGATTTACGGTGACAGTGATGTTGACGGTGTTACCAGTACAGCAATTTTATATGAAGAACTTGTAAGACAAGGAATTGATGTTCAGTGGCGACTTCCTTTAGAAGATGACGGCTATGGACTGTCTATAAAAGCAATTGATGATTTTGCCGCTCAGGACGGCACTCTGATTATTACCGTTGACTGCGGTATTTCAAACAATGATGAAATTGCTCACGCAAATGATCTTGGAATTGAAGTAATTGTTACCGATCATCATAATCCGCCGGAAGAACTTCCTGAAGCAATCATAATTCTTGACCCGAAACTTGAAGATTCACTCTACCCGTTTGACGGAATCTCAGGAGCTGCAGTTGCCTATAAACTTGTCAGTGCGCTCCGTTTTGCAGACACAGATTTTTATAATGCAGAAATCAGCCTGCTTCAGCTTTCTGAAGATACACAAAACCAGTGTTATAACGTAGACTGCATCAAAATAAAAAATCTTGTGAAAATTAAAGAGCTTCACGAAAAAATTGTTCCGGGCCAGACTTCTATTTATGATCTTAAGCTTCCTTACTTTCTGCAGGGACAGCTGATTTATTCCTGGGATTCAAGACAGACTCTGAATCTTCTTGGTCAGATTTTTGGAAGCGGAATTGAATTTAATCTGAATGATCTGCGCTCAGAAATCATTAATGTAATTCCTTCTGTAAGAAATAAAACTTCAGCTCAGATAAAGGCGCTTTCTCAGATTGCAAAATATTCAGAAGGTGACGCATCTGAACTGGAAAGCATATATAATTTGTATGTTACTTACTGTAAAAAAGTAATTGCAGCTAAAAAGCCAGAGCAGACCTTAAATGAACAGAAAGACCTTCAGCTGGTAGCTCTTGCTGCAATGGCCGACATCATGCCGATGAAAAATGAAAACCGCATTTTTGTTAAGGCCGGTATTGCATCAATAAAGAAAAACAGACCTCGACAGGGGCTTGCTGAACTTTTTAATAAGCTGAACATCAATCTGGATAGTCTTTCTTCTACAGACCTTTCCTGGAATGTAATTCCTGCAATGAATGCAGCCGGCCGTATGGGACATCCCGAGATTTCTCTCAAGCTTCTTATTTCCAGCGAAGCACGTGAACGCGAACAGCTAGCCGCTACAATTCATGATATGAACGAAGAACGAAAGGATATGGTAAGCAATTCCTTTTATAAAATTCATGATGCAGCTCAACAGAGTATTGCATTACACAACAATAAACTTTGCGTTTCTGTTGATGAAAGTATTAACAAAGGCGTTACAGGTATCCTTGCTTCCCGACTCATGCAGGATTTCAATGTTCCTACAATCACAATTACTTACGAAAATGAGGTATGTACAGGCTCAATGAGAAGCTGCCGCGGTTTCATTGCCACCAGCTTCCTGGATAATCTTGGGGACATCTTTATAAATCATGGTGGCCATAATTTTGCAGCCGGCTTCAGTTTTTATAAATCAAACCTTGAAGTTTTTCTAAAACGCGTTCAGGAAAATTCTGCAGCCGTTTATCTTGAAGAAGAAAATACCTGTATTGACGTTGATGCTGAAATTCCAGAAGAACATCTAACACCTGAAAACTTCTGCCTCATTGATATGTTTGAACCATGTGGTGCAGAAAGCCCGGAACTTGTTCTTATGACCCGTGGAATTAAACTTATCGATACAATGGTTCTTGGAAAAAAGGAACCTCGTCATCTTAAGCTGATTTTTGATACAGGAAAATATAAAATTCCTGCAATGTTCTGGGGACAGGCAGAAAGACTTAGAAAAGACATTTTAATCGGAAAAAAATATGATGTGCTTTATAATATGAGCCGAAACTATTATAACGGGACAAAATCAAATCAATTGATTATCAAAGAAATTGTTCCTTCTACAGGAGATTAAAATGAAAAAAATTCTGATTGTTATTTTCTGCTTACTTCAGTTCAGCTTTATTTTTGCAGCCAGTGCAAAATATGAATCAGAAAACTATAACCTTAACATCAGATACAATGATGTTATTACTCCAGGAGATGCAATCTTTGTAAAGATGAATATCTCTGTTCCTAAAAATCATAAAAAAACAAAAACAGAACCTGAAAAAAAAGCTACTCTTCAGCTTTTACAGGACAAAAAAGTAATTGAATCAGCTCCTTTCTATCATCTGAAAAATAAAAAGACAAACTATACAGAGATGCTCTGCGGTATTCCGGTTTCTCTGTGGCTAAAAGAAGGAAACTACAGCATTAAAGTAATTTATGCTGATTCAGATTCTGACATTAAAGAGTTTATTCTTCCTTCTAAACTTGAAATGAGAACCTTCCCGGAAGAAATCCTTAAGCTTGACGAACGTAATACAAGCATTAAAACTGATAACAGTCCTGAACGTGCAGCTCAGATTGATAAGCTGAATAATATTCTTTTTACAACAATGCCTTCAGATATCTTTTCTTTGAAAAAGTTCACAACTCCAACGGAGTCTCAGCGATATACGGCTTATTGCGGAGACCGCAGAACTTATGTTTATACAAACGGAAAATCTTCTACAAGCCTTCACTACGGAAATGACTATGGAGTTCCAACAGGAACAGAAGTACATTCCTGTGCAGCCGGAAAAGTTGTATTGGCAGAAAGCCGTATTTCAACCGGCTGGAGTGTAGTTGTTGAACATCTTCCAGGCCTTTACAGCCTTTACTATCATATGAATGAACTTTCGGTTAAAGAAGGTGATATGGTTACTCAGGGACAGCTTCTTGGAAAATCAGGAGCAACAGGTCTTGCAACAGGTCCACACCTTCACTGGGAAGTACGACTTAACGGAAGTGCTGTACGTCCTGAGTTCTTCTTAAACAACTTTACTTTTGAAGAAGACTAGAGTTCTTCTATAACGTAACCGCCATCCGCATTAAACCCGATCGAATAATATCTGTCGGGGCGGCATCCCGATAGATCAATAGAAAACCGTGACACCAAACCAAACCCCGGCACATGATATTTTCCGGTGGCAAAAACCGCAATCCTGTAAAGCAGCTTTCTCTGGCGAAGCGTTGAACCGTAACCTAAAAGCATACACTGCCCGTAATCATCGTAATATTTTTCAAGCAGAGTTCCATGTGAACGTTCCCTGCGCTCTTCGATAATTCTGTTTTTACCATAAATCCGCGAAGGGAAAATAAAATATTTTCCGTCCACACCAACACGTGCAAATTCAACAGCCAGATAAGAACCACTCCAGGAACGTTCAATAACTGCAATTTCATTTCCGTTAGAGTCTATGATAGAAAAAGTTCCGCTGACTGTACTTCCAGTAGAACCAACGCCTTCAATCTCAGAAGAAGAACCATAAATTTTGATTCTCAAGAACTCCTGCGGAATATTGGAAGGTAATGAGGTTGCAGCATTCCATGAAGAAAGATAAGTCCAGCAGGTAAAAACTATGAATGCAATTACAAAAAGTGTCAGTAAAGGAGAAAAAAGTTTAATGAAATAATTTGTCTTTTTCAAAGTACCTCAAAAAAGATCCCGAAGCTCTTCGGGATGACAGTTATTTCAAAAGTTCCAGAAACTGCATTTCATCAATAACTGGAATTCCAAGCTTTGCCGCTTTCTGATTTTTTGAAGAACCGCTGGTTGTATCGTTTGTTACCAGATAAGACAGGTCCTTTGTAACAGATGATTTTATAGAACCGCCGTTTTTCTTAACTCGCTGCTCTGCATCTGCTCTCTTCATTGTAACAAGTTCTCCGGTAAAACAAAAGGATTTTCCTGCAAGTTTTCCTTCACCAGCAGATTCAAGTTCAATCACACCAGTCTCTACAAGGTTTTGCATTTCTTCTGCATTTTCAGCAAGACCTTCAACAATTATATGTGCCATGATTTCTGCAAAACCATATACAGCTGCAATCTGTTCTTCTGTTGCAGTCAATAACTTTTCAAGGGTATTAAAGCCGGCACCAATAAGTTTTTCTGCTGAAGCCTCACCTACCCCTTCAATATCAAAAGCACCTACAAAAGTTGCAAGTCTCATACGGCGGTGATTCTGAATTGAATTGTATACCTTTTCTGCACCGAGAGATTTTTTATCTGCTTCCATACTCTCTTCATTTAAGAAATATGGAACAAGGTCTTCTACCTGAAGGCTGTAAATATCTGAAATTGACTTAAGACGCTTATCATTGAAAAGCGAAGTAATGAGAGTTTCTCCAAGATCTCGGATATCAACTACCTGCTGATATTTCAAAAGCTGATGAAGAACTCTTTTTGAACAGGCTTTATTTGGACAGAACAATCTGCTGCCTTCATCTACAAGAGGTGTTCCGCACACTTCGCAGACTTTTGGAAATTCTATTTCTGAAGTCTCAAGTCCTTTTTCTTCAACAACGCTTTCGATTTTTGGAATGATTTCACCGCGCTTTACAATGACAACATGACTTCCAATCCGAACACCAAGTTTACGCAATGTATCCGGATTTGCAAGACTTGCACGCTGAACCTTTGTTCCGTTTAATTCAACTTCATCAAAAATCGCAACAGGAGTATAGGTACCGCCGCTGATACTCCACTCAACTTCACGAAGAGTAGAAACAGATTCTTCAAGACTGAACTTAAAGGCAATCTGGCGGTCTGGCCTGTCGCGGCTTGCATCTGCAAAATTTATGGAACTTTCTTTTACAACAAGTCCGTCAATATCGTACTCAAGGTCTTTTCGCTCTTCCATTATTTTTGCACGGTAAGCAATTACGCGGTCGGGGCTTTTACAGATTACAAGTCGAACTACATTAAAACCGCAGTCCATAAGCCAGCGGATTTTTTCTTCTTCGGTATTAAAATATGATTTTCCGTCTGTAGAAAGTGCATCATAAACTATAAGTTTAAGATATTCGCTGCCCTTTCCGTCCTTGCGTTTCATAAGACCATTAGCTGCATTACGGCAGTTTGCTTTATCCGGGAAGTGAGTTTTATGAACTTCATGTGTCATAATTACTTCACCACGGATTCCGCCGGTAAAAGGTACAAGCTGTCCGTCTTTATAAATGGCAGCATTTACACCGCCCATCTTACGGGCATTGGCAGTTATATCATCACCAATAGAACCGTCACCACGAGTAACAGCTCGTTTCAGGTAGCCGCCTTCATATTGAAGTTCAAGTGAAGCGCCATCGAGTTTATATTCTACAAGATATGCGTCATAAACATGCTTTTCTGCCCAGGCTAAAAACTGTTCAGGATTAGCAGCCTTTTCCTGACTACCCATTGGCATTACATGTTGAACTTTTTCAAAGTTTCCAGAATCTGCACCAACGCGATGTAAAATAGCATTAGCAGGATCCAGCTCTTTTAATTCATCCCAGAGCTTATCAAATTCTGCATCGCTTATTTCACCTTCGCCGTCGTAATAGGATTTCTGATAACGGGTTATGAGTTGTTCGAGTTCTTTGATTCTGGATTCGGCCATTTTTAGACCTTCTCAAAATAGATTTCTGTAATGCTTCTGTCTGCTTTCAGACCTTTGCGTTCAAACTTTGTCTGTGCACGCCATGGCTGTGGCTCTGCAAATCCTTCATATTTGTTTTTAAGATGCTCAGTCTGATTTAATTCTTCAAGAGCAAATTCAGCGTAATCAATAATATCAGTTACAAAATAAAGGTATCCGCCTGGAGCAAGTTTCTGTGCAAAAAGATTTGTTCGAGGGCGCTGAACCATACGTCGTTTATGATGTCTCTTTTTAGGCCATGGGTCAGGGAAGAAAATATGAAAGCCGTTTACTGAATTATCGCCAATCATATATTCAAGAACTTCAAGAGCATCGTATTCAATAATGTAAAGATTCTTTAAGTCTTTCTTCTGGATTTCTGAAAGCACCTTACCTACACCAGGTGTGTGAACTTCAATTCCAAGATAGTTGATTTCAGGATTAGCTTCTGCGAGGGCAATAGTTGCATCACCCATTCCAAAGCCAATTTCAATTACGATAGGATTTGTATTTCCAAAAACATCAACAAAGTTCAGTTTTTTGTGTTCAAATGGAATACACCATGAAGGAGCAAGTTCATTATATGCACGCTCCTGTGCTGCAGTCATACGTCCTGCACGCAACACATAAGTTTTTACTTCTCGTCTCAAACCCGAGGGTGGGACCGCTTCCGGCTGTTCGCCGTTTTCAATTTTCTCTACAGTATTATTTTCCATATACTTTCTAGTTTCCTTCTTCTGGAGTTACGGGCTTTTCTGGAGTAACACAGATTAAATTGCCCTTATCTGCATACCATATTACCTGATAAGAAGCAGCTTCTCTATAACGGTTCCAGATAGCTCTTGTTGTTAAAAATTCTTCTGTTCTGTCACCAAAGTAAATCAGAATATGTTCCTTATCATAAACAGCAATTTTTTCTATTCCACGTTTTTTTGACATAACTTCGGGCAAAGCCGGGAGCAGTACATCATAAAACTGGACATCATATTTTACATCAACGGTTAATGAATATTCCTTTTCATCAGCATTATAGTAAGTAATCTCATAAGTTCCTACAGGAAGTTTTTCATTTTCCGGAGGAACAAGATTTGTACACCCTGCCCACTGTGTATCATCTGATTCAAGCATTGCAAGAATTTCTGTATCCCAGCACCAGCCGTTTTCAAGTGAAGTTATCTTTATTCTCTGATAGCGGCGAACCTCTGAGGCAGAATTAGCAAAAACAGAAAGTCTTGCAGAAGGCAGTGTTGTTTCATCAGAATAATCAAAAATAACTGAATAATCAGCAGATGCAACTTCCGGAAGATTTTGTGAACAGGACATAAAAAGACCTGTACACGCTGCAAGAACAAGAGAAATCAGAATGTAGATACGGGAGTGATGCTGCATAAAGATATCAGAAGTTGAAGTTCAGGTTGATGACGGTAAGGTCTGAAGCTGAGAACTGATTTACCAGAGATTCAAACTTTACATTAACTTTCTTACATGCATCATCAAGATAAGAAAGATAGTAAAGTCCAAGATCTGTTCCCTCCTGACCTTCCGGCAGCTCGCGGTAGAAGTCAATAAGGGATTTTTTATTGGTATTTGAATTCTTGGCAGACTCAATGTTGTCTTTCATTTCCTGGAATTCATCATCTTTGTTATAAAGTGTAATTGAAAGGCGGCCCTGTTTACCGATAGAGGTAGAACCACCACCGAGCTTCCATGAAAGGAATACAAGCTCATGTTTTCTCTGAAGTTCCTGTACAATCTTAGCACGTACTTCAGGATCAAAAATCAAAGCATCAATATCATCAATACCATGATACATATTTCTTGCTTCTTTTCTGATATTTGTATTTTCGTTGTTAAGGGCAAGCTCCATTACCATTACGGAAATGTATTCTGCAACTTTTGATTTGTCCATGTAAGAACTCAAAAGATTGCGGATGGCAACATACATTTCAGCGGCACCTTCATTCTTTGCAAAAAGAGTGATGATATACCAGTTCATAAGACCAAGACGGTTCATAAACTTTTCTGACATAAGAAGATAGATATTCTTTTCTTCAGAAGAGTAATCCTTATTAGTCATAATTGACTTCCAGATTGGATCAAGGATTGTACGTCTTGTATTCTGAATTGTATTTTCCTTATTCTGCAGAATTGAACGCAGCTGGCGCTCAGACATATTTGTTCTTTCATCAATAAGATGAGAAGGATTGGCACGGTTATGCTTTCTTACACATTCACACTGAATAAGTGCAGAATAAACGTCACGGTCAAACTGCTTATAAAGAAGTGAATATACGATTACCTTTGACAAATCCATTACTTCCTGGCGGGAAGAAACGAATTCTGACATAGAAATTTCGATTTTAGAAATATAATCAAGGAGAATCATGCTCTGAATCGACTGTGGAGAGAACTTATCCAGAGAGATTCCGTATTCTTCGATATTATCTGCAAGTCGGAAACGCAAGAGCTTTTTGTTATGACTTATGAAATTAGAAGCACCATCTTCGGTTAATACAACTTTTAGTGGCAGTTCCAATATGAATTTCTTATCTGATCCCATACACCCTGCTATATGCAAATCTTTTTTATATTTTTATCTATTATACACGATAGGACTTGCATTGTAAACAATAAAAATTTAAACTGAAGGAGATGAAAACACGGCGCATTCTTTGCTACATCCTGATTTTTCTTTTCTGCTCCATTGCAAGTGCACAAAATAAAGGTCCATCGGGTATAGAATTATGCAGTGAGGTTCATTCCTTCCTCAAAAAAAATGGCTTTTCACCTTATTCACAAAGTCTTGTAATTTCCGGTGAAAATACATTTCCTTATAATATTATCGTCACATTTCCCGCAGAACAGAACACTTCTCCCGAAAATTTACTTCTGGTTTTCTTTCAGGAAGATGTTCCGGATAATAAAGAGCTTATAAAGCAGTGTCTTAAAGAAATCAGGGAAGGAAAATACCCTTTTACCGTTACGGCGCTGTTTGCTTACGGTGAAAAGCAGAAATTTGAAAAACCAGATATGATTTACGGCACCAGGGTTTATCTTGAAAGTCTGAATACTAATCTTTCCTATAGTGCAGTCATTCTTGACCTTAAAAGCGAAGAAAATGAAATTGAAACAACAGCCTCTGGCCTTTCATCACCTCCACTGCTTATAAAAAACTCACTGAATCTATATAAAAACTATGGAATCGGCGATAAACTCCCTGTTTTTATATTAAGCCAGTCATCTTCTTATAAATTTATTTCCAGCCCTATTCTTGGAAGATTTTTTGATTATGAAATTCCAGCTATTAAACTGTCTCTTGGAGCAATTCCAAAAGAACAGAAAGATAAAACCGCCTGTGATGTCATTACTGATTTTGTAAATTTATTTTCAAACATCACAGATAACAGCTGGGAACATCACTTTTTAATTATCAGTCTTTTCGGGCACTATCATCTGATTTCCGAAAGAATGATTCTTCGCATTGTAACTCCTACTATTTTTATATGGATTATTTTTATTTTCCTGCTTATTTTTGTAAACCGGAGATTAAAAAAACATACCTGGTATACAGTTGGTGATATCTGGTGGTCCGTTCCACTCACCTATGTTGTTTTAGTAGTAGTTTTCTTTATATCAGGATATTTCTATAAAAATCTTTTCCCACATGCTTCTTATGCAGGAAAAATCTATGGTCAATTGATTCTTCAGATTATTGTTTCTCTGTTTATTATTCTTTCAATGTATCTGCTTATTTTAACCCGTAATTTTACTTTTAATGAGCGTTCAATTGATTATCTGCTGGTCATAAGCTGCTTTATCAATCAGTCAATCTTTATTCTTGCTGATATTTCACTTAGTCCGATTTTTATTGCTATCTGTCTGCTTTCGCTTCTGGCTTTGTACGTCAAAAACAATTATCTTCATATAGCAGTTTTTATTCTGATGATAGCTCCTCTTATTCCTTACTGTCACAGAATGATTACAGCCAGTAATCTGCGCGAACTTTCAGAATTTATTACCAGAAATCCAAAAGTAAATATTGTTATTCCGTTTGTATTATATCCTGTTTATATAGTTCTCTTCAGAATTATTGCATCTGTCCGTACAAACCGTCAGAAAATACGTTTTATGGCTATTTCTACAGCAATTGCCTTTATGCTTGTCAGTACAGCTCTTATCTTACTGGGTGTATTCCGAACTTCCAGCCTTAATAAACAGCAGATAACTCAACCTGATATCAGTATCAGCCCGCTTGGTAATGAACTTATCGAAATTTCAGTTAATGACAATATGATTTTTGAAGATACTATCCGTACACTGGATATAAATCTTAAAGAAAAATGCATTTTGTGTGATGTTCTGATTACAACAGAATATCTTAATCCGGTGCTTTATTCTGATAATGATTATTCTAATCCTTCATTAAATACAGTACGTTTCCGTATTCCGGATTATCCACCTGAAAAAATGACTTTCAGTTACGGAGCTGCAAAAACTCCTTGCAGAATTACTGTATCAGCAGTTATTGAAGGTACTGATGACGACAATTATTATTTTATCAGTAAATCTCTTGCGATTGGAGATATCTGATGCAGAATATCCTTCACTGGTATCTTCATGTAGATCTGGACGCTTTCTTTGCTTCTGTTGAGCAGCTTGATAATCCTGAATTAAGAGGAAAACCTGTAATTGTAGGCGGAAAACCAGAAGACCGGCGAAGTGTTGTTTCAACTGCATCTTATGAAGCACGGGCCTTTGGAGTTCATTCTGCAATGCCAACATTCCAGGCTTATAAGCTTTGTCCGCAGGGCATTTTTGTACATGGAAGAATGCACCGTTATGCAGAACTTTCCCATCAAATCATGAATATATTCCGTGATTATTCTCCGGATGTTGACCAGATGTCCATTGATGAAGCATTTGTAGACCTTACAGGAACAGAAAAGCTATTTGGTCCGCCGGAAGAAACAGCCAGAAAAATAAAAGCACGTGTAAAAGAAGAAACAGGACTTACAGTATCAATCGGACTTGCAACAACAAAATATCTTGCAAAAATTGCTTCGGGGCTTTCCAAACCGGACGGTTTTTATGTTATCAAGCCGGGAACAGAAGAAGCTTTTATGCTGAATCTTCCGCTTAATAAAGTCTGGGGACTTGGTCCAAAATCTCTTGAACTGATTCGAAGCAAAGGTTTAACTTCTACACGTGATATTTATGAAAGAGATTATAACTCTCTTGAATTTCTTTTCGGCAAAAACATGGCAGGCTTTCTGTATAACGTAGTCAGGGGCGGAGAAAAAGAATCCTTTTCACGAGAAGCAAAATCACATTCAATCAGTGCAGAAACAACCTTTCCATTTGATCTTACCGACATTTATACGATAGAAACCGAATTGCTTGAACTTGCTCACGGTGTATTTTTCCGACTGCTAAAGGAAGAAAGCTTTTCAAGAACAGCATTTGTAAAGATTCGTTATGATGATTTTTCTACTTCAACAGTCCAGGAAACAGTTGAACGGAATATCATTACTCTCGATTCCTTTTTTGAAATAATCAAAAGACTTTTTGAAAAACGCTATGAAAATGGCCGAGGCATAAGACTTCTTGGTGTAGGCTTTGAAAATATCACAAAAGAAGAAAAACCTTATCAGCAGGATTTATTTGATACCAATAATGACAAAAAAAAGCAGGCTGTTGAAAAAGCAATTCTGAATCTGTCTAAAAAACATCCGGAAATTAAAGTAAGTAAAGCAAGAACATTAAAGGCAGCTCTCCTTGCTTTTTTACTTGCTGCAGTTCCTTCTAAAATGCAGGCAGAACAGCCGGTATATCTTTTTGATTATGAATTAAATGATAATAATCATGTTGATTTTTCTGTAAGCGGACTTTGGAAAATGGAGTTTACAGGAGGTCTGGATATCACTTTTGGAAACGATACGCTTACAGCCTTTTCTCCTTCCGTACCGGTTTTTACTCAGGAAACTGATATTTCTGCACTTTTAATGCTTAATAATCACTGGTATTTTGAAGCAGCCTTTGCAGACGAATTTACAAAAAATACCTTTGCCTTTGGCTATAAAGGAGATGGCCTTATCCGTCACTTTCGTCTTGCAAACCGTGGAATAACAATGAATGAAGGCTATTCTGCAGAGCACTTTGGTTATTCACTCCGCGGAGGAAATAATCAGGCTCCGGGAATCTCACTTCAGCTTGTTTCTCCTTCAGAAAAAATAAAAGCAGATTTTCTTTTACGATATGATATGACAGAAACCAAAAGTCAGATTTATTACGGAATGAATAAGGTTTCTGATGTAAAAATCCGCGCAGAAGATTTTGCTTATGGACGGGAATTTCATTTCCCTTCAGAATCATCACAAAAGCTTTTTGAAATTCAAAACGTTTATCTTGAAGTAAAAGGCGGCTCTTATACAGATGATCGTGGAATAAAATACCGTAAACTCCGCACAGATGAATACAGTATTGTGCAGACAAGCGGCTCTGACAGTGAACCAAGACTTTATATTTCACAGGAAGCTGAAAGCGGTAAAAATGCAAACGGAGAAATTCCAAGTATTCTTATAACATTTTATTTTTCACAGAATGCTTCAGCAATAATTTCAGATGCAGGCAACTGGAACAATGAATCAAGTTTTCTCGGTCAGATTCAAAAAACTCTGGGAAACGGCGGTGAGTTTAAGCTTGAAGAATATGATTATGAAATGCTTACCGCCATTGAAGGAGAACCTGCCCTTATCATTCAAAACTATGAAGGTTTTTCTCCATTTCTCTGCCCTTCTATTTATAACAGAGGAACAAAAGATGCAGCAGATTTTCTTGTAATAGCAGATAAATCAGAAATGCCTGTTGCAAAATTTAAAGCCTTTGAAGCAGATGAACTTTATACAAGATTATATGAAAACTTTTTTGATACCAAACAGAGCAGCATAAGAGTAGCAAACAAGGAGACTCCGCAAAGTGTTTATCCGTTTGCAGAAGACTGTCCTGAAATATATCTGGGATTTCCCCAGAAAACCGACCTTGCAATCAGAGCCAGAACCTACAGCCCTGTAACAGAAATTCAGATTTCAAAAAAAGCAGCAGCTGGAACAGTACAGGTTTATAAAAACGGAAATCTTTTAACAGGAACAGTTTTTAATGAGAACACCGGAGTTGTTGAATTAAATCAGGCAGTTTCAGAAACAGACCAATTGTTAATAACCTGGCAGGAAGAGAACTCAGATTTTACAAGTGGAGCTGTATCTGTGGCTGCAGGCCTTAAAATTGATTTTTTTCCGGAGCTTACAGGAGATATAGCACTTACAACAAGAATTCCTGTTTATAAAAAAAATACATTTATAGAAAATGGAACTCAAAAAAGCAGCTTTACTGCACTTACAACCGGAATTACTTATGATAAAAACGGACTTATTCTTAAAGAAAAAGCCGCCATATCCTTATTAAATGACAACACTGCAGAAGGACTTTTACTTTACTCGTGGGAAGGTATCTGGGAAGATTATCAGGATGAAAAAGAAAGTTCTCCAGATGCCAAAATTCTGGAACCACAGAAAACTTCGTCAGTCAGCTTTACTGAACAGGATTTTTCAGCCTATCAAAACATCAATATAGAATTTGAATTCAAAAATGAAAATGCCACAGGTTTTACAGGGCCAATCCTTTTTATAATAGATCAGGATACAGGTACAAAAGATACAGGAGACACAGCAGTTTATCTTGAAATTAAAAATGCATATACACTACTTCAAGATAAAACTTCTCACACAATTAAAATTCAGACAGATGGAAAAGAAGTTCTTTTTGATGGAAATAAACTCTCAGAAGATATCTATACGCTGAAACTTACAAAGGAAATCATACCATCCAGAATCAGTATTGAAGCCGAAGGTATACCATCAGTTTCTGGCGAACAGCAGTTTTTTATAACTAAAGTCAGCTTTAATGATGCTCTAAATTATGGTACTGCAAGAAATTATATTTCTGCAGAATATAAAAAAGAAGGCAATCTGATTACAATAAAAGACTACGAACTTTTTAAGGATGTATATATTTCCGTAGAATCCGATCAGGGAAGCGGAAACTTTACAGAACCTGATCCATTTATCAGTATTAAAACAAAAGGAAGTGCAAACCTTAGCGGAGTAAAACTTTCTGCAGATGCAGCCGTACAGAATGTACTCGACAGCCCTAAATTCTCAGAAGCCGGTCATAGTATTAAAACAGACAATAATTTATTTATCTTTAAGCTTTTTTCAGTAGAAGATACATACCGCTACAGGCCTGCTGTAAATGAACTTAGAAAAGAAAACTCCTTTTCTATAGATTTTACACCTTTGAAGATTCCTGTAAAAACGGCCCTTAAAACTTCCGCGGTAGATTCAGCATATCAGGGAAAACAAAATGCAGAAATTACTGCTGCATATAATCAGAAAATTTCTGATTCTGAAATTGGAATCAATGCTAAACTTTCCGTCTCACAAAAAAATCCCGGTTCCACCCCTCTGGATGCCCTCGCCTCATACAGTAAAAGCTGGCTGAACATTTCCGCACTTGAATATTCACTGGGAAAAGAAAATGCAGTTCTCAGAAATACACTCTGGTCTGCAAATATTTCCGGCATAATTCCCATACAACTGAAAGACAGTCTTATTACATTAAAACCAAAGCTGATTTATGAACTGTCAGACACATATCAGCTGGAAATGCTGGAAAGTGAGGAAAACAATAATACCGTGTTTGCAGACAAAGAACACCTTGCACTTCATTTTCCGTTTACAAAAGATAAAAACTATATAAACTTTGAAATCTCAAGAACAGGCGGTGGAATTCAAAAAATTAAAAACGGCGGAAATTATAAAACAGATAATCAGCTGCTTTTTTCACTTCAAGATGAAAGATACTGGTTTTATACAAGCATTCCTTTTTATGAATTGTTCGATCAGAATCTGAAAGATAAACTTTCTTACGGCTCAAGTTATGCTGCAAAATATGAAGGAAACTTCCGCAGAAATCTTTATAATTCCAAAAAGGATTTATATATACCGTCAGCATTAACCCTAGCCCTTACCCGTGAAATCAGTATACAACAGCCGGTAAAAGATCTTTATCAGATTAAACTTGTTCTAACAAATAATTCTGTAAATAATTTTGGAAGAAACAGTTTAAATAAGACTTTCAACTGGTTTAATCAGGAAGAGCTTACAACCAGTATTTCCGCAATTATGAAAATCCCTGCTACAGACGCTTCAAACTTTAAGATAAATATACAGGCTTATGCACAGCTGCTTTTATTTATTTCAGAAAAAACAGTATTAAATGAACAGTTTAATTTCTCAATTGAAGATACAGCAAATTGGGATGTAAAGGATTCTCTTTCTTATTCAAGGCCTTCCAAGACAAGTCTTATAACAACTTTAGCGCAATATCTTGTTCCACAGGCAAAACAAACTGATTATTCGATTTCCCGAAAAGACAGTATTTCTGCAGAAATTGGAAAGAATGAAGATATTCTGAAGCAGACCTATTCAATCAATCATACAGTTGGAATTGATTTTCTTGATTACTACAATGTTTATGCAGGAATAGATGGCAAATTGATTTTAAACCAGAACCTGGCTCACAGATTTAATTTGAGCTTAACTCTTGGTGCAAAAGTCGAATTCTAGTTTTTTATTACAAACTTAATGATTATTGCAGAGGTGCAAAATATCCTGTTTCATCTCTTCCACTTCTGTTCAAAAGATAAACTTCTGATTCAAGAGGAAGATAATTTGTTCCAAAGTTTGTAGACATTGCAGATGTAAATGACAACTGATAGATTCCCTGAGGAAGTTCAATAATATCCTTTACAACATCACTTAAGCCCTGAGGACGGAAAACGTAATAAGTGTTTCCCGAAGTACTTTCAGCAACATATGAAAGTTCATCTCCCAGAGCCCCCTGGTCCAGCTGAATAACAGATAAAGAAATAGAATTGTTATTCATGTAAGAAGAAAGCTCTGCAAGATTATATTTTTCAAAGGTAAGAGAATTAGCCGCGCCTGCAGTAATCAAAACAATGCCTCGTTTTTTTGCTGCATTTATCAGATCATTAGAAGCAAGGCGTAAAGCAAGATCACAGGCAGCAGATTTAGTCTGCTTTGTTTTTAAGGCTTCGAGACTGAAATCCCCAAGCAAATCAGGTCTACCAACATATTCAACCGCAGGGATCGCTCCGGCCGCAACAATTCTCAGCGTACCAATTCCATTCATCGAGGCGGCGACCTCTTTTACACTGCTTTCGATCTCACGGGCATATTCAGCGGAATTAATTGAACGGTCAATAATAATTGTAATGTCGGCATCTGTGTTATTGGAAGCCGCGCCCAGAAGCTTAAGCTTTGAAACCGGCCGCATATTTTCTGTGAGATAAAAGTTTTCTTCCTGCAGACCAACTACAGGCTGACGATGTCTGTTTTCTACACGTAATTCAACAGTTACATTAGGGAACTTTGAAGCATCAATCTGTTCAATCTGAACAAATAAACCGCCGACAAGTTCCTGAACCTTAGACATTACATAAACTTCATTTGCAGTAAAATCAGTTACAATTACATTTCCATTTACATCCGGACTTGCAGAAGTTACTCGAGAAGGAGCATTACCAGTGCGTACATATTCAAAAATTGCACCTGAATCTGAATCAACAGAAACAACTCTGTTTGAATCACAGACAATAAGACTGCCGTTCCAGTATTTTATTGCTTCAGGCTTCTTAAAAGTTCCTTTTTCAACGAGTTCACGGATAAAGT
This sequence comes from Treponema bryantii, assembly GCF_036492245.1. NCBI lineage: Bacteria > Pseudomonadati > Spirochaetota > Spirochaetia > Treponematales > Treponemataceae > Treponema > Treponema bryantii. Next base: position 1,444,130 of record NZ_AP025286.1, on the reverse strand, counting down.
TACCTGCACGGTCAAACTCATAAATACTTCCAGTCTGATCATCAGCAACAAAGACGCTCTCATCAATTACAGCAATTCCGGTAGGTCCTTTAAGCCCTGCAAAATCACCAGATTTTTTTCCAAAGAAAAATACAGGCTCTCCGTCTTTATCAAAAACATCAATGCGGCGGTTACCGTAATCAGTTACATAAATACGTTCCAGATAATCCTGAGCCAGATACAAAGGTCCTACAACCTGACCTGTTCCGCGCCCCTTAGAACCAATATATTTTTCAAAACGACCTTTAGGATTTAATAATGCCAGTCTGTCACCAGCCTGTTCACAAACCAGCAGATTTCCATCATGCAGGCGGATTATATCACTCGGACGGTCGAAACCATTTACAGGTCCTTCAATTCTGTTTACAACCTTACCATTCTGATTCAGAAGAATAACTTCATTTGTGTTATAGGCTGCAACCCACATTGTTCCGTCATAATTTGGCTGAACAGAAACCGGTCCGCTGAAAATCAGATTACCCTTAAACTCTCCTGGAAATGCTCCTGCTTCAGAAAAACGCATAAGCTTATCTGTAGAGTCTCCGGTAACACGACGTTCCCGTACAATTTCTATTTTATTTTCAAGAAGAAGTCCGCCATATCCGTTTTCGCTGGCATTATTCCAGTAACTTAAAGCAGAACCTTCAAGACCTGCCTTATAATATGCTTTTCCAAGCCAGTCCAGAATAAGGTTATCATCAGGAAGATATGCAAGTGCTTTTTCAAACTGAACGATTGCTTCATTAAAGGCTCCTTTATAGTAAGCCTGTACACCGCGCCTGAATTCCTCAGAAGCAAAACCTTCGTTACCGGTTCTTATTCTGTCTTCGGGTACACGGAATCCTGCATCATCAGTTGTTACCTGAGCAAATAGAGCTAATCCTGAGAATAAAACGGAAATGATTATAGCGGCACTTTTTTTCATCGGCTAATGACCTGCCTTAAGTCTTACAGACTTTATATGCTCTGTAATTTCTACATTCATTTTATCAATATCTTCAGCCTGCTGCAGATATTGAAGAGCATCTTTATATAATCCAAGCTTATAATATACCCAGCCAAGTGAATCCAGACATGCAGCTGATTTTGGAGCTGATTTTACTGCCTGCTTACAAAGAGAAAGAGCTCTTGTTAAATCCTTTTCCTGGCAGGCAAGAACATAGCCAAGTCCATTCAAAGATGAAACATTTTCAGGATCTTCTCTAAGAGATTTTTCATAGTAATTCAGACATCGCTCAGTATCATTCTGTTCCCATGCAACAAAAGCTATTGCTGCATATACAGAGGCTGTCATATAACCTGTTTCTAAAAGCTTATTCAATTCAAAATCTGCAAGACGCTTTCTGCCTGAAAGTGCATAAATTACAGCAAGAAGAAAACGACACTGAAGAGTTCTCTCTAAGTTACCGCCCGAAGTTACTACCTGTTCAAGAAACAAAAGGGCATCATCATAACGTTCAAGTTTAGTATAACAAAGACCAAGATAATAAGAGACTTCAATTTTATCTGCAGGTGAATCGGTTGGTAAGCCTAAGAAGAAAGCAAGAGCCTTATCGTATTTTTTTTGAGTATAAAGGACTTTACCTTCATTTAAAATATTATTGTTCTGCAATTTCCCCACCCTTTTACTTATTATACTATTTTACAACTTAAATTGCATACCGTCCACTATTTCTGTCGCTAAAGGGTCTGCATAAACCCTGGATATTGCAATAAAGCCCTCTTTTACTGCATAAGCATCGCAGTTTTCATTATGTTTAGGAACAGCTCCTCCTATAACATAAGAAACAGGCATTTCGCCATCTCCTTTTTCTACATGGAGTGAATCTCCATAATTACGGATACAAAGATCCTTACAATATTTTACGCCTTTATATGAATCCAGAGAGCCTGCATTTACATTTACAAAAATACGGGGAGGTTCAATGCTTGCAAGTGCAGCTAACTCCTTTAAGTTTTTTGCAGCAAAATCAGCAAGAGCTTCATATTTCATATTATTAACGTGTTCTTCATCCCAGATTTCCGGGTTAACACTTAATGCAATTGCAGGGACACCATTTAAAACTGCCTGACGAGCCGCGCCGCAGGTTCCTGAATATATGATGTCAGTTCCCATATTGGCGCCTTCATTTATGCCGGATATTACAAGGTCAAACTTAAAATCGAAAAAATCACTTATAAGCCCAAGACAGGCACAGTCTACTGGGAATCCGGAAATAGCCCATTGATTCTTTTTATGTTCTTTAATCGTATAACCTTTAAACATGGTTATATGATGAGAAACAGCAGAACGGTTTGAATCAGGGGCAATTACATAAACTTCGTTTTCGCTATCCTGAATCAGTCTGTTATAAAGAATCTGTATTCCCTTTGCCTGTATTCCGTCATCATTAGCAAGAAGAATCTTCATAAACTATTACCTGCTAATCCCGAACGATTGAAGCACCATCTGCTGGTTCAACTTCATATACATCCGGATGGAAACCGAAAATCTTTTCAAATTCAGTAATCTTTGCCTTAAAGTTTTCTACGTCGCCTTCACGCATGATTGCATAAAGGCAGCGTCCAAAGCCTTTTCCTGTAATACGACCGCAGGTTACCGGGTTACGAACAAAGTCCAGATTAGGTTCAAGTTCATTTACGCGCTTCAAAATCCAGTCAATTTCAGGACATGAAATATTAAACATATCGCGCATTGTTTCATGGCTGTGGTTTACTGAGCGTGCAAACTTAAAGAAGTCGCCTTTTTCAATTCCTTCACGGGCATCAAGAATATCATTATGCTCATAAAGAACAGAAAGCAGCTTGCGTCTTACGTCTTCACTTACAACTGAAAGCTGTTCATTGATATCTGTAACATCATCAATGTAGCGCCAGCCACCATAAACATTAGGCTTACGCTCCCTCATATCACCCATAATAAGCGCATACTGAGGTTCATGGAGTGTTTCTTCATTCCAGACTGAAACACGAGGTACCTTTGTATCAACAAGAAGAACCTTTTTATCTTCAAAATTGAAAGGAACATAGTCCCAGGTGTTTTTGAAGTGATCTGTAATTATGATATTGTTTTTCTTGGAAAAAAGTGCTGCAAAGTTATCTGCAATGTAGTTGTTATTCTGAAGGAAACGGCGGTTACCGCGTTCAATGACTTGAAGGAGCTCTGAATCTGAGCAGTTAAGATTAAAAAGATGTTTGATTGCAACGGCTGTTGCGGCTTTTGCAGCTGTCGTTATTCCGAAGCCGGCAGAAGGAATTATTTCGCTGTAGATAGTGATATTCATACCGCCCAGCGAAAAACCACCGGAAGTAAAACCGTAGACAACTGCTTTTGCCGCATTAGCCCACCGGTCTTCCTTCTTAAGCTTTAAGGACGTTATGCTTGCTTTTTTCCTTTCATTAAGCTGATGGAAGTAGAACTTAATGGAAGTATCATCTCGTTTCGAAATTGCAACATAGACGGGCAGATTTACTGCCATCGACATTGTTTTATCTTTGAAGAACCAGGAATGTTCACCTATCAGATGAAATCGGCCTGGCGCTTTTGCAACGGCGTCGGGTTTAGTGCCATACTCCAATTCGTGTGCATCATTAACTGCTTTCATTTATTGGACCCTCCCTTTATTAATTCCCCTATTTTTACTTGAAATATTTCAATGTATATTGTTAAAATAATAATATAATGGAATTGATTTTACAAGTTATTTTTTCTTCAGTTTTCTCTGGATTGATGTTATCAGCAGCTATACCTAACGAATTCTACCTTTTCGGCTGTCCTGTATACACACTTCTGGCTTTCATTCCATTATATCTGATTTACAACAAAATCAAGGATTTCAAAACTGCCTTTCTGGCCTTCTTTATTCAAACGCTTACTACACATCTGATTTCAAGCTTCTGGCTGGCCTATTTTAAGGATTTTGCAATCTTTACACTGGGGGCATCTGCTTTGGGAACTGCCGTTATCGGCGGTGCATTCGGACTTTTTTTCTACATTCCCTATTATACTTCTAATTGTCAGAACAAACTGAATGAATATTCACTGGAAAACTACGCCAATCACGGATATTTATTCCGTATTGTCAGAAATACACCTCTGTTCCGTATTTTGTACTTTGCCAGTATTTATACTCTGTATGAATGGGCAAAATCGGTAGGTTTTCTTGGATATCCATGGGGAACGGTTTCTTCTGCAATGTATAAGTGGCCGATTATAATGCAGACGGCCTCTATTACGGGAACTTACGGCATTACGTTCATGACTGTCCTGTTTAATGCGATTGCAGCAGAAGCCTTTATGCTTTATTACGGAGATTCTTCACTGAATAAGGAAAAAGCCGCCCAAACCTTACAAGTTGCAAAGCTTTTTGGAGCGCTTTTACTGCTCATGCTGATTCATGGAATTATTCAGTATGACTTACCTAGAAAACCTGTCAAAGAGCTTACAGCAATTACTGTGCAGCAAAACAGTGACCCCTGGAAGGAAGAGTCCGATAAAAGCTCTATTCTGAACTCACAAAGACTGACTAAAGACAAAATTGCTGAACTTGAACTTCAGGGGCGTAAGGCTGATCTTGTTGTCTGGAGTGAAGGTTGTCTCCAGAGGGCTTTCCCTGCTTCGGAAAAATATTATTCCTGGTATCCTTCGGAAAAACCGCTTGCAGATTTTGTAAAAGAAATAAATGTTCCATGCATTTTCGGTGGATCTGTTGTAAAAACTCAGAAAATTACTGAGCGGGGTAAGCAGCGCGAACGCAAGGAATATTATAATTCGGCGCTGCTTTATGACGCGGACGGTCATTACCGTGGATATTATGCTAAAAACCATCTGGTTCCTTTTGCAGAGGTGCTTCCTTTTATGGAATTTCCTCCAGTTCATGCTTTTATGCAGAAAGTAGTTGGTATTTCTGCAGGATGGACACCGGGAAATCAGTACGTATATTTTGATGTTCCATGTCGAATTACACAAAACTTTAAGTTACCGGCTGTAAAAGATATTGATTTGACAAAATCTTATGAACAGCAGCATCTTGAAGAAAACAAGCCTTATACAACACGGATTGCCTGTCCTATATGTTTTGATGATGCTTTTACAGATATCATGCGTCCGCTATTTTTGAATGGAACAGAACTCTTTATTAACATTACAGACGATTCATGGTCTCGAAAGGATTCAAGCGAATTACAACACTTTGTAATTGCTTCCTACAGGGCTATTGAATACCGGACAACTCTCGTACGCTCTTCAAATGCAGGCTATTCTGTAGTTGTTGACCCTTCGGGAAAAATTATTGCAGACCTTCCTCTTTTTGAAGATGCCGCACTTTCCTGTGATATTCCGGTTTATAAACGTACAATGACAACTTATGCAAGATTCGGAAACTGGCTTCCTTATCTTTGTATTATCATTTTCTTCAGCTGTGCTATATGGTCATATTTTGATTTTGTGCCTTATGATTATATTCCAAGCGAAAGAAAATCCAAAAAAGACAAGAAAAAAAAGAAAAAGAATTCTAAAAATAAAAAATAGTCAATAGCATCGGCCTGTTTTTTCGAGACAAGCATAAAAAAAATATTTGTCAAGCAAAAAAGTTTAAAATAAATTCACGAATTTTTCAAAAATTCTCTTGTCTATCCATATCTAGTGTACTATGATGTTATTATCAAAACAAAGACGCTAGAAAACAAAAACGTGAGAGGAAACAATGCGCTGCCCCTATTGTGGTAACATTGAGGACAAAGTCCTTGAGTCAAGAACAATGGTAAATGGAGAAAGCATCAGAAGAAGACGTGAATGTCTCTCCTGCGGCTATCGTTTTACCAGCTATGAACGTATTGACGAAAAGCCTTTTATGGTTATTAAACGCGACGACCGCCGCCAGCCTTTTGACCGCAAAAAGCTCGAAAAAGGTATTGAGCGTGCTCTTGAAAAAAGACCTGTCGCAACTTCCATGGTGGAACAGCTTTCCAATGACATTGAAGATCTCGCAATTAAAAAAGGTCGTGAAAACCGCGAAATTTCTACGTCCGAGCTGGGAGAGCTTGTGCTTGAAAAATTATACGACATAGACAAAGTTGCATACATCCGATTCGCATCCGTCTACCGGCATTTTGAAAATCTGGATGAATTCATTACTGAAGTAAAGAACATAGAAAAGAGGGGAAAATCAAATGAGTGATCAATCAATCTTTCCAGAATGGAGAAGCTTCCTTGGATCAAGCTCCGACTCCGAGACGAAAGGCTTCCTGAAATCTGTAGTAAAGCGTTCTGGTGAAATCGCTGACTACGACAGAAACAAAATCGAAGCTGCTATCGGCAAGGCTATTGAAGCTGTAGAAAAGCGTAAGGATCCGGATCGTGCAGCATCTCTTACCGACATGGTTGAAGAAAAACTTAGAATTCAGCTTGCCGGCAACAGAGCACATTCCATTCCTGCTATCGAAGAGATTCAGGACATCGTAGAAAGCGTTCTCATCGAGCACAAGGAAGTAGAAGTAGCTAAGGCTTATATTCTCTACCGTGCACGCCATGAAGCTATGCGCGATGCTAAGAGTCTTATGATTGATATCAACAAGACTATGGACGGCTACCTTGCACAGAGTGACTGGCGCGTAAATGAAAACGCAAACGTTAACTTCTCTCTTGGTGGACTTATTCTCCATAACTCAGGAACTATTACAGCTAACTACTGGCTCAATAATATTTATTCTAAGGAAATCGCAGAGGCACATAAAACTGCAGCATTCCACATTCATGACCTTTCAATGTTCTCAGGTTATTGTGCAGGATGGTCTCTCCGTCAGTTAATCGTAGAAGGTCTTGGTGGTGTACCAGATAAAATTACATCAACACCAGCAACTCACCTTTCTACACTCGTAAACCAGATTGTAAACTTCCTTGGAATCATGCAGAACGAATGGGCTGGTGCACAGGCTTTCTCTTCTTTCGATACTTACCTTGCTCCATTTATTCGTGCTGACCACCTTACAGAAAAACAGGTTCGTCAGTGCATTCAGAGTTACATTTACGGTGTAAACACTCCTAGCCGCTGGGGTTCACAGGCTCCATTTACAAACATCACACTCGACTGGGTATGTCCTGATGACCTTAAAAACAAGAAAGCTATCGTAGGCGGAAAGGAACAGGACTTCACTTATGGTGACTGTCAGAAAGAAATGGATATTCTCAACAAGGTATTCATTGAACTTATGATTGAAGGTGATGCTAACGGCCGTGGATTTGCTTACCCTATCCCAACCTACAACATCACACGTGACTTTGACTGGAATTCAGAAAATGCAAAACTTCTGTTTACAATGACTGCACAGTATGGAACTCCAAACTTCCAGAACTTTGTAAATTCAGATTTGAACCCAAGCGATGTACGCTCTATGTGCTGTCGTCTCCAGCTTGATAAGCGCGAACTCCGCCGCCGTGGTGGTGGTCTGTTCGGTGCAGACGAATTCACAGGATCTATCGGTGTAGTAACAATCAATATGCCACAGATCGGCTACCTCGCTAAAAATGAAGAAGAATTCTATAAGCGTCTTGATTACCTTATGGAACTTGCAAAGGAAAGCCTCTGCACAAAACGTAAGGTTATTCAGAAGCTTTATGATGGCGGACTTTTCCCATACACAAGACGTTACCTCAAAACTCTTGTTAATCACTTCAACACAATCGGTTTGTGCGGTATGAACGAATGTTGTATGAACTTCCTTGGAGTTCCTATTACAGATCCTAAGGGAAAAGCATTTGCAGAAAAGGTATTGCAGCACATGAGAGAGAGAATGCAGGACTTCCAGGAAGAAACAGGAGACCTCTTCAACCTAGAAGCAACACCTGCAGAGTCTACTTCTTACCGTCTCGCAAGACACGACAAGGAGCAGTTCCCTGATATCATCACAAGCGGCAATAATGAACCGTTCTATACAAACTCTTCACAGCTGCCTGTTGATTACACTGCCGATGTATTTGAAGCACTCGACCATCAGGAACCACTTCAAACTAAGTATACAGGCGGAACAATGTTCCACGTATTCATGGGTGAAGCACTTAAAGACTGGAAATCATGCGCAGACCTTGTACGCACAATCGCAAGCAAGTACCGCATTCCATTCTTTACAATTTCCCCAACCTACTCTATCTGTAAGGTTCACGGCTATCTCATTGGACAGCAGTTCGAATGTCCTAAGTGTAAGGCCGAGAAGGAAAAGGCTCTTAAGGAAAAACTTAAGGCTCTTGAAGCAGAAAAAGAGAAGGTTCTTGCAGAAAAGAACTAAAAAAGTACTGCCAACATTAAAGATTTTAAGGTACTTTGCCGAGAATTCTAGTGTTGGTTATATTGACAAAACGCACATTCCACACTACATTTAGTGTGGGTGTGAAAAATTACAATAATTTTGGGAGGAGAAAAAGATTATGGAAAAAAGAACACTTGCACAGATTGAAGCAGAAATTGAAGAGACAAAGGCAGCTCTCAATGATGTTCATGGAACCGAGACAGAGGTTTACGCACGTATCGTAGGTTACTACCGTGCTGTAAAACATTGGAACAAAGGTAAGCGCGACGAATTTGACCAGAGAAAAATGTTCTCTCTCGAAGCCAGCAAAGAATATGATATTACAGCTGCAGACTGTATTTGCGAAGCAAAGGCTCCTGCTAAGATGTCTGCTGTAGATACAACAAAAGAATTGAATAGCGTTACATACGAGATGTATACAAGAAAGACTTGTCCTAACTGCCCACCAGTAAAAGACTTTATGGCTGATCTTGATATGCCAGGACGTTCAATTGACGTTGATACAAAAGAAGGTCTTGCTGAAGCAGCAAAGAAAGGTGTATTCGCATCTCCTACTGTAATCTTCTACAACGAAGCTGGTGTTGAAACAGCTCGCTGCCACAGCGTTGAAGAACTTGAAGCTGTATTCAGCAAGGTAGCAGTTTCTGCATAATGTCAGAACTTGACCTTAATAAACCTGCAGGCGTACTTGTAAAAACTACTTGTGTAGATTTTCCTGGACGTGTTGCAGGTTCTTTTTTTCTAAAAGGCTGTAATATCCGCTGCCCGTACTGCTACAACATCGGGCTTGTACTAGAAGATTCTGCTTATGATTCAGAGCCTCTCAGTACTGTTGCAGAGCTTTTTGCTCATCTCGAAAAACGACAGGGCATCTTAAGCGGATTGGTTATCAGTGGCGGAGAACCTATCTTAAATCCGTATACACCAGTCATAATCAAAAAAGCCCGCGAACTGGGATATAAAATCAAAATAGATACAAATGGAACTCTGCCGGAAAAACTCCGCGCCCTTGTAGAAAATCCTGAGCTTCGCCCGGACTTTATTGCAATGGATATAAAGACAACTCCTTCACGCTATGCAACTTTAATCTGTGGCGATAAATCACCGTTCTTTGGTAAATCTGATTATTTCGAAAAGGTACTATGCGAGAGCGCAGAAATTGTTGCAGACTACCCTGCTGACTGCCGCGAATGGCGTACAGTACTCGTGCCGGGGCTTGTTACAAAAGATGATATAACAGAAATGGCAAAACTGCTGCCGCAAGATGCAAGCTGGCAGTTTGCGCAGTTTATGAATTCGAACTGCCTCGACCCTGCATATAATGACATTTATCCTTATACAGATGCTGAAGCAGATGAAATCGTAGAATATGCTAAATCATTAATAAAAGGCAGTTCACTTCGCTAGCGTGTTCGTGATGCTGAACTTGTTTCAGCATCTATTACATTACGCGGGCAAATTCTTTTACAATCTGAGGAATCAGGGTTTCAACTTTTCCGTTACAACTCATGCCGCTGGCGTTTTTGTGACCGCCGCCTCCGAACTTAGCTGCAACTGCTGAAACATCAATCTTATCCTGAGAACGGAAGCCGCCTGTACAGGTTGTCGGAGTATCCTGTCGTAAAAATACTACGGCCTCTACACCTTTTGCAGACAGCATAAGCTGATACAAAGAATCTGAATCACGACCTTCCAAGCCCCATTTCTTTGTATCTTCAAGAGTTTCATAAGTAACTACAAGGCGGCCGTCAAGGTAACGCTCAGCACGTCCAAGAAGAACTCCAAGCAGTTTACGGGTTGAATATGGTTTTCCGGAATTGATTTCTCTATAAGTTGTTCTAGGATCTGCCCCATCAGCAACAAGACGGCTTACAGCGGCAAAGACTTCTGCAGAGTTATCTGTCAGAAAGCGGAAAAAGCCTGTATCCGTACAAATACCAAAGAATAGGATTTTGGCAAGTTCTGAAGGAACAGGGCCTATTAACGCTTCATAAAACAGTTGTACAAGAAAAGCACAGGCCGGAGCTTCAGCTTTTACATAACCTTTTATTTCCTCGCCGAGTTCGCTTGTCTTGTGATGATCAATTACAAAAGTATCAAAACCTTTCAAATCCCCGTCTATATCTCCAAGACGGATAATCTCAGAACAGTCAGCAATAAAAAGCCCTGTAGACTTTCGTTCACTTTCGTCCTGAAATTCCATAGTATCAGAAAACTTTTCCTGCCAGCGGATTACTTCATTTCTCTTAAAAGGACCTGCAGAAAGCAGCTGATATGGTTTACCAAAATAATCAAGAATTGCAGCAAGGCCAAGACAGGAAGTAATACAATCTCCATCCGGTTCTTTATGACCGATTATAAAAAAGAAATTATGATTTTCTATAAAGTCCCTGATTTCCTGGACCTTTTCCTGAGATAATTCAAACATAAAACACCTGTGAAAGCAAAAAAAAAGAGGGTCTCAAAACCCTCTTTTATAATACCGTATTTTTGCTTAAAATTCCAAGTCTTCCAGAGTATCTTTATCGGCACCCTCAAGATTCTTTCTTGAATCAACCATACCCCAGATTGAATTATTTTTATCCATTGGAATAGAAAGAATTACACGCTTAAACTCTCCGTTATCCTTAACAACAGTCATGTAAGAACCAAGAGCAGTTTTTACAGATCTGAATTTAAGTTTTCTGGGAGTCTCTGGATTTCCGTGAGCCCAATTCTTTGGAAGAATTACATTTCCAACTCCAGTTCTATTTTTCTGATAAATTACAACATAACCATCTTTTCCTTCAAGAATTTTAAGAACCGGAACATTTACATAAGAAATATCTGTCCATTTACCTTCTGTGCGAGCTGGAGCAGATGCGCTGCTATTTGTATCTGCAAAGATTGCTGCAGAGAACACAGCAAAAAGAGCAAGAATCATCAAAATCTTTTTCATAATTACTCCTTTATCTAAGTCGTAATATTTATTATAAACCGATTATTTTATTTTAACAACTTTTTTATTTGATTTGTGATAAAAATGAATTTCATTAAAATATTAAACGGATTAACAAAATATTAAAAGGATTAACAGATTAACTAATGATAGCCAGGAAAAACTAATGAGTATAAAAAAAATCCAGTGAGCAAATCACTGGATTTTAGTAGCGACTAATGGGATTGAACCATTGACATCACGGATATGAGCCGTGTGCTCTACCAACTGAGCTAAGTCGCCAAACGATGTTGCTATATTATCATTTTGCAGTATTCAGGTCAAGTATCCAGGGCTATAAAATGGCATTTTTTCTGATTTATTATTCTTTTCTTTCAGTTGGCACATAAATTGCAATAATATCCTCACCAGAATAAACATTTTCGTAAGATGTTTATTCTGAATAAAAAATACTAAGAGGTAAAAAAATGAAGACCCACGAACTGAACCTGCTGGTAGAAAACCTGCGTACCGGCAAAATGAGCGAGAAAGAAGTTATCGACAAGATAGCTGTCTTTGTAATCAAAAATTATCCTATCTATGGACTTCATAAATATGATGAAGATTTCAGACAGGATATTCTTCTAGGACTGCTGGAAAGAGGTCCACATCTGCTTCACCTGTTTAATCCCAATTATGGTGATTTCTTTACATTTCTTTACTGTTATATCTGCACACTAATCAATTCAAAATTAAAAACCTGTGCTCAGAATTCAATCAGGGAAAAACTGAATTTTGAAGAATGTGTTCAACAGTACGAAGAAAAAGAAATAAAATACCACAGGATTAACTATCAGAACTTTGAAGTCCCTAAAATTCCTTTTAACTGGAAAAAGCTTTCTACAGAAGAATTTCAGCGTGCAATAAAAGATTTATCTCTTCACAGCGAAGAAAAGAAAGTCTTAATTCTTGCATTAAAATCATCTTATTATCTTACTGATAAGCAGATTCACAGAATCTGTAATATGTATGGCATTGATTCAGAACAGTTCTATCAAATGATTCAATACTGTAAGGAAACTCTTGATTTTAAGCGTTCCAGACTTGAAAAGGAACATCAGAAAAGAAACTTTGCCTATTATCATCATAAAAGATACAGGCATATCATCAAAAAATATCAGGAAGATGATTTTTTTGATAATAAATATTTCATTAAAGACCTTTACATCTACAGAGAACGAAAACATAAAAACAGCATGGTCAGGCTTAATACTGCTTTTCAAAAAGGTTATCTGTATTTAAGGACAACAAATAAAACCGTTGCCAATGTAATGGGACTCAGTGAAAGACAGGTAAATTACTATATGAGAAGTGTCAGAAACGAATATAAAAATCAGGAAGATTTACCTGAGAAATCAACCTCTTCTGACACAGAAATCCAGATTGCTGAAAAAGAGTGATAATTGTTTAGAACAATAATTTTCATTATATTGTAATAATGAAAATTTACTTAGCAACTGGAAATAAAAATAAGAAAAAAGAAATGTGTGAACTTTTACCGGAACACACAATTCTTATCCCTTCTGATGAAGGAATTGAATTTGATCCTGATGAAACAGGAACAACCTTCTATGAGAATAGTCTGATTAAGGCTCGTACCCTTTATGATATTGTACACTGCCCTGTAATTGCAGACGATTCAGGAATTTGCGTGGATGCTTTGGGTGGAGCACCAGGCATTTTCTCTTCACGTTACGCCGGTCCGGACTTTATGCACGGAAAACCAGACGGAACAAAAATCTCACAGGAAGAACAGAATATCTTCCTTATTCAGCAGACAAACGAAGCCATTAAAAACGGAAATCTCCCGAAAGGTGCATATCTCCACGGAGAACGCAGCTGCCACTATACCTGCGCAATGGTAATGTACTGCGGTACAGACCGCCTCTTTGTTGCCCAGGAAACCTTTGAAGGCACCCTAATCGACGACATAAGCAAACAGGCTGGCAACGGCGGCTTTGGATATGATCCTATCGTTTTCCTTCCAGAGTTCAATAAAACTGTTGCCGAACTAACCGCCAACGAAAAGAACGCTATTTCTCACCGCGGCAAAGCCGTAAGAGCCCTCAAACGAATAATTGATCAAATGTAATTTAATTAAATTACGTAAATTATTTTTTGAATGCCGTAAGCAAAAAATACCCTAAAAAAATTCTGCACAAGCGAAGCGCGGAAGCCTTTTTTTAGGGTATTTTATTGCTGAGAGACATTCAAAAAAAATATTTCGATATTTATATATTTTTTTTCATTTTTTTCTAAAGTAATTCATTTAACATGCCGATAAATTATGAAGAAGTGTCATGACTGTATCGACTTCGCTGAAGCAGCAGGCAGACACTTTTGGCAAAAATGTGTAGATGTAGCCTTGTAAAAACATTTACGCATTTTTGCATCTTTTAACAGAAGAAAGGATTCTTCTGCTCACATTCCAAGGAGGAATACTATGGTTATCAACCACAACATGTCGGCAATGTTTGCCAATCGTCAGCTCGGAGTTACAGGTCTCGGTCTTAACAAAGACATGGAGAAATTATCTTCAGGCGAAAGAATCAACCGTGCAGGTGATGATGCTTCAGGACTCGCAGTATCTGAAAAGATGCGCGCACAGATCCGCGGTTTGAACCAGGCTTCACAGAACTGTTCAAATGGTATCAGCTTTATCCAGACTACAGAGGGTTACCTTCAGGAAACAACTGACATCATGCAGCGTATTCGTGAACTTGCAGTTCAGGCTTCAAACGGAATCTACTCTGAAGAAGACCGCATGCAGATTCAGGTTGAAATTTCGGCACTTGTTTCTGAAGTTGACCGCGTTGCAAGTTCCGCTCAGTTTAACGGAATGAACATGCTCACTGGCCGTTTCGCTCAGCCAACAGGAGAAAATGTTGTAACTGCTTCTATGTGGTTCCATATTGGTGCTAACATGGATCAGCGTGTACAGGTTTACATCGGTACAATGTCAGCATCTGCTCTTGGAGTTCGCGAACTTGGTTCAGAAGAGAAGATTTCACTTGCTACACCGGAAGATGCCAACCGCGCAATCGGAACTATTGATGAAGCATTGAAGAAGATCAACAAACAGCGTGCTGATCTCGGTGCTTATCAGAATCGTCTTGAGCTTACAGTTAAGGGATTGGATATTGGAGCTGAAAACCTTCAGGCTTCTGAATCTCGCATCCGTGATACTGATATGGCTTCTCAGATGGTTGAGTTCACAAAGAACTCTGTACTGCAGCAGGCAGGTACTGCTATGTTAGCTCAAGCAAATAGCCAGAGCCAGAATGTACTGAGCTTATTGAGATAGGAATAATTGGCTAGTTTGCGCAAGCAAACTAGGTAAGTGCAACGAAGTTGCACGTCCTAACAGCCAGTCACAGAATGTTCTTAGTCTTCTTAGATAATTGCTTGTCTTTACTAAGATAGTGAGTTATAATTAATAGTCGTCAGAAATGACGGCTATTAATTAGCGCGGTGTTTTTTTTGTTGCTCTCCCCTTTTAATTTCATCAAAAACATCGTAGAATTAGTAGTATAACTATGCTTATATTACAATGTGCCGGTTCAGCGGTGCATAGTTCTTTGACATACGTGCCCCCATGGGGATGCAGGTGACGGTAGGAACAGTCGGTTTTGAAAAAGACTGACTATTCCTGCTGAATGGTCTGAAACTAAATCAGAGGCGCAGTACTGATTTAGCCTTCACCCGCAGGCGAAAAGCATGAGGCTTTTTGTTTAAAGCAAACATGGAGGCACAAATATGATTATTAATCACAATATGAGCTCACTCTATGCAGATCGTGTGACTAACATCTCGAATGAGTCAATCATGAAAAACATGGAGAAGCTCTCATCTGGTGAACGCATCAATCGCGCCGGAGACGATGCATCAGGACTTGCTGTATCTGAAAAGATGCGCAGCCAAATCCGTGGTTTGAACCAGGCTTCAAAGAACATCCAGAATGGTGTTTCTTTCATCCAGACAACCGAAGGTTATCTTGCTGAAACAACAGACATTCTTCAGCGTGTTCGTGAACTTGCTGTTCAGGCTGCAAACGGTATCTACAGCGATGAAGACCGCATGCAGATTCAGGTTGAAGTATCACAGCTCGTTGCTGAAGTTGACCGCATTGCCAGCGTAGCTCAGTTCAACGGTATGAATATGCTTACTGGACGCTTCGCTCTTGAAGGCGACAGCACAATGCAGTTCCAGATTGGTGCAAATATGGATCAGAATGCTCGTGTATACATTGGTACAATGACAGCTTCTGCTCTCGGACTTAAAGGTGTTCAGGGCGGAGAAGAGCAGATCACAATCAATTCACCAGAAGAAGCAAATATGACACTTGGTGCTGTTGATGCTGCGTTGACTCAGGTTAACAAGCAGAGAGCAGATCTTGGTGCATATCAGAACCGCTTCGAAATGGCTGCAAAAGGCGTAAACATTGCTGCTGAAAACACCCAGGCTGCAGAAAGCCGTATCCGTGATACAGACATGGCTTCTGAGATGGTTGAATTCACAAAGAACAGCATTCTCACACAGGCTGGAACCGCAATGCTCGCACAGGCTAATAATCAGTCACAGACTGTATTGGCTCTCTTGCAGTAGACTAATTAAAAAATAGAATTAAAGAGATAACTGGATGTCATCTTTTTGATTTGAATATGGAAGGAAGGGGTATGCGCCCCCCTTCCCTTTCCATTTTTTTCAAGGAGGAGAACTATGAATACTATAAATACGAATTCAATGGTTCATGTGGCAATGGATGGCCAGTCTCTTTACAACACAAATAAGAATTCAGCTAGCAATTCTGTACAACAGCAGAATGCAGCGGCTTCCATAACTCCCACAGGAGCCCAGGTAGCGCAGAATATAGAACAGAATATTGCCGAGATAAAGGCGGATTCTCAAGCGCTGCAGAAAATGACTGAGATGGTTGGCGGAAACAAGCTTTTGTTCAGTGTGAACAAAGAACTTGGAAGTGTAGTCGTTTCTATCGTAGATTCGGAAACAAATCAGGTTATAAAGCAGATTCCGTCAGAAGATATGCAGAAACTTAAGCTTCGCATCAGAAAAGCCATAGGCTCAATGTTCGACGAAGTAATCTAAACTATGGCCGGACTGAACATTCCAGGCGTAACTGATCAGTATAATACAAACGATACTGTAGAAAAGCTCATGAAAATTGAGCGAATCCCTCTCACAAGGGAACAGAATCAGCTTGAAAATTTAAAAACTGAAAAGGACGCCTGGCGCGAAATTAATACAAGACTTACCTCTCTTAGAGACAACACTAAGACTCTCTATTCTTTTGAAAATCCTTTTAACAGTAAACTCACCTCATCTACAGAAGAATATGCTGTTACTGCTGAAGCAAACCGCAGTGCTAGTTTACAGTCTTTTAAAGTCGATGTATTACAGGCAGCCTCTTCAGACCGTTTTCTTACAGACGAACTCGATAACGATTATAAAGTACCGACAGGAACCTATACTTACAAGGTTGGAGAAAAACAGATTATCTTCAACTGGAAAGGAGGATCCCTTAAAGACTTTTCTGCAGCAATCAACAAGCGCGGAAACAATGTCATTAAGTCTTCAATAATCGGTGCGAGTGCCGGAAAAAAATCGCTTCTCATAGAAGCAATTCCGACAGGAAAAGAAAACCGTCTTATTTTTGAAGATGATGCAAAAACCTTTGCCTTTGATTCAGGCATGGTTGATAAAATTAAATCACAGGCACAAACTTTTGCATCTTCTCAGACTGAAATTTTACCGGTAAATAAAATTGAATATGATGAACCGGTTTATATGCCAGTTCTTTCACTTACAAATACAAAATACGATGAAGAAAAACAGACTGCAGTTGTAGAACCTAGAGGAGCTTATCAGGTCAAAATCCCTGAAAAAATCCTTCGTGATACAGACCTTCATCTTCAGTTTACAGTTACTCAGAAAGAAACAGAAGATATTACTCCAGAAATCAATAAAACCTTATTACAGCCGGAACTTCCTGATGCCGGAACAGCAGAATATAGCGGTATTGTAATCAGCAATAATGCATCTGATACAAACCTTAATCTTCCGCCAGAGCCCCCTGCTCCGCTTGAACCTGTAAAAACAAATTCAATTCTCTATGCAGTTATGGACGATGGAACAGAAAAAGAAATTCCATACACTCCTTCAGAAGACGGAAAACCTGCACAAATTGATGTAAAACTTTCAGATTTCAGTGGCATAAAAGCTCTTGCAATCAGAAACAAAAACACAGGAACCTCTTACGAAATTTCCAGTATTACAGCCTTAGACCCGATAAAAGATCTTGGTTATGGACCAAAGCATCCGGTTTCTACAGCTGATGATGCCATCATAAAATATGAAGGAATTACAATTACACGTTCTTCAAATAAGATTGATGATGTAGTCCCGGAAATTACTCTTAATGTTCATGATAAGACAGAAAAAACAGCAACAATTTCAGTTAAACCGGATGTTGATGCATCAAAGGCAGCGATAATTGATTTTGTCGGTAAATATAACCAGGCAGTTGCAGAACTTAACATTCTTTCTCAGAATAAACCTGAAATCGTTGATGAACTTGAATATCTTTCAAAAGATGAAAAAGAAGCTGAGAAAAAGAAGCTTGGACTATTCCAGTCTGATTTTTCTCTGACAAATATTAAATCAAACATGGCTTCTACAATCGCAGCAAGATACATGTTCTCCGACAGTGCAGAAATCACAATGCTTTCACAGCTTGGAATTGCTACAAATGCAAGTGGTTACTCAGGAGGATATTCTCAGAGCAAGCTGCGCGGTTATCTTGAAATTGATGAAAAGAAACTTGATGATGCACTTGCAAATCATCTTGATGATATAAAAATGCTTTTTGGTTATGACTCAGATGGAGATCTTATAGTTGATACAGGAATTGCCTTTAAGCTGGACAAGCAGATTTCTGCTTATACACAGACAGGCGGAATCCTCGCAATGAAAACTTCAACACTGGATTCAAAAATCAAAAGTTCTGAAACAAAAATTACAAAACTCGAAGCTCAGATGGCTAAAAAAGAAGCTGAACTTCGTAATAAATACAGTCAGATGGAAGGCTCGCTGAACAGCCTTGAAGCACAGCAGAATACAATCTCGAACTTCACAAAGCAGCAGCAAAATCAGAATCGATAAGGCAGGTACAATATGATAGAATTTTACATAAACGGGCAGCAGGTTGACGTTCAGATTGAAGATGAACAGACAATTGGAGATGTACTTAAATCTTTTCAAAGTACCTGTGAAGAAAATCAGGCAGCAGTAATTGGTATTACAGTTGATTCAAAACAGGTTACAGCAGACAACTTCGATGAAAAAGCCGCTGAACCTCTTGGAAAGGACACTAAGTTTGAATTCCATATTGTTACAGTAAGCGAAATCAAAGCCTCTTTTGAGAAACTGTCAGATCTTTTTGCAGAACTTGCAAAACAGATGGAAGAAGTTCCTGTTGCACTGCAGAGCGGTAAAAATCTCGAAGTCAGTGAATCCATCAAAAATCTTGCTGACAGCATCGAACAGTTCTGCCATGTTGCAACACTCGCCTCTCTTTTCCCAGAGACATTTACAAATACCAGCATGAATGGAATAAATTTCAAAGATTTCTTTGCTGAATTCTCACCAATCCTTAAAGATTTCGAAGATGCATTACAGAATAATGATACGGTTATGCTCGGAGACCTTTCTGAATATGAAATCTGTCCGAGATTAAAAGATATTTCAAAGGCGCTAAAAGCCATGTAGAGAGGTGCCTATGCTTTTTTTATTAGGTTCAGGTAGCGGTTCCCCAATAGAAGCACGACAAACTCATGCACCGGATATAGTAATAATTCTGATTCTTCTGGCTGCATTCGCAGCAGTTCTTGGAGTTGTCTTCATAATCTTTATGAGGATCAAGAATTATTATAAATCAGAAGAATATATCGAAAAAGAAAGAAACCGCAAAACAAAATACAAGGATGTTCAGAAACTTGGAAAAGAAAACAACCTTTCCCAAATCGAAATTGACACTCTATGGGATGTTTGTAGAATAACTGATTCAAATAACATTCTTTATTCAATCAAAAGCAACAATGAAGTAAATGAATTATTCCGCAATGCTTATGAAATAATGAAGCAGCAGAATCTTTTCAACGACGAAAAACTTAATAATTTCTTCACTACACTTTTTAAGCTCGAAATGATAGTTGCTCAGTACAAAAAAGTTCTTTCAACAAGACAGATTGCCGAGCAGACACTTATATTTTATATATCAAACGAAGGTGAACAGTATCCGTTTACAGTAACTCAGAATCAGAAAGATTTCTTTACAGCAGAGATTCCTGAGTTCATATATAAATCACCACGAAGACCAGAACTGCTCACACGAAGCCGATTTACCTTCAGAACTTCAGATGGACTTTCCTATAATTTAGTTACCAGAATTATCCGCTATAACGAAGGAAATGACGGAAAATTCTATATGGTACTCTCTCATTCAGAACAGCTTGAATGTCAGGCACAGCGACATTACAAACGAGACTTTTTTGAAAAGGAATGCCATTTTAAATCTGTTAAACATATTGATAAACCTCAGAAAGGCGAATCAGAGTATACGTTCTCTGAAAAATCATATCAGGGAAAACTTACAAACATTTCTGCAGGTGGATGCTGTATTCAGACAGACCTTCCGATTAAGGAAAAGCAATACATAGGCGTTATACTTCCAGATACTGGTATTGATGAAACTATAGTTGGAATGATTCGAAGAACCCGAAGACTTCCAACCGGAAAACTGGCACTTCATATTCAGTTTGTACAGATTTCTCTTGCAACAAAGAACAGGATTCACACTCTTGTTTATAAATATGAGTTGTAGAAAATACTTGATAACAGCGATATTTTGGAGTATTCTATAAGAATATGAGAGTCATTGAGCTACAAAACATTCAGCGCGAAGAAGGGCAGATTTTCTATCTCAGAAAATACACTTGTGATGCTGTAATGGAGTTTCCTACAAGCACAGATACAGTTCAGATTTTCTTTAGCATTGAAACAAGCCCTATGGGAAAAAAGATTATTGAGCTCTCATTCCCACAGCCTATTAACTACCCTCTTATCCCGGTAAAAAAGGCATTGCTTGAATATATTTTTACAGAAGAGCTTGAAGGCAGACTGCCTTGTTGACTTTTACAACTAATTCTCCAGAAGAAACAATTGCACTTGGTGTACGCATCGGCAATAAGCTTAAAAAAGGCGATGTTATTGCAATGCAGGGAACACTTGCTGCAGGAAAAACAACAATCACAAAAGGAATTGCTCAGGCACTTGGAATCACAGATACCATCACAAGTCCTACTTTTTGTCTGATTAGCGAATATTACGGAAAAATGCCTCTCTATCATATGGATGTTTATCGTCTTGAAGGCGGTGAAGATTTTGTCAATCTTGGTACAGACGATATGATTTATGGAGATGGAGTAAGCATTATAGAATGGTCTGAAAAGATCATGGAAGAATTACCTTCACGAACCATCATACTTCGTCTTACTCCACAGGATGATGGAAGCCGTCTTATTGAAATTGAAAACTGGAATAATGGGGACATCTAAGGAGAAACAATGAATATTCTGGCACTGGACTGCGCAGTTACACGTATCTCACTCGCAGTAAAAACTGATTCTAAATTTATTTCTGCAACTTATGATATTGGAATGAGACAGTCAGAGATTCTCGTTCCTTCAATTGATGAGCTTTTGAAAAAAGCAGAACTGAAGCCATCAGAATTAAATGCAACAGCTCTTACAATCGGACCGGGAAGTTTTACCGGACTCAGACTTGGAATCTCAGCTCTTAAAGCAATTGAACTGGCTTATAATGTTCCTGTTTACGGAATTTCAAGCCTTGAAGCTTATGCATATCCATATAAAAACTTAGGATTTACTGTACTTTCCTGCATTGATGCAAACAAAGATAAATTTTATGCCCGCCTTTCAGATGGGTCAAATATCCTTTTGAAAGATGATGATTATGAAATTGAAAAAATTACAGAAGCTGTAAAAGATTTAGATACAGTCTTTGTCTGCGGACCAGATGCAACAAAACTCTGTGAAAAACTGCAGACGGTTTTTGCTGATATAAAATTCCTGATGCCAGAGGTACCGGCTCAAACTGCAGAAGCTCTTATTCTTATGACAGAAGAGCTTATAGAAAAAAAAGCCGAACCGCTTAAAGATTTTGACGGTCCGGTTTATTTACGAGCAAGTGAGGCTGAGCTCAAACTTAACGGTACAATTTCTTAATTTATTTTTTAAGAAGCTTACTTAAAGCACTTACAGCATTGATTGCCTTTTCATTGCCAGACTGTTCAGTCTGAACAACAGCAGCTTTATTTTCATTCTGAATGGCATCAAAAACTTCCTGGCGGAATACCTTTACATCCTTAGGAGCTTCAACACCAATTTTTACCTGATCTCCGTGAACATCAATCAGGGTAATTGTAATATTATCACCAATTTTAATTTTCTCATCGATTTTTCTTGAAAGGATAAGCATTAACACCCTCCTTTCTGATTTAAAGTCTGAACGATATCAACCTTTGTAGACCATCTGTTATCACTGAGGATTGCCTGCATACACTGATGATTTTTTTTGTTGATTACCAGAGGTCCCTGGAAATTAGCAGTAATTGAAGAACCATCATGTGGAACAGTTACAATTGTCATTATAATTATATCTTCAGGTTTTGTAATTCCGATTTTCTTTAATGAAGCATCATCAATATCTGTTTCATATTCATTGCAGATCAGAAATGGATCTACAATCAAGAATGCAAGATTTGAATCTTCACAAGACTGAAGCCAGAGAAATGGTTCATAATCTGAATCCACAAGAGCATATTTTGTGTATTCTTCAAAACCAAAAAGTCCTTCTGGAATTGTGATAAGCCTGTCTTCAGTAATCTCTATTTTTCCATGGGCTTTAGTTACTATTTCCATCTAAAATCTCCTGTTTGCTTTATGATTTTATTAACGCATATAATTTAATAATGTTGATGAATACATTTTTCCAGCCTGACTCAAGGTAGCCTGATTTGTATAGTCGAGCATCTTAAGGTCTGTAATAGCCTTTGTAAAATCAAGATCGCCTTCACGGCTAACCATTGAAGTTACATCAAGAGCAAGTTTGCTGCTTCTTGTTGCATTAAGCTGTGCTCTTTCATATTCAGAACCAGATTTTGCGATTCTGGTAACAAGGCTGTCGATTCCTTTGTCGAGTGCTCCGAGAACACGGCCGCCAATGCTTTCCTGGTCACCTGCAAGGAGAGCGTTGCGGAATGCGATGACTGTATCGAACATGCTGCCGCCGCTGACGCGTGCTCCTGTGGCCAGATTGTATGGCGGAAGCTGTGAAGCATCTTTTATTACGCCAAGTTCTTCAAGTGTACTGCCGCTTATATCCTGAAGCCAGAGCTGACGTGCATCTGTTGTTTCAAAATTAAGTGCATTGCGTACAGGATCAATTGTAGCCTTTACAGCAGCGCCGCTATTATTGATTTTTGCAGCAACGGCATATACATTGTCGCCCTGCTTAATTTCAACTTTTACACCATCAACAGAAATAACTGTATCACTGCTTGCCTGCCACTGAGAAGCATCACGGGAACCAAATACCTGCTGATTTTCTGCCCAGAAAGTTTTGATTCCGGCATTATCATTTACAAGGTATTTTCCTTCATCAACTTCTACACGATTTACATCAATATTTCCGTTGTAGCGAACATTCTTAATAAGAGGAACTCCACTGCCCTCTACATTTCCCATTTCAATATCAAAAGCAGTTGCCTTAGTATTTGTTCCGGCAAAGATTGAATTACCGTCCGCGCTTACCGCATTTGCGTTCTGCACAAGCTGCTTCAGAAGCTCATCAACCTCAGTAGCCATATTAGACATATCTTCTTTTGTATAAATTCCATTGGCACCAGTTACAGCAAGCTCGCGTACGCGCTGCATAATTTCCAGAGAATCAGTCATATAGCCTTCACGCACAGTAAACTGATCAGAAAGTGTCAGCGCATTTTTCTCAAACTGATTTACGCGTCCAAGATACGACTGATATCGCACCAAATGGCCGGCCGCAATAGGATCATCACGAAGCTGCTGGATTCTGTGCTGAGACCCGATCTGGTTATTAGCACGATTCAGGCGGCTCTCCTGAAGGCGGAGACTGCTCTGAGTATTGTTATTATTCATCTGTGAACTGATTCTCTGCATATTCTAGTTCCTCTCTTTATTTTCCGTTAGACGCCCAATCTGTTGATAACTGTATCAATCAAACTGTCCCAGACTGTAATAAACTTAGCCGCAGCATTATAGCCATGCTGGAATTTCATGATTTCGGCAAGTTCCTCATCAATATTTACACCACTGATTGAGTCACGAAGATTACGAAGATCATCCATAATTGCATTCTGACTCAAAAGATTTGTTTCTGCCTGTTCACCTTTAAGACCTACATTTGTTACTGTATCTGCAAAGTAGTCATCAAAGGTCTTCATACCGCCAACCATAACGCTTGTATTGCGGATAGCGGCAATTTCTACTGCAGCACGGCCGTCACCTGTTGGAGCTGTTCCTGCGGCATCCATATAACCGGCTGCAACGCTCATTACGTCGTTACGAAAAGCCTGATTTACTTCGATATAAGCAGAAGGATTATAAACCGGAGAAACTGCATACTGACTTCCAGCTGCAAGGGCATTTACTGCATCAGCCTGAGCAAAATCATAAGCTCCGGCTTCACCGGTTCCTGCAAGGATTCCAGAATAACCTGCAAGGAAATATCCTGAATCTTCTACATGACGGATTACAAAATCAGGATTCTCTACATCCTGTGCTGTAGTAGCCTTCAAAACAAGGTGATTATTCTTATCAAGATAAGCTTTTACTTCGCTTGTACTGTCATTTATGCGGGCAATTACTGTTTCTACTGTATCTGTGTGGAAATAAGGAACCTGAACTTCACCAGTTGAACCGCTGAATCTCATTACACCTTCAATTCCAACCTGCTGCTGCATATCAAGAGCATTTGTACCTGTAAAACGGAAAATATATGATGTATCAAGTTCTCCATCTCCGTTTCTGTCAAAATTACCGTGTGCATTCTCAACAAAACTATGCTGTGTAAAGAAATCAAGCCCTGTAACCTTATTTGCGCCAACTGCATTGCGGTGTACATCGTTTACAAGGTCAGCAAAGTTCATTGTCATTGTATTTAATGTCTGAATTTCATTACGAACGTCTACGTCACGGAGTTCTACGAGTGCGCCGAGTGTACCGCCATTGAATACAGCATCATTTCCAGTATCTTTCCATACAAGTTTGCTGTATCCTGTATCATCAAAACGAGGAACAAGGTCAATTTCACGGGCAATATTTCCCTGTACGATTACGCGGCCACCAACGTGCACCATAAATTCGTCACTATCACGCTGGTCTGTAGAAATATTTATCAACTTAGAAAGTTTATCTACAAGAAGATCGCGGCGGTCAAGCAAATCATTAGGATTATCGCCCATAGCGCGGCTTCTTACGATTTCTGCGTTGCAGTCTGCAATCTGGCGTACATAACTGTTTACCTGCTTTACAGTTGCTTCAATATCACCATCAATAAGATTTCCTACACCGGCTAAAGCTTCCCAGCGCTGTTTAATTGAATCTGTAAGGGTTTCGGCACGAGTTACAACTGCCTGACGGGCTGCCTTGCTTTCCGGATTTATAGAAAGTTCCTGCCATGCTTCCCAGAATTTGTCCATATTCGAACGAACAGAAATATCATCTGGCTCATTATAAATCTGTTCAATCATGGTGTAATATTTTGAACGTGTATCCCAGTATGATTCCTGATTTGCCTGGGCAACAATACGTTCATCAAGCAATTCATCTCGTATACGATTGATTGACTGAACATCAACACCCTGTCCAATAAGACCAGGGCGCTCAAGTCGTTCAAGATCAGGCTTATAAAGAGGATCAAACTCCTTTATCTGAACTCTCTGACGGCTGTAACCTTCAGTATTTGCATTTGAAATGTTATGACCTGCAGTTGTGATGGCATCTGTATTTGCCATAATACTGCGTTTTCCTAATTCAATTCCAGAAAATGTTGATCCCATATTTTACCCCCTCACATTTACCAGAACGCTTGCAGGCTCTGATTTTGTGATAGTGCCGTATTTCGTATAATTTTTATTGCGGGTCTGTGGCAGAGCCTTCTCTACTACTTCTGCAATAAACTCACGAGTTACATTTACATAATTTGAAATGACCTGATTTTCTACCTTGCATTTAAGGAGTTTTGTACGGAGACGACCTAAGCGATCAAAATATGGTCTGATCTCATCTGTTTTAAGCTGTTCCTGAATTTCATCACGACGAACATCGAATTTCTGAAAGCTGTCTGAAATAAGATTTACTTCATTTATATGTCCAACCAGACTTTCCCAGTCCTTATCTGTTATTGCCTTACGAAGCATTTTCTGTTTTTCTGTAAGGCGATCAAGAAGATTTTCTTCCTCTGCAAGAACTGTTGAATATTCATTAATTAATTCGTCCATCTCAAAACCTCTTTTAAAATTATGGTCATTCCCTTTGAATATCGGAATTATGAAAATTTTGTTTAGTGATTTTTATAAGAAAAAAAATTAAAAAATGTGAAAATTTTATGCTAAGAAAACGTTTTCGTTAGTAATATGATATGTTTTTATCTTGATTTTTTTTGATTTTGCGGTAACCATTAATAATTAAACATTGTTAACTAAATTTGTAACAGTTTTAAAATCTGCTTTCAGAAAAAACTGTTCCTTATTATGGAGGTTGACATGTTATTTAAAAATACTATTAAAGTCAAAGTTATCAGTTAATTCCTAAAAGTTTTCCAATTTAATTAATAAAGTCCTAAATCAAATTTAATATTATATTTGTGCGAATTCTTTTCGCATAAGGAGATTAATTATGTGTTTAACAAACACAAGGAAACTGATTAAACGAATTGCACTTACATTGTTCATTACAATGGTGGCATGCAGCTCATTAAGTGCAAAATCAAAATCAAAACCAAAAAATGAATTGGTAAAGGAAGAAGACGGATTCTATTATGGATACGGAAAAGGTTCTTCCCTTGAGGATTCAATCGCTATTGCAAAAAAAGACCTGCTTGAAAATGCATTAACTGCAATGGTTCGTGTTTCTGACCCAGCTGCAAAAAAAATTACAGTAGGTGAAGAAGTTGTTGATGAAAGACTTGGTAATATAAAACCTTTCTCTCAGAGCAAAAGCGGCGACAATGTAGTTTACAGAATTAAAGAAGTTGACTGGACAAAAAATGAAACTGCGTTCCAGAAAAAACTTCGTGATACTCTTGTTTCTGATTATAACAAGCTTATTTCAAGCAGAGATGTTGCCGTTAAATTCGAACTTGCAGCTTCAATTTTGAGCACACTCGAAAAAAATGGTGAAACAAATCTTTTGACATACCAGGATGGAGCTACAGAACTTCTTTCAAGAAAAGTTGAAAATATCTGCAAGACTATTGCAGAAGGTTTTGAAGTTTCATTCTCAGTAAAAGACTGTATTCTTTCTGAAAATCCTGAAATTGAAATTACTGTAAAAGATAATGCAGGCACTCCAGTTTCTGGGCTTAAGTTAAAGACTGTCTGGGCTGCACCTTATGTTTCAGTTCTTTCTGAAGAATCAACACTTGAAGAAGTTGTTTCTTTCGTAAAAACAGATTCAACTGGTTCAGCAAAAATTGACTTCCCTCTTTCAGAAGAATATTTGAACTGTGTTCTTGACCTTACAATTACAACTTCATTCGGAGCAGAAAAATTTGTTTCTCCTCAGATGCGTGCAATTGATAATATCTCTTCAGTTGATGCAAGATACTTTGTTGCTTCAGATATCAATCAGACATACTCTTTTGCAAATGTTGAAGGTGGTGAATTTAATGTTGGTGCCCTTGGACACGATGCAAAGGCTGCTAAAAAAGAAGCTGCTCATACAGTAACTCTTGAAGCTTTTGATATTGCTGTAGCTCCTGTAACAAACTATCAGTATGCACTTTATCTTTATCTCACAAGAAATGAAGATACTCCTGAATATTTTGTAAACTCAGATTACAACAATCCTAATCAGCCTGTTATTGGAGTTTCTCTTGAAGATGCTGAAAATTATGCAGCATGGCTTTCTACTCAGATTAATGCAACTCTTCGTCTGCCGACAGATGATGAATGGGAAGTTGCTGCAAGAGCTGGTGCTGAGTTTATTTATCCTTGGGGTGATGATGATCCTTCAAAGGGAAAGAAAGCAAATTATAAAGGCAATGGAAAATATAAGTATACATCTCCAGTTGGAGCATTTGAGACAGGAATCAATGCATGGGGACTCATGGATATGTCTGGAAACGTTTGGGAATGGACAACTTCTATGAGAAATCTTCCAGAAGACTCAGAAATGAGAACTGTTAAAGGTGGTTCATGGATGGATGGTGCAAATGATTTGAGAATTTCAAACTATAAAAACATTGATAAAACTCAAAAATATCCTGATGTAGGATTCCGTTTAGTAAAGGAGGTTTCTAAATGAAAAAATCATTAAAAGTTTTATTTGCAGTTTTACTTACAGCGCTGGTAGTTTCATGTGAATCTACAGAAGTTATTGATGGAGATCCTAATGTTGCAGCAGGTATCAATGCCTGGAATTCAAGAGGACCTGATGCAGCTACAGCATATTGGACAGATATTGAAGAGCCTGCTAAGCAGAAAAAATATTTGAATTACGTTACTTTGTTCAACGCCGGAAAAAATGCTCTTGACGGTACAGATGGTGTAAAAAATTCAGGAAAACTGGTTTCTGCATCTAATACTGCACTTGCTAAGTTTAAGGCATTGGATCCAGCACTGGAACTTCCAGCAGACGTAAAAGAAAAAGGTATTGATTTGTCTGTAAAGTGTATTGATATTCTTTTATCTCAGGAAAACCTGAATGATGCAAATAATATGTATACACAATCTGTAAAGATTTACGGAAAGAGCGACAAATACAATACTGTTGCTAAGGAACTTGATGTTTGTAAGTCTATCGAAGCAAAACGCAAGAATGCTGTAGAAGAATCTGACAGAATAAAAGAAATTGAAGATGTTGATGAAAGAATTAAAGAGTTGACTTCATTTAAGGAAAGTCTTGCTGATTCTGAAGCAGAAGTTAGAAATCTTATAAATAATTCTGGAGTTGGTAAAACAGCTGGTGTTTCTGCATTTGAAAAGAGATTCAAGAAATTGAACCAGGATGTTGCTATTCAGCTTGAAGGTGCTTACCGTGATAAGATTTACGAATACAAAGAGCGTATTGGTGAAGAATTTGCCCGCCAGATGACAGGCAAAGAAAATGGTAACTACAAGCTCGAAGAAATCCTTGAGCACTATCAGTCAATCGAAAAGAATATCGATGCAATTTATGCCGAACTCCTCGACTTTGCTGCTAAGCATGAAAAGAACGTAGATCAGGATGTACTTGATGAAGTTACTTTGCAGAAAAAAGATCTCTCTGCAAAAATTGCTCAGATCAACAAAGAAATTGCCAGAGAAAAGGAAATTGCAAGCCGTGGTAAGACTGTAATGCCTCTTATGATTGGTTTGTTCAACCCAGCTCCTGGTTCTACAGCAGAAAGCAAGAAATCTCGTCCTGCAAAATTCAGTGCTACAAAGCAGAAGAAAGCTGAATACTGGTGGGGTATGGTATCTATCCCTAAGGGTGAAATGAATGACCTTGTAATTACATTGAAGGATAACAGAAATGTTAGAGTATTCAATGAAAATACAAAGAGCGGAAAACTGATCGAAAAGAATAATCTTAAAGACCTTGTTAGCCGCAGCTCAAGAGTTGGTAACTCATGGCCAGTATTGAACGCTGGTTCTCAGCTTAAGGGATCAAACTACTTCTTCGAAATCGATAAGGGTAAGACAGAAGATTACTCTGGTGAAGTAGTTGTATATAGTTCATTTATCACAAGGATGCGTTAAGTATGAAATTAGGAAAGAAGAGTATAATTTCTATTGTCGTAGCAGCACTTGTTGTAGTTGCTGCTGTAGTTGGTGTTGTTATTTGGAAGGCACAGCCAAAGGGTGCTGTAGCTGCTGTTTCTACACTGCCAGATTCTCTCAATCCGGTTCTGGAACAGAACACTTCTGGTATGAATGTCAGTGAATTGATTTTTGATGGTCTTACAAACTTTGAAGTTGACCCTCAGACAAATCAGCTTTACACAGAACTTGCTCTTGCAGAAAGCATTGAGCAGAATCAGAAAGATAAGAAAACTTATATAGTTACACTTCGTGAAGATGTAGTATGGCATGATGAAAGCCCTCTTATCGCTGAAGATGTTGTTTATTCTTATAACGCTTATGTGCTTGAAGAAAATAACTCTCCAAAAAGAGATTACTTGAATTCTTTCATTGAAAGCGTTGAAGCACTTGATGACAAGACTGTACAGATTGTTTTCAAAAATCCTATGCCTGAATTCCGTGCTTACCCTGTTCTTACATTCAAAATCATTCCTTCAAGATTCGAAGGAAAAGATATGGATGTAAATATGCGTGACGGTGAACTCGAAAGACGTTTCGCTACAGAGCCAATCGGAACTGGTCCTTACAAGCTCCAGAGCTGGGAAATCGGTAAGTGGCTTACATTCAAGGCGAATGGTCTCTACTTCAGAAACGTTCCAAAGGTTGAATCAATTGTTATCAAACGTGTAATCGACCCTATCGTTCGTATGAACGAATTGAGCAAAGGTCGTGTAAATCTCGTACTTGAAACTAACCCTATGGATCGTGACACAGTTGCAAAAATGTCAAAGGTAGATATCAATTCTTATATGCCATATGCATTCTATAGCCTCGCAATCAATACAGAATTGTTCCCTAAAGCAGAAGGACGCCAGGCTATGGCAACTGCGTTGAACAGAACAGAACTCGTTCCAGGAATTACAGATCAGGAAGAAGGAGTTGTACTCAACTACGGTCCATTCCCATCAAATCTTTTTGAAGTAAATATTCCAGAGTATGCTAATACACCACTCCCAGATCTTATGCCATATGATCTTTCAAAGGCTAAGAAACTTGCTAAGACAGGTGATGTTCAGGGACAGAATGCAAAACTTATCTATCCTGACTCTATGGGTGAATTCGGTAAGCAGCTTGCAGATGGTATCGCAAAACAGCTTGAAGCTATCGGTTTGAATGTTGAAGTTAAACGTACTGGTGACCAGGTATTTAAGAGAATGGTATACAAAGAGAAATCTTATGAACTCGCTCTTATGTACTATGATGGTTTTGATAACATTTATTCAACAATGGGCAGCCTGTACAGAACAAACGCTTCAGAAAACATCACTGGTATTGCAAACAAAAAACTTGATTCACTTTTTGATACATGGGAAAAAGAAGTTGTAACAGCAGACTGGATTAAACAGACTCTTTTACTTAATAAAGAAATCTGTGAATTGTCTCCTACAATTGGACTTTGTTCTCTTCAGAAAGATGTTTACTCTCGCGGCTTAACTAACGTCTATATAGCAACAGATAACCCGTTCTTGTCTGCAGAAGAATGGAAATTTGATAACTAATTAAGAGGTTATTAATGCGATTCTTACGCTTTTTAGTTAGAGAATTGCTCCTCCACGGCATTATTTTTGCCGTGGTAGGAACTTTAGTTCTCTCGTTACTTTATCTTCTATCAATTGGAGCCCCTGCTGAAGCTTATGCAGATGCAGGCCGTTCTTTTTTACTTTTTATTTCCGGTAATGCCAATTCAAAGACTGTTGGCTTTACATCTGGACAGATTATTGTAGCCGGTGCCATTCAGACTTTTCCTTTAGCAATGATTTCCCTGGCATTTGTAATTTTAATTGCACTTGTATGTTCATCTTATGCTGTAACCAGCAGATATATGGCTATACACTTTGCAAAGAAATCTGGTGAAAAAATTGAAAAGGTATGGAGTTTTATTGCTTCTATTCTGGCTGCTATTCCTTTGTTTATCGGTTTCTGGGTAGCTTATGTAACTTTTGGAAACGGCGTACCACTCTTTTTCATTGCTCTGGTAACTGTTGTTCTGGGTGGTCTTTCATGGGATGCTACCAACTTCTTGAAAACAGACATGATCAGTCAGGTAAATCAGACACATGCCATTGTTTTCTCAACTTTAGGAAGAAATCTTGGAAGATTCTTCCCGCTACCAGGTACTTATTCTGGATATCTTTTCCAGTCAAGTTTACCTCGCTTTATTCCTTATCTTGCAGGAAAGGTTCCTGCAATTATTGGATCAGTTACAATTGCTGAAATTGCATACAGTTTCCCAGGCTTGGGAAGTAATTTAATTGATGCTCTTGTACAGACTAATACTGACCTTCTTGTTACTTCAGTATTTGTACTTTTGTGTATAAATGCTGTTGTATCGTTCCTTGTAAAAACGATACTATTCCTGATTTATCCGAGGGTATATGAAAAAGCAATTTAACATCTTAAAATATACTGTAGTAGTATTGTTTATTTTGCCATTGATTATTTCATGGCTTCCCTGGACATGGTTTAGTGGTATTTTCTCAGAAGAATTGCGTGATGCAGATTATATACGCATACTCTTCAACTCTGTAAAAGAACTCTCTATTACTTTAGTTTCTACAATGATTTTTGCAATGCTCATCAGCTATATACTTGGCTTTTTGAGTGTCTTATCATTGAAAGTAGGACGTTTCTTTTCAAACATTTTGAATGCCATAGAATCAATTCCTTCTATTCTTATTGCCCTCTTCTGTTATGCTCCAGTTTCTGGTGCTCTCGCAAAGAGTTCAGGTAATACATCTGCATTCCTTTCACTTGCTGTGTTTGTACTTGCATCTACTGCAACTGTTTTGCCTGAAGCAGTAAGAAGTATTTCTATTCCACTTTCTGATTTATATCATCAGAAATATAGCGTTTCATTCCGTTCTTACGGTTTTGCAAAGGGCAGAATCCTTTCTGTTCTGATGAAAACTGCATTAATGAAAGATACATTAAAGCGTGTTGTTGCAGGCATTTTGCTTAAGACTCTGGTTCTTGATACATCATTCGGCTTTGTTATCCAGGTAGGTCTTGGAGCAACTGGTACTCCACAGCATACAAGCCCTGGTGCTTTAATTGCCTTGTACCGCCGTACACTTTTAGGATTCGATGGAACACCTTCCATGTTCTGGATCCCATCTGTTATCCTGATTGCTTTAAGTACTGCTTTCCTTATTGTACTTGGTGATAAGAAGGAGGAAGCATGAAACCTGTAGAATTAAAAGATTTTTGTATTCATCTCAGAGATAGAATTACTTTTAACAAATGTGATTTTTCAATTGAAGCAGGTTCGGCTTCTGTTATTATGGGACCGACCGGAACTGGTAAATCAGTTTTTCTTAAATCAATTGCCGGAATTTTGCCAATGCATATCTTTAAGTTTGAAGGAAGCATGAAGGTAAACGGAATTGATGCATATATTGATGGTGAAAAACTTGGTTTTAATCAGTGGACTCAAATTGAACAGTCAGGCCTTATGTTTATTCCTGCAGAAACTGCGCAGGTAATGAACTCGGCATTAACACTTGATCAGAACCTTGCCTTGCTGGCACCTGGATGCCGGCCGGAGATTGTACGCCGCCTTAAGGAATTCTTTACACTGGACTTTGAAGCATTTGCCCGCCTCTATCCGGATGAAGTTTCTGGTGGTGAAATGCAGCGTATTACATTGATGATTCTGCTTTCACGCAAAGGTAACCTTATTCTTCTTGATGAACCAACTGTAAACCTTGACCGCAACCTTAGAAAGAACTTTGTTGAATTCTTAAACAAAGAAATCCTTTGTGATAAGACAAAGACATTCCTTATGGTTAGCCATGACCTCGACTTTATTAAGCGCCTTACTCTTACAGACGCATATAAGCTCGAAGATGGCGTTCTCAGCAAGATTGAACAGCTTCCAGAAATGGAAGGATACGAAAAACCAGAGGCTAAAAAAGGTGCTTCGGGTTCTGCCATTGAATTGAAGAACGTTGCTCAGCGCTATAATAAGCGCGGTCTGTTTGGTGAAAGAAAGTTCACTGCTTTTGAAGGCCTGAACCTTACATTTGAGCGTTCTACAATTTACGGTATTACAGGACCTTCTGGATGCGGTAAATCAAGTACTATTAAAGCAATTTTGCGTCTTCTTGATGAAACTTCCGGTCAGATTCTTATGGAAGGTAACGACCTTGTTGCGCTTAAGCCATATGAAAATGGCCGTGACCCTAAGGTATTCAAGCCTTTCAGAAAGAGAATGGCTGTTGTTCAGCAGGATTCCCGTTTCTCGTTCTTCCCGGATTTAAAAATCCGCGATTCATTCCAGCAGATTGTTAATGCAGGAAACGAAGGAACTATTGAAGAACTTGCTGAAAACCTGGAAAAGGTTGGCCTTACAAAAGCTCACCTTGACTGTAAGCCACAGATGCTTTCTTCCGGCGAAATGAAGCGTATGGATATTGCCCGTGCTTTGACTGCAAAGCCTGACATCCTCCTTCTGGATGAACCATTTGCACATATTGACTTTGACACACGGTTGAATGTAATGAAGGTAATTTCAGATTATCTTGCAAGCCATGCAACAATTCTGGTTGTTGTAACACATGAAGATTTCGATTTAAGATACTTCATTGAAAAGAATTACGATTTCCCAGAATTAGTCGGTATGTATGCAATCGAAAAATAAATAGAAAGCAAATACAATTTAAAAGGGGCTGTCCATATTGAAATGGACAGCCCCTTTTTTATGGAAATCAATTTATGCGTCTGAGAGGATTCGAACCTCCTACCACCGGATTCGAAGTCCGGTGCTCTATCCAGATGAGCTACAGGCGCATTCTGGCAAAATTGCCATCAAAAAAAAAGGTGCAAGAAGTTTATTTCCTGCACCCAGGGTGCCTAGTCGGGATCGAACCGACGACAACCAGATCCACAATCTGGCGCTCTACCGCTGAACTATAGGCACCGTATTAAAAAAAAGCTCCTTGTTTTTGGCAAGAAGCTTTAATGAGCCATGCAGGGATCGAACCTGCGACCCACAGATTAAGAGTCTGTTGCTCTACCAGCTGAGCTAATGGCCCGAAGTCGTAAGTGACTTAGTGATAATGAATATACATGAAACATAACTTTTAATCAAGTGCTTTAGTGCATTTTTTAACAATTTTTTTAATTTTTTTTATTATTTTTTTCTAACTGTATAAAGCTTCATTGTATCAGTTTTTCCGCGGATTTGAGCATCTGCAATAAAATCAAGTTCATTATTTTCATCAATTCTTTCTGCAGACGCTTCTGAAAGCAGCAAATCAGTCGTATAGGTTTTACAAAGAGATTCGAGCCGACTGGCAGTGTTTACAGTATCCCCAATTACAGTATATTCCATACGATTAGCTGCTCCTATTGTTCCTGCAAAAACAGGACCAGTATGAATTCCAATACCAAACTTTAGCTGAGGAAGGCCCTCTGCTTCAAAATCCTTATTCACTTCAACAAGAGCTTTTCTCATATCTAAAGCAGCATCAAGGGCATCTTTTGCACTGTTATTTGAACTAACAGGAGCTCCGAAAATTGCCATAATTGCATCACCAATATATTTATTTATGATTCCATGATGAGCTGTAATACATTTTCCAAACGCAGTAAAATATTTATTCAAAAGCTGTACTACTGCAGACGCTTCCATTTTTTCACTCATAGCAGTAAAGCTTCTTATATCACAAAACAGAACTGTTACTTCGCGGGTTTCACCTCCAAGCGTTGTTCCCAGAGATTCTTTTCCATTCCCCATCAGATAATCCCGGACTTCAGGATCAACAACCTTACCGAAGGTATCCCGCATAAACTCTTTTTCTGCAAGGGAGTCCGACATGTCATTAAAACTGTCTGCAAGAAGCCCTAACTCATCTGCAGTAACAATCCCTACCCTTGTTTTATAATCTCCGCTTTGAATTCTTTTTGATGCTTCAGTCAAATTTTTCAGTGGATTCAATATCAGGTTTGAAAGGCTTATTGTTATTGTAAAAGCAATTATTAAAAGCAGTACTGAAACAAAAATAACACCCCTGTTAATTGCAAGTCCATTATTTATCTGAACTGATATTAGGCTTGAAAGCAGAATAATAACAGGAAAAACAGAAGAGACCATAAAACAGTAAAGCATAAGATGCTTAAAAGAAGGACGTACAGAAAAGTTCTGTCTTGAAATATGACCTTCGGGAAAGACCTTTGGAAGAAGAACTGTTCGATTCAATATTTCAATAGGAAGATAGCATAAAGTCCAGGCTGTCATTCCCGAAAAAAGAGCAAATCCCCAGCTGGAAATAAGAATCGCTTTTATATGAATCCCAAAATATGATTTTGCATAAAGAACAAATGGAATTTCAATTAATTAGTAAACATTCCATCCTATAACTGATGAAAGAGAAAAAACAGATGGAATTTCAGCTATATTTTTAACTATTTTTTCATCGGTTTTAAAAATACGTTTAGCATAAATTATACAAACGAAAGCAGGTATTAGAAATGCGAACAGCATTGCAATCATAGAAAGATTATTCTGTCTTAAAAAGCTTTCCCACTTTTCAATATTGTCTTCATCAAAAACTGGAATAGAAATAAACTGAGGAACCAGAACTGCAATCATATTGGAAACAACAACAATAAGACCGTATATTGCTGTCATTTTTGCAATTAACTTTTTGTTTAACTCCATTATTTTATTTTATCATACTATTTCATGCTTTCAAGAAAAATTATGAAAATCTAATAAAAACAATGCTCATATCTTGACATAATCCACTTATTTCTATATTCTTACATACCGTAGTCGCAAGACTTGAATGTGATTTTTCACTCGCGGGAGTGGTGGAATTGGCAGACACGCCAGACTTAGGATCTGGTGCTTCGGCGTGAGAGTTCAAGTCTCTCCCCCCGCACTTTGACTACAAACAAGATTTATGCGGAAATAGCTCAGTGGTAGAGCGCCACCTTGCCAAGGTGGATGTCGCGGGTCCGACTCCCGTTTTCCGCTCGATTAAAGGCGTTTGCCTGTAATACAGAATAATGCGGAAATAGCTCAGTGGTAGAGCGCCACCTTGCCAAGGTGGATGTCGCGGGTCCGACTCCCGTTTTCCGCTTGAATCTTATATAGAGACGCAATTTCTTGTGTCTCTATTTTTTTATTAAAACACAGGCCAAGCGGCCTTACTCAGGAGTACCATTTTGAAACTTAAGAAAGAATTCAAGAGTCTTGAAAAATCGGCAGTTGAGCTTACTGTAACAATTGAAAAAGCAGAAGTAGAGAGCGCTTACAAATCAACACTTGCTAACTATGTAAAGCACGCTCAGATTCCAGGTTTCCGTAAGGGTCATGTACCTCAGAATGTTTTGGAACGCAAATACGGAGATTCTATTAAAGCCGACACAATCGGAACTCTCATTGATCAGTCATTCGATGAAATCTTCAAGGAAGAAACAGAAAACCGCCCTCTTCCATATTCACAGCCTGTAATGGACAAAGCTCCAGAACTCGACATCACAAAAGAACTTACATATACAGTACACTATGACGTATTCCCAAAAGTAACTGTAAAAGATTTCTCTGGCGTAAATGTAAAAGAGCCACAGGTTACAGTTTCTGATGATGATTTGGCAGAAGAGCTCAAGTCTATGCAGGAAAGAAATGCAATGGTTATCGAAAAGAAAGATGCAACTGTTGCAAAAGATGATATCGTAACAATCAACTACTCAGAACTTGGAGAAGACGGAAACGTAATCGCAGGTTCAGAACGCTCTGACTTCGTATTCACAGTTGGAAGCGGCGAAAACATCTACAAGATCGATGACGAAATCATCGGTATGAAGAAAGATGAAACTAAAGACATCACAAAGAAATACAAGAAGGATGATGCTGATCCAGAACTCGCTGGTCAGACAAAGAAAATCCGCGTAACAATCAAGGCTGTAAAGGTTCGTGACCTCCCTGCCCTCGATGATGACTTTGCACAGGACTGCAACGAGAAGTACAAGACTCTCGCTGACATGAAATCAGACATCAAAAAGAACATGGAGCTTGCTGCAAGCCGCCGCGTAAAGGAAATGAAGAACAATTCTCTCCTCGAGCAGCTTGTTGAAAAGAACAAGTTCGATATTCCAGCTTCTATGCTTCAGGCAGAACTTGATGGCCGCTGGAGAATGTTGGCACAGCAGTTCCAGACAACTCCAGAACAGCTCGACAAGATGATCGCAGCTTCTGGTCAGACAAAGGAAGCTATGCTTGAGCAGTGGACAGGCGACAGCGAAAAGATGCTTAAGTCTCGTATCATCGTAGACTGCCTCATCCGCGACCGCAACATCAGTGTAACTCCAGAAGAAATCGAAGCACAGTATGCTAAGATTGCTGAAGAAGGTGGAATGACTGTAGAAGAAGTTAAGAAGCACTACGAAGATCCACGCGCTAAGGAATACCTTATCGACGACGCTAAAGAAAACAAGCTTTACGACGAAATCTACAAGGAAGTTAAGGTTTCTAAGGGCGACAAGATGTCTTTCAAAGATCTCTTTGCTAACGTTCAGTAATCAAACATCTTCATTGATATAAAGATACGTCATTGCGAGGAGCGAAGCGACGTGGCAATCTTTTTTATTATGGATTGCTTCACCTTTGACTCGCAATGACGTATTTTTTTTCTCTCCATGCACTCCTTAGCTCTGTAAGAAATTTATTTATTTACACTACCCAATAATCAAAAAATTCAGTATATTTAATATGATACACTAGTTGTACTAAAGGGGATTTTATGAACGAAAGCATGAACACACTGGTTCCATACGTTGTTGAAAAAACAGGTAACGGGGAACGCAGCTACGATATTTTTTCAAGACTTCTTAAAGACAGAATCGTTTTCATCGATGGCGAAATTAACGACCAGATGGCAGACCTTGTCGTAGCTCAGATTCTCTTCCTTGAATCAGAAAATCCGGAAAAAGATATCAGTATTTATATCAACTCTCCTGGAGGAGCTGTAACTGCTGGTCTTGCAATCTATGACACAATGAAATATGTAAAATGCGATATTCAGACAATCTGTATGGGACAGGCAGCAAGTATGGCTGCAATTCTCCTTGCAGGCGGAACAAAGGGTAAGCGTTATGCACTTCCTTCAAGCCGTGTTATGATTCACCAGCCACGTGGTGGTGTTGAAGGACAGGAAAGTGATATCAGCATTCTTGCAAAGGAAATTATCAGATTAAAGAAGCTTTCTATAGAATATCTTGCTAATGACACTGGAAAAACTAAAGACAAAATTGCTGAAGATATTGAGCGCGACTTTTTCATGTCGGCACAGGAAGCTGCTGATTACGGCGTGATCGACCACGTAATGCCATCACGCAAATAACTGGAGATTTTTATGAAAAGATTTGGAAGCAATAATGACGTTTTCTGCTTTTTCTGCGGAAGCACAGCAAGCAAAGACCGTAAGTTAATTACAGGTCCAAGCGGCAATACTTTTATCTGCGATAAGTGTGTTGCAATCTGTCAGGGAATCTTAGACCAGCAGGAAGCTGATGTAACTCCTATTGAACTTAAAGACGTACCTACTCCACGTGAGTTCAAAGAATATCTCGACAGCTATGTTGTAGGACAGGAAGAAGCAAAGAAAACACTTTCTGTTGCTGTTTACAACCACTATAAGAGAATGTCAGTTTCTGCTGCAGCACAGGCTGCTGAAGATGCTGTAAAAATTGAAAAATCTAACGTTCTTTTAATCGGACCAACAGGTAGCGGAAAGACTCTTCTTGCCCGCACTCTTGCACAGCGTCTTAAGGTACCATTTGCAATTGCAGATGCCACTACCCTTACAGAAGCCGGATACGTTGGTGAAGATGTTGAAAACGTTCTTTTGAAGTTGATTAACGCTGCAGACGGAAACATTGAAGCTGCAGAACGTGGAATCATTTTTATTGATGAAATTGATAAGATTGCACGCAAGAGCGAGAACACTTCTATTACACGCGATGTAAGTGGTGAAGGTGTTCAGCAGGCACTTTTGAAGATTATTGAAGGTACAGTTGCCAGCGTTCCTCCACAGGGCGGACGTAAGCACCCTAACCAGGAAATGCTTCAGATTGATACAACAAACATCCTCTTTATTCTTGGTGGAGCTTTTGTTGGTCTTGATAAGATTATTGAACAGCGCGTTTCATCTCACGCAATGGGCTTTGGCTCAGAAGTTGGTCAGATGACCGACGAAGACAAGATGAAGCTTTTGAATCAGGTTACTCCGGATGACCTTGTAAAGTTTGGTTTGATTCCAGAACTTATCGGTCGTATGCCAATTACCTGCGCCCTCAAAGAGCTTACACGCGATGACCTTGTAAGCGTACTTACAGAACCTAAGAATGCTATCACAAAGCAGTTCCAGGCATCATTCAATATTGATGATGTTAAGCTTGAGTTCGAAAAAGACGCTATTGAAGAAATTGCAGATGAGGCAATCCGTCAGAAGACAGGTGCTCGCGGACTTCGTACAATCGTTGAGAAAATGCTGATGGACGTAATGTTCAAGATTCCTGATATCAAGGGAAAGAAAACCTTTACAGTTACAAAGAAAATTGTACAGGGTAAAGAAAAGAACATTGAGTCTCTCATCAAAACTGACACAGCTGCAATTGAAAGTGCTTAAATATGGCAGATGTATTTGCACAGCTATCAGATAATTTAAGACAGAGCCTTTCTGCTCTGTCTATTTCCACACCTACTCCTGTTCAGGCAGAAGTAATTCCCCGCATTCTCGGCGGGGAAAATGTTCTTTTTGAATCAGAAACAGGAACAGGAAAAACCTTTGCATACCTTCTTCCACTCATAAATAAACTTGAAACAATAACAGATCATCAGAAGGTTCGCATAATTGTTGTAGCACCAACCTTTGAACTTGCTTCACAGATAAACGGTGCATGCAAAACAGTTACCTCACATAAATCTGCCCTTATGATTGGTGGCGCTCCATTAAAACGCCAGATAGAAACACTTAAGGAAAAACCTGAAATCATTATTGGTACAGCAGCACGCCTCGTTGAACTTATTCATCTTAAGAAACTTAAGATTGACGGTCTTTTTGCTGCTGTTTTTGATGAAACAGACCGCCTCGTAAAAAAAGAATCAATTGAAGACACTTCAGCTTTCAGAAACCTTCTTCCAGGCGGAACTCAGATTATTGCCTGTACTGCAACCCTCAGTAAGCAGACAAAAATATTTTTTGCTGATGCAAAGAATGTCGTTATGCCACCGGAAGATGTTCTTAAAAAACGCATAACTCACTGGGCAATCTACGCAGAAACCAGAGATAAAATTGACACACTCAGAAAACTTTTAGCTGCAGAAAATCCTACAAAGGCACTGATTTTTACATCTCGTGCTGATCAGGTAGAAAACATTTACAATAAATTGACTTATAAAAAAGTAGCCTGTGCTGCCCTTCATGCAAAAACTGATAAGCAGAAACGAAAGGCTGCTATTGACCGTTTCCGCAGCGGAAAAGAAAAGATTCTTATTACAAGTGACCTGGCCGCCAGAGGATTGGATATCCCTGATATTTCTCATATAATTCAAATGGACTTCCCTTCAGATGAAGATTTTTTCATTCACCGAAGTGGACGTACAGCAAGAGCCGGGAAAACTGGAATCAATATTGTAATTGGAGATGAATGGGAAATGAGACACTTTGCCCTTCTCGAAAAGAAACTTGGTATTACAGTTTATCCTAAAGAGATTAGAAACGGAAAGGTGGTACAACCATGCGAATAGCAATTGATACCTTGGGCGGAGATCATGGACGCTCTGGTTTTGGTTCATATATTCTATACTTTATTTCAAATCTCCCAAAGAATCCTGATATTCAGATTGAACTGTTTGGTACAGAAGAAGACCGTTATACATATACATCCGGAACTGATATCCCTTATTCAGCAATAAAGCTGCTGGATACACCAAGAGCTCTTCGCCGCTGGTATAAATATCATGCTAACCGTTTTATTAAGAAACAGGGCTATGATGCAGTAATTTATCCAACTGCATGCAGAATGGTTCCACCAAAATATAAAAATCATATTGGTGTTGCAGTTATCAACAGTATTATGTCTTCTGAAATTGCAGATAAAAGCGGTAAAGAAAAACATCAGCTGAAAAAAGGAATTTTAAAGGCTCAAAAGATTATTGCAGCATCAAAATATATAAAAGATGACCTTGTAAAGCTTGGAGTTTCAGAAAACAGAATCAGTGTTATTCATAACGGCATTGATCACAAGATTTTCTTCCCGATGGCAGATATTTTTGAAGATGAAATTGTTGATGTAAAGCCATTTGCAATTAAACGACCTTACTTTGTTTATGGCTCTACCCTTTCCAGTCCTGAAAAGAAACATATTGAATTGATTAAAGCCTTTGAGCTTTTCAAAAGAAATACAGGTGCACCACATCGTCTTGTTCTTGCAGGAAATGACGGTCCTTATGCAGAAGAAATTCATAAAGCCGCATTTAATTCTCAGTTTGCAAGCGATATTTTCCTTACAGGCTTTTTCCCTCACGAGAATTTTGCACGTCTTTACGGAGGTGCAGAAGCATGTCTTTTCCCTTCAATCAACGAAGGCGTAGGACTTCCAATTCTCGAAGCAATGGCTTGTGGAATTCCCGTATTATGTTCTGATAAAGGTGCTCTTAAAGAAATCGGTGGAACAGCACCACTTTATTTTAATTCTGATGATATTGACCAGGTTGCAACAAACATGCAGAAGGTTGTTGAAGAAACAGAGCTTCGTGAAAACATGATTACCGATGGTATTATGTGGGCAAAAGAGTTCAACTGGGAAGATACTGTTTCTAAGACTATTAAGAGTATTATTGAATAATTGAAATTATTAATAGAAATCTAAATTCAGGGCTTCCCTATTATAAAGAACTAAAGAAAATTTGGCGCGAGGGAGCGGATTTGCGGATCAAAATGACTTTGTGTGTGGATGCCGCGGGAGCGGCATTAAAATAGTTTCTATACCACACACAACGTCAAGCGCATTATTGCGCGTTTTTGATCTGCAAATACGCGACAGGGAGCCAATCTTTACGTTTTATTCATTATAATGCAGAAGCCCTGAAGTTAATTTACTTCCTTCAATAAACTACTTTCAAATATCTATAAAATTCACTATAATATTAAGACTATACTTAGGAGTGATTGTGTTTTTAAAAAGTCTTGATATACACGGATTCAAATCATTTGCAGATAAAACTCATATCGACTTTGCAGAGGGTATTACTGCCTTACTCGGCCCAAACGGCTGTGGTAAAAGTAACGTAGTCGATGCAATTAAATGGGTACTTGCAGAACGCAATTCTAAAAATCTCCGTGCAGAAAAAATGGAAGACGTTATTTTTAACGGTACAGAACGTCGTCCTGCACTCAATACAGCAGAAGTAACCCTTACAATTGCAAACGACAAGGGATTACTCCCTCTTGATGAAGAAGAAATTGCTATTACCCGTCGTCTCTATCGTTCTGGAGATCAGGAATATTTTATCAATAAACGCCCTGCCGGCCCTACAGAAATCCGCCGTCTTTTTATGGATACTGGTGTCGGAAAAGCAGCCTACTCTGTTATGGAGCAGGGAAAGATTGACCAGATTCTTTCGAGCAAACCTGAAGACCGCCGCTATCTTTTTGAAGAGGCTGCAGGTATCAGCCGTTCAAAGGCAGAGGTCGCAGAAGCAGAACGCGAACTTGAACGTACCCGTCAGAACATGACTCAGATTGAAATTGCAATGGGAGAAATTAAACGTCAGTACGACACGCTCAAGGTTCAGTCTGAAAAAACAATTAAATACCGCAAATTTAAAGAAGACATCTATCTTTATGAACTTGACCTTACCCTTCTCCGTCTTAAAAACTTTGTAACAGACAAAGCCCGTCATGAAGAAGAACTCAAAAAAGTTCAGGAAAAACGAGATAAGGTTCGTCAGGAAATTGAAGAAATCAATAATACAATTTCTGAAAACATGGACAAAGTTAAGGCCATGCAGGAAGACCTTTATAATAAACAGGCAAAACTTCTTGCAATCGGACAGGAGAAAAACGGTAAACTCGAACTGATTAAACAGCAAAATCAGCAGGCTCTTCTTATGAAAGAAAAGCTTAACAGTCTTGAAGGACGCTGTTCTGCTATTCAGGAACGCATTGATACTGTTCAGGAAGAAATTGATGAAAACAATGCAATTCTTCATGAAAAGAACAAGCAGCTCAATGACATTAAGACTAATATAGAATCTTTCCAGAAAAACATTGAAACAAGCAGCAGCCAGATTACAGACAATGACCGCAAGGCTGATTCTCTCCGCACGCAGATTGGTCAGCTTGAAGAAGAACGCGCCGGCCTGCAGAAAGAACTTGCCGCTATTACAGAAGACATTGTTTCAATGCTTGATGCAAAACTCAAGGATGCAGGTTTTAGTGAAGGTGCACTGCGTATTGCAAAAGAAGAACTCGAACAGAATTTTGCAAAGCTTAAAATCTTCCTTGATGGCCGCAAAAACATTTTCTCTGATTATGCCGCAAGAAAACTCAATGCAGAAGAAGCTGGTAAGACTGCAAGTGAAGCTGTTGAAGCATTTGAAGAAGCCGGCCGTCAGATGGCAGAAGTTGAAGCTTCCCTCAAAAAA
This sequence comes from Treponema bryantii, assembly GCF_036492245.1. NCBI lineage: Bacteria > Pseudomonadati > Spirochaetota > Spirochaetia > Treponematales > Treponemataceae > Treponema > Treponema bryantii. Next base: position 1,399,955 of record NZ_AP025286.1, on the reverse strand, counting down.
TATCAGGATGCTTCTCCAGCCTTTATTACAGAATTCCTTTCTCCAGAAGGTATCATGACTAAAAAGCGCGGAATTGATGATAAAATCAATCAGAACCGCGATAAGGTTGATGATATAAATAATCAGATTAAAGAGCTTCACTCAAAGAACAGCGAACTCACAACCAAAATCAATGAATACCGTGATACACTTCAGAAACTCAAGCTTAATGAAATCCAGATGCAGGAACAGATTACTGCAAGCCAGAATCAGATAAACACACTTAACCGTCAGCTTACTGGAGAACAGACAACACTCCGCGAAACTCAGGACGAGCTTTATGTAGAAACAAAGCGTGCTGAAGAACTCAACGAGCAGATCAACCAGTATCAGGATGAACTTGCAGAAATTGAATACCGCGGTAAACAGCTTGCCGACGAAATGAACAAGCTCGACGAAGAAATCGCAAAAGCAAACAAGAGCGTTTCTGGAAAGAGTGATACTCTGGATAAGAAACGCGAAGAACAGAATAAATATCAGGAGCAGTTTGAAAGACTGTCGCTTTCTTTGAACTCAGCAGATAACGACATCAGAAACGTTAAGCAGAACTTTCAGGATCAGTATTCACGCGATCTTATGGAATTTGAAGAGCGTATGTACAAGATTACAACTCCTGCTACAGAACTCCGCGAAAAGCTTTCAGAAGCAAAAAAAGATTTTGCTGCACTTGGAAGCGTAAACCTTATGGCTCCGGAAGAGTTCAATGAAGTAAAGGAACGCTACGAACGCCAGCGCACAAACTACGAGGATACTCAGAAGTCTCTTGAAAACCTCGTACGTGTAAGTGAAGAAATCAAATCTAAATCTGCAGAAATGTTCCTTGAAACATACAATCAGATTAAGAAGAACTTCCATAATATGTTCCGCCGCCTTTTCAACGGAGGACGTGCTGAACTTAAACTTGCAGATCCTGCAAACATCCTGTCTTCAGGTATTGATATTTACGCACAGCCGCCTGGAAAGAAGCTTGAAAACATTGCACTGCTTTCCGGTGGAGAAAAGACAATGACTGCGGTTGCCCTCCTCTTTGCAACATATCAGGTTCGCCCTAGTCCATTCTGTCTTCTCGACGAGATTGATGCCGCCCTAGATGACAAGAACGTTTCTTCTTTTGTAACTGCGCTTGAAAGCTTTGCAAGTGTCAGCCAGTACATTGTAATCACTCATAACAAGAAAACTGTAATGGGTGCTTCTACAATGCTTGGTATTACAATGGAAGAGTCTGGTGTAAGTAAGATTATTGCACTCCGTCTTGATGAAGATATTAAACGTGGAGCAATTGTTGACCATAACCAGGATGACTTTAAGGATGAAGAGGTTCCGGATGAAGAAGGCGTTGTACTTCCTCCAAGACCTCCAAAGCGTGTATAGGTAAGCTATGGATTTCCAGGGACTTCTTGATAACATAAAAGAAAAGGCTTCCTCAATTTTTGAAAAGATTCGTGAGTTTTATGAAGAAAACAAAATGCTTTCATATATTATAGCGGGTCTTACAGCACTTTTGCTTATATGTATTATCCTTATAATAGTTCTTGCAGGAAAGAAAAAGGAACCGGAGGTTGTTCCAGGCTCTATCCTCGAACTTACAGAACCACTTGCAATTCCTGATGGACCGGAACGTCCAAAAGATTATACTGCTTCCCGAACAACAAAAGATAAATGGTCGGAGGAAGAAACTGAACAATGGTTTACTATTCCGACACAAAAAGAAATTGATTCGCTTTCAAAAGCTAATGATAATTTAATAAATGAAATAACAGGAGCTGCACCATGAAAAAAATACTCATAGCATCCGCATGTGCTTTTACGCTATGTTTTACTTCCTGTGCATCTAAAACCGCTCCAGAAACTGAATCTCAAACAGAAGCACCTGATACAGTAAAAGCTGATGCCGAAGAAACTGAGGCTACCTCAGATGATTCAGAAAATACTGCCTCAGATGAAGTTTTAAGCTCAGACAGTTTTCCAGAACTTGAGGTTATAGAAGAACCTGAAATTATTACTCTTGAACCGGTAGAAGACACAGAGCTTTCTGCAGAGGATACAGAACCTGCTTCAGAAGAAGTTGAAACAGAAGAACCACCTGTAATCTCAGAGATAGAAGAAAGTTCTTCTGATGAAGAGAATAAAGCAGATGAAGCTGAAGATGCGGCAGATACAACAGAAACCACAGAAAGTGAAAATAACTCAGAAGGTCAGGTATCAGAAGACACAAGTACTGAAACTCCGGATGTAGTTATTGACTCTTCTTCAGATGATGATGAAATTACAGTCATCGGTGGTGGAATTGACATTACAGATGAAGACTCTGATTCTGATGAAGATTACAGCGATACTCAAAAAACAATAGTTCCATCACGCTCTGTGACTCTCAAGAAGTTTGAATATCTTGATGTTACCTACCCTGGTACCGGCTGGATTTACATGGGTCTTACAGATAACTCAAAAGATATTGCATACTTTGGACGCAAGCTTGGAACAAAGGATACAAAGTTTACTCTTCAGGCACGCACTGCAGGAACAAAAATCGTTCATTTCTATAGAAACGATCCTCTTACAGGAAAATATCTTGATGATTATCTTGAAATTGTAATTCTTGCAGAAAATGGTTCAAATAAAACTCATATCGAAGCACCTGAATATAAACTTCCTGTTCAGAAAAAAGAAATTCCAGTAAAACCGGCTGAAGAGGATGAAGCTTCAGAAAAAGAAGAAACTACATCTGAAACTCCAGCACCTGTTCCAACTCCTGTAGCTGCTTCTAAACCAAAAGAGACTAAACCAGTAGAACAGAAAACTGTTGTTAAAGAAGAACAACCTGCACCTCAGGAATATCAGACTAGTGAGCCAATTCCAGCAGCTCAGGCTTCAGATTCAACAACGCTTTTAAAAGAAGCTCAACTTCTGTATAATGAAAAAGAATATGCAGCCGCACTCAATAAACTTAATCAGTTCTTTGAGTATTCAACAGATAACCGTGATGAAGCTCTTTATCTTAAAGGACAGATTCTCGAAGCAAAATCAAATATACGTGATATAAAAGGCTCAATTGAAGCATATACATCGCTTACAAAGAACTATCCTGCAAGTAAATACTGGGACAGTGCAAATAAGCGTATTATATATTTAAAAAGATTCTATATGGAGGTTAGATAGATTCTATGAAAAAAATGATTAAATCTATTCTTATTATTGGATTGGGCGCTGCCTTATTTTCATCCTGTATGCTTGGCCGTCCTGCAAAGGAAGACGCTCCTGTCCGCTCAATAACAGTCTCGGGTTCAGGCAGCGTTTCCGTAAAGCCTGATATGGTATCTATGAAGTTTATTGTAAGAACTACAGGCTGGAACTGTCCACAGGTAGCAGAAAGAAATGCAATAAATACAGCGAATACTATTGCTGCAATCAAAGAAGCTGGTATTCCTGAATCAGATATTTCCACATTCGATTATTCAATTACTCAGGATAATTCTCATAACTATGCCGGTGAATACACAGTTAGAAACACTATCGCTGTAGTTATCAGAAACATTGACCTTACAGGAAAGGTAATTGATGCAGCCGTAAAAAACAATACAGGTGCAAACGGAATTACTTCTTTTGAGTATCTTGTATCTGACAAGGCAACTGCACTTCGCGAAGCACGTACTCTTGCAATTAAGAATGCACAGGATGCAGCTTCCCTTCTCGCAGGTGCAAGCGGTTGTAAGGTAAACGGAGTTCTTGAAATCCGCGAGGATTACACAAGCGCTGGAAGAGGAAACGAAATGATGTTTAAGGCAGTTTCTATGGACAGTGATTCTGGAGTTCCTACACCAATCGTTGAAGGAAACATCACAATTACATCTAATGTAACTGTAAAATACGAACTTGCTAACTAAATAAAAGAGGACTAAATATATGTTGGACTACAAATTTATTAAAGATAATCTTGATGCGGTAAAACAGAATATCGTAAACCGCAATATGACAGCTGATGCAGACAAGGTTGTAGAACTTTTTGACAAGCGCACTGCCCTTGTAACAAAACTCCAGGGCCTTCAGCAGAAGCGTAACGAAAACGCTCAGGCTATGAAGCAGAAACTAGATCCTGAAAAGCGCAATGAACTTATTGCTGCAGGAAAGGCAATTAAAGACGAAATCACTTCTGTAGAAGCAGAAACAAAAGAAACTGAAGCAGCCCTTGAAGAAGCTGCCCGCCAGATTCCAAATATGGTACACCCTGATGCACCGGTTGGAAAGCTCGATACAGAAAACCTTGAAGTAAAGAAAGTTGGAACTCCACGCAAGTTTGACTTTGAACCAAAAGATCATGTTCAGCTTGGTGAATCACTCGATATCATCGACTTTGACCGCGGAACAAAAGTATCAGGTCCAAAGTTCTACTATCTTAAGAATGAAGCTGTATTCCTTGAGCAGGCTCTTATTATGTACGCCCTCAACACTCTCCGCAAGCACAACTTCCAGATGTTCATTACACCTGATGTTGCTAAGGAAGAAGTTCTTAAGGGAATCGGATTCAACCCACGCGGAAACGAATCTAACGTTTACTCAATCGAAGAAGAAGGAACCTGTCTGGTTGCAACTGCAGAAATCACACTTGGTGGATATCACCAGGATGAGATTCTTGACAAGGCAAGCCTTCCTCGTTTCTACGGCGGTCTTTCACACTGTTTCCGCCGCGAAGCAGGTGCTGCAGGTCAGTTCTCTAAGGGACTCTACCGCGTTCACCAGTTTGATAAGGTAGAAATGTTTGCCTACGCTACTCCGGAACAGTCTGAGGAGATTCACGAAAAGCTCCGCCAGATTGAAGAGGAAATCTTCGAAGGTCTCGGACTTCCATTCCATGTTGTAGATACTTGTACCGGAGACCTCGGTGCTCCAGCTTACCGCAAGTGGGACCTGGAAGCATGGATGCCTGGCCGTAACGGTGGTGAATACGGTGAAGTAACTTCTACTTCCAACTGTACAGACTACCAGGCTCGCCGCCTCAACATCAAATACAAGGACGACGATGGAAAGAACAAGTATGTTCACACATTGAACGGAACTGCAATTGCCGTAGGACGCGCAATGCTCGCAATTCTTGAAAACTATCAGAATGCAGACGGTTCTGTTACAATTCCACCAGTACTTGTTCCTTACTGTGGATTTGATAAGATTTTACCAAAGAAATAAAAAAATATACGGAGGATACAATGGACGATCAGAATAATCCTGGCTACACAAAAATGATCTTCTATCTGATTCTATTTCTTTCAGTTGTGCTGGCTGGTTTTCTTTTGAAAACCATATCCTCCGTTATAATTCCGGTTGTACTTTCTTTTATACTTTCATTGGTTCTTCTTCCAATCATAAAGAAAGTCAACCTAAAAACCGGAATCCCATGGGTTGTTTCTTCTTTAACAATCGTAATACTTTTCTTCGTTGCTTTACTTGGAATCACATCTATCTTAGTTGGAAGCCTTTCCGGAATTGTTGCTGAATATCCTAAATATGAAAGCCGATTCATGTCTATTTTCCAGCTGATTGCTCAGAATCTTGATTTTGAAATAGACAATTCAAAGAGCCTTATCCAGAATCTCTGGACTTCATTAAAGGTTCGTGAATATGCACAGAAAACCGCTGTAGCTCTTTCTTCAGGTGTAATTTCATTCAGCAAAACACTGTTTTTAATTTCTATTATGTCTGCGTTTATTCTCATTGAAATGCGCCTTACAAAGCGTAAGATTTATTATGCATTTAAGGATAACCGCGAGAAAGTTTCAAGAATTTCTCATCAGATTGTTAATCAGACAGTAAGATACGTTTCCATCAAGTTCTTTATTTCACTTTCAACTGGTGTACTCAGTTTTCTTACAACCTGGCTTCTCGGACTAGATTTCCCAATTGTATGGGGATTCCTTGCCTTTATCATGAACTTTATTCCGATTTTCGGTTCAATCATTTCTGTAGGTTTAACTACCCTTTTCTCTTTGATTCAGTTTTATCCAAACTGGGGAAAAACACTTTTTATTCTGATTTTCCTGACAGCCATAAATATGATTCTCGGAAATATTCTCGAGCCTCGTATTGAAGGTAAAAATCTTGGTATTTCTCCTGTGGCTATTCTGATAAGTCTTTCTGTTTGGGGATATATCTGGGGATTTACAGGAATGCTTCTTGCAGTACCGCTTACAGTTATTATTAAGATTATCTGTGAGAATCTTGATTATATGAAAGGTGCTGCAATCTTCCTTGGAAATGATCCGCGGCAGTCTAACTCAAATAAAACAGCAGACTAATTAAACAGAGTACTTGTGGCCTTTTCATAGAGGAAGCGTAAATCTTCTTCCTGAAGTGTTGTATAACGGAAATCAACACTGGAATAAAGTCCGTCTGCACTGCGGTAGATTTTATTTACCAGGCTAGTTACAAAGATATCTCTTGTAAGAATAGGACCTCGTTTTATTGAGAAAGAAAGTTTAATTCCATACTCTTCATTTTCAAAGAAAGTACAGGAAGAAGTTTCCATTCCTACAACAAGTCTCTCATGATCAACAAATAGAATTGAAAAAGGTTTTATTCTGTTTTCCATTGCTTCCAGACCGGTTTTATGAGGTTCTGAAAGATATTTACAAACTGGAATAAGCTGAATACCATTTCCTGCATTTTTTTCCTGTTTTGCCTGTTCTACAAATTGCTCTAACAGCTCTTTTGCTTTTTTCTGATATTCCAATGCTATTATTTTCCATACAGGTCTAACAAAGAGCTCAATACCTTCTGTTGGAATGCACTTAAGATTTAAATCACGGCGGGATTTGCAATCAAAATAAATCACAGAAGAAAAATCATAATCTGAATCTTCTTCAATATCTGCAATGCGTTCAATCTGATCAGGGATAGCAAGAGTGAGGCCCTTTTTAGTAACTGTTACGGGGGAAATAAAATATAAGCCGACTCTATTGAAATAGAACTCAACCTTTACCTTTTTATTTGCAAAGTTTTTTATAGCCTGGGCAGGATTTTCAAGAAGAATCATTCCATCCTTCTTTACTTTCATATTCTCACTTTTTATTGCTACTGGAAAAATTTGAGAAGTCAGGGAGCGGATTTCACCTTCAAAGTCTTCTTTATCAGATGAAATATTATCTTCAATTGGAGTAAGGGTTACAGGAACATTTCCATCAATGAGATACTGAAGAACCAGTTCCCGTTCAATTCCTGTCAGTTTGTCGTGTTCCATCATACTTTTGCCACCTGTCTATAGTAATCTGGTAGAATTCATTGTTTCCAGAAGAATTAAGAAACATTGTCATATCTATTGTACCACAGTCTGCGTAAAAACGCACAGGAATCTGAATAAAATCCGGACCATTAAAAGGTTCACCGAAAAGCCATCTTTTAAAAGGTGAAGATTTGTTTGTTTTTAATTTTCCGAAATATTTTATCCAGCCTTCTTCAAAGTCTTTTAGGAAAAATACATAATTAAAGATATACTTTTTACTGAAATAAGAATCAGCTCCAATATGCCCTTCAGATGCAAAAGCCGTACAAAAAGTATTTACCTTCTCTTTTACTGAAACACGTAAATCTCTTGTATCAAGACTTCCAAAATCCTCAATTGAAGGATAAACAGGTCGCTGATATGTTTTTGAGATTTTATATAAGTCTTTTGTATAAGGAACATCCGAACCTAACTGCATTGAACCACGGTTGATTTTTTTTGTTAGTCTTTCGCCTTCAAGTTCCATGGTCCAGGTAATGTCCTGTTCCTTTTCTTTTACATTCTGTTTAATTGTATTATTTTCTGTATATACGAGTTTTGATTCCTGTGTATTACTGCATGATATGTATAATAAAGGAATTAAAAATGAGAATATAAGGATTACAGAATTAAATACTTTTTTCAACAAAAACTCCCGAATAATAAATTCGATGCTAATCATATTAGCATACTTTATAATCATCGTCATTAACAGAAGGCTAAATTTACCGTTTTTTTATATTTATTTTAGTGAACGATATTGACACTTATGCGTATAAATGATATAAATTGATTATCAACTAACAGTTGTTTCGGGCAGTTAGCTCAGCTGGTACGAGCGTCTGGTTTACACCCAGAATGTCGGGAGTTCGATCCTCTCACTGCCCACTTTATAAGACTTGGTTTTACCAAGTCTTTTTTTTGTTTAACGCTCTTTGATTTTTCCCGGATCTCATTTCTCCCGACATTCTGTCAGATGTCGCTCACTACCGTTCGCTCCTACCCGTTTATCGGAGAATCCTAAACAATTGCTTTCGCAATTGTTTTTAACGGATTTCCGATTATAGGGTGTCGGGAGTTCGATCCTCTCACTGCCCACTTTATGAGACTTGGTTTTACCAAGTCTTTTTTTTTATTTAACGTAATTAAATTTTAAATAAAATATTAATAGAACTTATTTTATTTTCATATTATAATTTTTAATATGAAAAGTAAGGTATTCTATTTAATTACGTTTGTTTCATTTCTTTTTATTGGTTGCACACGCAATTCGAACTATAACAGCCAGAGCGTTACAGATAGTTCACATATTGAATTTATCTCGCCATTTACAATTGGACGGCTTACTCCTGTTTCTATAAGTTTTATGGAAACTCCTAAATGTCCAATTGGAGATGCTGTAGAGCTCTTTCCGAAAATAAAAGGTGTTTGGGAATATACAGATAATAAAGCAACTTTTATACCAGATGAACCTTACAAAGGTAATTCAAAACTTACACTTAAAGCTGATCTTGCTAAGCTTTTCCAGGATGGCTCTTCAATTTATGAAAGAAATTTCTATGTTGAAGAACCATCATATGAAGTAACTTTTGATGAAGTCAGACTAAATGAAACTGGTTCTTCTTATACAGTTTCAGGAAATGTTTCAACAGATATTCCTGTTTCTGAAAAAGAAATTAAAACCATTCTTAATGCAAAGATGAAATTTCAAAATCAGGAAATAAATTGGAAAAAGACCGATACACCTGAAAAATGGAATTTTGCAATTAACATTGATAATACATCAGATAAGGCTCAAGACCTTGAATTAAAGTGGTCTGGAAAAGCCCTTGGTATGTCAAATACAAAGGAAAAACTTTCTTCAGGAAAGAAGATTATTTCACTCCCTGCAAAAACAGCCTTTTCTATTATTGATATCAATAATTCTAAAAAGAATGTAATTCTTGTTAGTTTTTCAAAAGCACTTGATTCAACTCAGGACATTGCTTCTTTTATACGAACTTTGGATTTAAACGGAAAAAAGAAAACAGATTTTTCAACTTCAATTCATGGAAATACCTTATCATTATTCAGTGACTCAAATTGGTCAGATATTCAAACTGTAGCATTCGAACCTGGAATAAAAAGTTCTGAAGGAATTTATCTTGCACAGGCATCTCAAATTTCTTTGTCAGAAAATTGGGAACTTCCATCAGTTCGATTTATGAATCAAAATGTAATTCTTCCAACTACACAAGGTTCAGTATTACCTATCGAAACAAGAAACCTTACTGGTGTACTTGTTCAGGTTTATCAAATTTACGAAAGAAACATTAATCAGTTTCTTCAGGACAATGAACTTGATGGTACAAGTAGAATTTTCAGAGTTGGAGAACCTGTATGGGAAAAGAAAATCAACTTCAACTGGAATGATTCCATGCAGAATAAATATATTTCCCGTGGACTTGAACTTTCTGAACTTGTAAAAAAATATCCACAGGGAATGTATCACATAAGAGTTTCTTTCAGAAGAGATCAAATTAAATATAGACAAGCTGGTATGGATGACTATGCAGACTTACCAATGCCTCCAGATACAATTGAAGAATACTCTATTCCTAATGAAAAAAGTAGCTGGGATTATTGGGAAAATAAATTAGACACAAGTACTTACTGGAGAAATAAAAACAATCCGTACCATCCAGCCTTTTATATTCCAAGCTATAATTCAGCAAATACCATTTCAAGAAACGTTCTTGTTTCTGATTTAGGTATTATGGCTAAAAAAGATTCATCAAATACACTTTATATTACTGTAGCAGATATTAAAACAGCAAAACCACTTCCAAATGTAGATATTATAGTAAATAATTATGTTGGAAGTACTGTCAGCGCAGGAAAAACCGACAGTAATGGTAATCTTATTCTTCGAAATATTAAAAATGCATTTGTAATTACTGCTAAACAGAATAGACAAACTTCTTATTTAAAGATTTCTGCCGGAACAAATTTAAGCACAAGCCATTTTGAAATTGGTGGTGAAAAATCTGGTACAGGACTTAAAGGAATTATCTACGGAGAACGTGGAATCTGGAGACCTGGTGACAGTCTTTTCCTTACTTTTGTTCTACAGGATCTTACAAAAACTTTACCAAAAGATATACCTGTAACCTTTGAACTTCTTGATCCAATGGGACGTGTAACTGATACTCAGTTATTAACAGAATCTGAAAATTACTTCTACCCTATTACAACTAAAACTGCATCTGATGCACCGACAGGTTTATGGACAGGCCGTGTATCTATAGGTGGAAACACATGGTCAAAATATCTTAACATTGAATCTATTGTTCCAAACAGACTTGCAGTTTCTCTTGAAACTACACAGAAAGTTTTGACTAAGAATAATAACTCATTCACATTAAAAGGTGCATGGCTGCACGGAGCTTCAATTCCAAATTACGAAGCTGATGTATCAGTGGCATTCTCAAAAGCAGAAACAAATTTCGATGGATATTCTGAATTTGTATTTACTAACTATGAAACTGATTTTGATTTCAACCGCAAGGAAATCTGGTCTGGAAAACTAAACTCAGATTCAGAAGCATCATTTAATACACAGCTCAATGCTGGAAATAATCTGCCTGGTAAATTACGTGCAAATTTTGTTTCAAGAATTTACGAACCTTCCGGCAACTTCTCTACACAATCAACATCAATGGAATACTCACCTTATGACCGATATGTAGGTATAAAATTACCAAAGGGTGATGCTACTCGAAACATGCTTCTTACAGATACAGATCATACAGTTGATGTTGTTCTTTTAACACCAGAAGGAAAACCTGCAAACGATAGTAATCTCACTTATACACTTTATAAAATTGACTGGAAATGGTGGTGGGAAAAAGATGCATATACAAGCGCAACTCATGTTTCATCACGTTACTACAGTAAAATTGCATCAGGACAATTATATACAAAAAATGGAAAAGGCTCATTTAAGTTCAATGTAAAATATCCAGAATGGGGTCGTTACCTTCTTGAAGTTCGGGATGGAAACTATGGCCATTGTGCAGCAAAAATTGTTTACATTGACTGGCCAGGCTGGGCAGGACGTGCCCAGGAAAGTGGAACAGGAAGTGCCGCAATGCTTCCTCTTGCAGCAAGCAAAACATCATACACACCTGGTGAAAATGCTGAAATTACATTTACTTCAAATGCACAGGCAAGCGCTTATATTTCAATTGAAAAAGGTGGCCACATTATAAAAACACAGAGAATAGATACTGTAAAAGGCTCAAATATCTATAAACTCCCTATTACAAGTGACATGGCACCTAATGCTTATGTTCACCTTTCTCTTATTCAGCCACATATGCAGACTGCAAACAGTCTTCCGGTAAGATTGTATGGTATCATTCCTATAATGGTAGATGATCCATTAACAAAACTTTCACCGGTAATTAAATCTCAAGATACATTTGAACCAAATAAGAAAGCATCCTTTACTGTTTCAGAACAGAATGGACGACCAATGACTTATACACTTGCAGTTGTTGATGAAGGCTTACTTGGTCTTACAAATTACCATGCACCGGCAATTAGAAGTGAATTCTATAAAAAAGAAGCTTCTGAAATTGTAAACTGGGATATCTACCGTTATGTAATAAATGCATATAGTGGAAAACTTGAAACACTGCTTGCAATTGGTGGTTCGGAAGATATTCTTAATAATGCAAAGAATAATGAGAACCGTTTTGCTCCAGTAGTAAGATATTTTGGACCATTTACAGTTAAAGCAAATGAAACAAAAACAACTGAGTTTGAAATGCCTTACTATGTTGGTGCTGTACGTGCAGTTGTTGTTGCAGGTAATAACGGTGCTTATGGAACTGCAGAAAAATCAGTTCCTGTAAAATCTTCTCTTATGGCTCAACCAGCATTGCCAAGAACAATGGGTACAAATGAAACTATTCAGGTCCCTGTAACAATATTTAATGGTGAAGACTTTGATAAAAATATTACAGTTACATTCTCTGCTCGAGGCATTATGAACTTTGCTAAGACAGAAAAAGTTAATATTCCTGCAAATGGAAATATTGTTGTAAACTTTACTGTTGAAACTAAAGCAGCTGGCCATGTTCTGTTTGAAACAGTTGTAAAAGATGACAAGAATACCTCAAAATCAACAATTCCAATGGAAATTGAATCAAGAGGTATACCTGTAGTTTACAGCAAGAGTTTCACTGTAAAAGCTGGTAGTTCAACAACTGTAAATACAGAAACACCATCAGAACGCGGTGGTGCAACTTTAAAAGTTGAACTTTCTACATTACCACAGATAAATCTTAACAATCGTCTTGATTATCTTATTCAGTATCCACATGGATGTATTGAACAGATTACTTCAGGAGGATTCCCACAACTTTATATTTCAGATTTTGCAAAACTTTCACCAGATAAAATTAACGAAATCAAAGATAATGTAAAATCTGTATTTGATCGTTATCCAACATATCAGACAGCAATTGGTGCAATGGGATATTGGCCTGGAAACAGTAATCCTCATTCATGGGGAACCTGTTATGCAACTCATTTTATGATTGAAGCTAAGAATCATGGATATGAAGTACCAGAGTCTATATTAGAGCCAGCACTCAACTGGCTTACAACAACAGCTTCTGACTGGCAGTCAAACAGCTACAGTTCTGAATCTTCAAGTATTCAGGCTTACAGACTGTTCGTTATTGCACTTGCAGGAAAAGCTGACATTGGCGCAATGAACAGACTTTATATGAGAACAGATCTATCTAAAGATGCTAAACTTCTTCTTGCAGGAGCTTATTCACTGGCTGGAAGAAAAGATACTGCTTCAGATATTTTGAATGCATTCAGTCCATCTACAAATATCTTTAGATCTCTGGGAGATAGTTTTGATTCATCAATCCGAGAACAGGCAATGTATCTCTTTGTAAGCACACTTACAAATGATAACTTCTCAACAAAAACTGACAACCTCGCAAAGAGCGTTGCAGAAACACTTGCTTCTGATAAATGGCTCAATACACAGGAAACTGCATGGTCACTCTTCTCTCTTCTGCCATATTATTCTGCAAAGAAAACTTCTGGAGGAAGTTATATTGTTAAGAACGATATCGCAGAAAGAGCTGATACATTCACACAGGCTTCTACTTCAGAAAATCTTCCAGTTTCATATAAGTTCCCTGGCCAAATGGTAACTATCCAGAACACCGGCAGCAATACACTTTATGGAACAGTAATTTGCAGCGGAATGTCTGTTGCTGGAACAGAGTTTGTTCAGAATAAAGGAATCTCACTTCAGGTAGATGGTATTAATAAGTTGAAGAACATTAAACCAGGTGAAGAAGTTAGTTTAAGAGTACAGATAGCAAATACAAGTTCAACAGAACTTAAGAATCTTGTATTGACAGTACCTATTGGAACTTGTCTTGAATTTGCAAATGAACGCATTTCAAACGAATCCTACAGTTCATCAACTTATACCTATCAGGATATAAGAGATGATGTAATATATACATACTTTGATTTAAATAAAAACGGTACAGTTACTCTCTATTTTAAGGCAACCGCTGCCTATAGTGGAGATTTCACAATACCTGCAATTTATGCTGAAGCTATGTATGATAATAATATAAGGGCTGTTTATCCTGGATTTAAGGTAAAAATGCTTAAATAATGAAAAAAGCTGATATCCAAAAACTTTGGCTGAAAATAAAAAAAAGAAAGCATATAATTCTACTTGCTGTTCTGATTTTATTTTCAGCCAGCCTTATTTTTATAATTCCGGCAAGTCTTGTAGGAAAATCACAGAATTATTCTTATGCCCTCTACGATAAAAATGGTATCCTCTTAGGTGGGCAAGTTGCTGCTGACGAACAATGGCGATTTGCTCCAGATGAAGTTCCAGAAAAATTTAAAAAGGCAATTATTGCCTATGAGGATAAACGTTTTTATTTTCATTCTGGAATTGATATATTATCCATAGCCAGAGCAATTAAATTAAATGTTAGTAAAAAAAGAATTGTATCCGGTGGTTCTACCCTAACAATGCAGACTATCAGGCTTCTGGAAAATCATCCGAAACGTACTTACACTCAAAAAATAAAAGAAGCTTTCATTGCCGTACTCTTTGAAATACGATATACAAAAAAACATATCCTAAAATTATATTGTGCAAATGCTCCATTTGGAGGAAACGTTGTTGGACTTGAAGCGGCATCCTGGAGATATTTTAACCGCCCCCCTTCAGAACTTACATGGGCTGAAACAGCAACCCTTGCTGTTCTTCCTAACCAGCCATCTTTGGTTTATCCTGGTGCAAATTCTGAAATACTTTTAGAAAAAAGAAATTATCTTCTCAATAAGCTATATCAAAAAAAGTATTTTGATAAGAAAACTTATGAACTTTCTCTTGCAGAATCACTTCCTTCAAAACCTTTCCCATTACCTTCAAATTCTCCTCATTATCTGGAATGTTTGAAACAAACTCATAAAAAAAATCAGACAAAATTTTATACGACACTAGATTACAATATTCAAAAAAACACATTCCGAATAATTGAACACTGGTCTTCTGAATTTTCCCGAAGAGGAATTTCAAACGCAGCAGCTCTTATTCTGGATACTAAAACAAAAGAAGTTCTCGCTTACTGTGGAAATTCTGGAAATGCATTACGTAATCCTGACAGTTATGCAGTTGATATGATTCAATCAAAAAGAAGTTCCGGAAGCCTTTTAAAACCATTTCTGTATGGAGCTATGCTTGATGCAGGAGAACTTTTACCAGATCAGCTGGTAATTGATATTCCAACCCGCATTGGCAATTATAGACCAGATAATAATATAAAAAAATACAGTGGTGTTGTACCAGCTTCAGAAGCTCTTACCCGTTCCCTTAATATTCCTGCAATTCGTGAGCTGAGAAAATTTGGAATAAACAGATTTCTTGATTGTCTTAGAAAATGTGGTTTTACAACTTTCAATCATGATTCTGAATATTATGGATTGCCTCTTATTCTGGGAGGTGGAGAAATAACAATGTGGGAAGCAGCACTTGCTTATGCTGACTTAATGAATAAAGCCTGCATGGAACAATCTGACTTTCCAATTTCTACAGGCAGTTCATGGATAACAGTAAATGTTCTTTCTACAGGAATACGACCAGAAGATGAAGCTAACTGGCAAAAATATGCAAATTCAAAAAGAATTGCATGGAAGACAGGAACTTCAAATGGTAATAGAGATGCATGGGCTATTGGTATTACACGAGAATATACAGTTGCTGTTTGGATTGGAAATGCAAATGGAATGGGAAATCCAGATTTAAAAAGTGTTTCTACTTCGGCTCCCGTAATGTTTGATATTTTCTCGTTTCTCCCTAAAACATCCTGGCCAGATATTCCTTATGATGATTTAACAGAACAAACAGTTTGTTCTCATTCAGGCTTTGCAGCATCTCCTGATTGCAAAGAAACTAAATCTATTTTTAGATCCAGAGCTGCCGTTACCCCGGAACTATGCCCATACTGTAAGAAAATTTCATTTACTTTTGATAAAAAATATAGAGCAACAACAGAAGACCTTACAGGAGAAAAGGCTGGAATATATAATGGAACTCTTCCAACAATCGAAAAACGATTTGTACTGCCGCCAAATCTGGAATACTGGTATAAAAATACAAGTGTAGTTTACACTTCCCTGCCAGATTTTGTGCCCTGGCACCATTCTACTTCTGCTGACAATCTTTCTATTGTATTTCCTGAGCCTAATGCAAAAATTATCATACCTGTAGAAATTGATGGCACCCAGGGAGCTATGGTAATGCAGGCTGCAGTTCGTTCTTCCGATACTTTTGTTTATTGGGATGTTGATGGTATTTATTTAGGTTACACAGAAAAAGTCCATGAAATGACAATTTCGCCAGATCCTGGAACTCATATTCTTACAGTAACAGATAGTAATGGAAATATATTGAAACGAAAATTTGAAATTCTTGAGAACTAGCAATATTTTAATAGATAAATACTAAAATATTTATTAAAATATAAATATAAAAATTAAAACTTGGAGGTTTTATGAAAAAAATTACAATAAGTATTTTCATTTTATGTGCATTATCACTTTTCATTAGTTGTGGAGATGAGAAAAAATCTCCTGCAAAAAAAACAAATGAAACTAACAGCACTAAAGCAAAAGAAAATAAAGTTGAAACTATTACTTCTGTAGTTCTTTATGACGGTACACCGTTCTATTCAGAGAATACAGACGGAAAAATGGTTTATGCAGATGAAGCTCCTTTGGGAGAAACAATCCGCATTTATGTTAAAAACAACAGCATTGAACAGAAAGAAGCAATTCGTCTTTTGAGCTCAGGTAAAGAAGAAACCTTTAATTTTGTTCACGTTGCATATTTTGATAAAGATTACTGGACAAGAGATATTTTCATCACAAATGATGCTGCTCTTACGGCTGGGTGTATTACCGCTCAGGCTCTTACCTACAGTTCTCCAGACGGTTCCTCTGCTACATCGAAGAAAATTGAAGCTGGAACACTCGTAGCTGTAAACGAATCTTCTAAAACAAGAGATACAGATCTTGATATCGAGTTCGTTGAAATCACATATTACAGCGGTGCTGCGTTTGGAAAAAGAATCTATGTTAAGAGTGATTTAGTTTCTACTAATTCAGCAGATATTGTTGCTTTACAGACAATTGCAAAGATGAAGTCAAATGAAAACTTGAATCCAGATGTAAAAACACAGTTGATGGATTCTTTAAACAGCCTGCCTGTTTCATCTTATGTTGCAGATATTATATCTGATCTGTAATTAAAAAAGGAGAAATTAATATGAAAAGAACTCTTATTTTAGTAATATCTGTTTTATTTACATTAAATGCATTTGCAGCATCTTCAAAAGTTGTAATGTTACGCGACAATGGTCCTTTGAGAAAGGCAAATGATTCAAACGGAGTTGAATGGGCCGAAACTGTAACCGCTGGAACAGAACTTGAACTTGAATCTGATGAAATAGTAATTAAAGATCTTGTTACATCTTCTAAAACTTATTCTGATGTAAAGTTCTACAAAGTAAAATACAACAAAAATACATATTTTGTTCAGGAATCTGATGTTGAAATCTGTTCATCAGCCTCTGTTCTTCAAAAAGATGCACTTCTTTTTACAAAACCTACACTTTATTCTTATAGAAATGCTATTCTTGAAAGAGGAACTCTTGTGGTTACCGGTAATTCATTAAAACAGTTTAACAATGAATTTACAAAAATCACATTCTATGATACAAACGATGGTCTTAAGCGTTCAAGATATGTTTATTCAAACACAATCAGTAATTCTGATAAAGATGTAAAAGCTGTTCTTCTTCTTGAAAAAGGAAGAAAAACTGAAAACGAAGACTTGAAAAAAGAATTCCTTGATAATGCTAAATCAATGAAGACATCTCCACTTATCAGTTCTTATATTTCTGATGAAATCGCAAAAATCTATAATATTTCACTTTTTAGTGATGATTCAATAATTTCTATTGATGGCTTCTCATCATATATTAAAACTAATGATGGTTCTAAAGTAAATGTTCGTTCATTACCAGGAACTGCGGGCGAAGTTATTGGACAATTCGAATCAGTAAATAATCCAGCTGTATTTGTCAGCATGAAAACAGACGGTACCGAGGAAATTGATGGTATTACAGACAGCTGGTATTATGTTAGTGAATTAGATTCTGAGTCATCAGAACCTAAATTTGAAGGAATTGAAGGCTGGGTATTTGGTGCTTTCTTAAATAAATAAGCAATAGATACCAATAAAAAAAGCTGCCATCTGGCAGCTTTTTTTATTTATTCTTCAGAAGAAGAAGTTTCTCTTTCTTTTTCTTCTTTTTCCAGTTCATTAAGTTTCTGAACCATTTCGAAGCCGGCTTTCATGCCTGCGTCTACGTGGAACTGAAGTTTTGGGAACTGGCGGATTCTAAGTTTTTTTGCAATTTCACGCTGAATGAAGCCTGCTGCTGCATTAAGACCGTCTACTCCCTTTCCTACCTGATTATCAGGCAAGAAAGAAGATACGTAAACTTTTGCGTAGCTTAAGTCGCTTGTAACTTCAACACGGTTGATGCTCAAAAAGGTTGAAACGCGTGGATCTTTTACTTCTCCACGCAGAATCAACTGGGAAATCTCATCGCGGAGCTGGTCATTCAGTCTTTGAATACGATACTGTCCCATTACTGAGCTCCTTCTGAACCACTTGCAGTTACATTACGTTTTGCAGCCTCAGCTTCTTCTTCGGCAATAGTCTTACCAAGTTTCTTAGCAACTTCGATGATCTCGAATACTTCGAGACGGTCACCAACCTGGATATCCTGCCAGTTCTCTAAGCCGATACCACATTCATAACCAGTAGAAACTTCCTTGGCATCATCCTTAAAGCGCTTGAGGGAAGAAATCTTACCAGTGAAGATAACAATACCATCACGAACAAGGTTTACACTTGAAGTGCGGCGTACAATACCTTCTGATACAGAACAACCGGCAATTACGCCAACCTTTGGTACCTTGAATGTATTGCGTACTTCCACCTGACCGATAACTTCTTCTTTTGTATCCGGCTGGAGCATACCTTCCATAGCCTGCTGAACTTCTTCAACACACTTGTAGATGATATTATATTTTCTGATTTCAACCTGTTCCTGCTCAGCAAGAGTTTTTGCTTTAGGTGTCGGACGTACATTGAAACCAATGATAATTGCATTTGAGTCAGCCGCAGCAAGAGTAACGTCTGATTCGTTGATAGCACCCGCACTTGAGTGAATAACAGAAAGGCGTATTTCGCGAGTAGAAAGCTTTTCCAAAGAAGACTTGAGGGCTTCTGCCGATCCCTGAAGATCTGCCTTAATGATAACCTTAAGTTCTTTAACTTCGCTGTCTTTAATATCGCTGAACAGAGTATCAAGAGTTGTCTTCTTAACAGCCTTAGCAGCTTCGAAGCGCTTGAGTTCCTGACGCTTGCTTGAAATAGCGCGAGCATCCTTTTCGCTCTCTGTTACCTGGAATGGGTCGCCCGCATTTGGCATTTCTTCCATACCAAGAACTTCAACAGGAGTTGAAGGACCAGCTTCCTGAATACGGCGTCCTCTGTCATCAAACATAGCACGTACGCGTCCAGAGTAAATACCGGCAACGAATGGATCTCCCTGTTTGAGAGTACCACGCTGTACAACAACAGTTGAAACAACACCGCGTCCCTGATCTACGCGAGATTCAAGAATCTTACCTTCTGCACGGCATTCGTAGTTAGCCTTAAGCTCAAGCATTTCTGCCTGAAGAAGAATTGCGTCAAGAAGATCATCAATACCTTCTTTCTTAAGAGCAGAGATGTGTACATACTGAGTATCTCCACCCCATTCTTCCGGAGTAAGTCCCTGCTCAGAAAGCTGAGTCTTAACACGGTCCGGGTTAGCTTCAGGCTTATCAACCTTGTTTACAGCAACGATGATAGGAACCTTAGCGTCCTTAGCATGAGCAATAGCTTCCATAGTCTGAGGCATAACACCATCATCAGCAGCTACTACAAGAACTACGATATCTGTTACCTGAGCACCACGTGCACGCATCATAGTAAATGCTTCGTGACCTGGTGTATCAAGGAATGTAATTTTTCCCTTAGGAGTTGAAACTGAGTAAGCACCGATAGACTGAGTAATACCACCAGCTTCTCCGGCAGCAACGTTTGCATGGCGAATAGCATCCAAAGTCTTTGTTTTACCATGGTCTACGTGTCCCATTACAGTTACAATTGGAGGACGTGGAAGAAGTTCTACACCATCATCCTTTTCGCTTTCAATTACAGTTTCATCATAAAGGCTTACGAGGTGAACCTCACAGCCATATTCTGCAGCAAGAAGAGTTGCAGTATCAGAATCGATAGACTGGGTAATTGTAACCATCATACCCATGCCCATAAGCTTTCCGATAACTTCACTTGCCTTAAGATTCATCTTACGTGCAAGATCAGAAACCGAAATAGTTTCCATGATATCGATTGACTTTGGTACTACAGAAGCTGGAGTTTCAACCTTCTTCTTCTGACCAAAGAGGTTATCATCGTACTGCTCTTCATCCTTGCGGTTATATATCTGTTTTTTGCCTTTAAATGCCTTTTTAGCTGGCTGGCGTGACTGATCTACTGGAGGAACTGGAGCTGCACCGCCCATTCCGCCTGTACGAGGTCTAAAGCCTCCCTGTCCGCCCTGGCCGCCACGGTTGAAGCCCCCCTGGCCTCCCTGACCACCGCGGTTAAATCCGCCCTGGCCACCTTGTCCGCCGCGGTTGAAACCGCCCTGACGTCCGCCCTGGCCGTTGTTATCGCGGTCGCGGTTCTGATAATTCTGACGAGCCTGAGAGCCGCTGAAGCCACCGCCCTGACCATTTCTGTCACGGTTGTAGCCACCCTGTCCTCCCTGACCGCCGCGATTATATCCGCCCTGACCGTTTCCGTTTCTGTCGCGGTTATATCCACCCTGTCTAGGCTTATCTGAAAGATTACCAGCCTTTACATTTGGGCGAGCTGAGTTTAATTCAAAAGCACGAGGCTTAGCACCTTCAGGTTTTGTTCCATTACCAGCTGGCTTAGATTCTGGTTTATGCTGTGCAGGAGCCGCATTATCATTCTTCTTAACGACAACATGCTTCTGTCCATTTCCGCCTGACTGACCAGCCTGTCCCTGAGGTTGTGTATTTGTCTGTGGAGCTGCAGGTGCCTTCTTTTTTACAACAACTACCTTCTTCTTTTCAGGAGCTGCGGCAGGAGTTGAATCCTGCTGTTTCTTATGCACTACAAATCCGGGCTTTTTTTCGTTTTCTTCAGCCATTATTATCTTCTACCTTCCTTATTCCTCTACTTCAAACTCAAACTCAACGCCACAATTTGGACAGTGAGTCATATCCAAAGTAATCTTTGCACCACATTCAGGACAGAAGTATTCTTCTTCCTCTTCTGCAGCAGCTTCTTCGCTTGCTGGAGCTTCTGGCTGAGCAGCAGCCTCTTCTGCAGGAGCTTCAGATGCATCAGATTCATCTTCCTCTACGAACTCTACATTTTCATTGATAAGTTCGTTTATCTTATCAAGAGCTTCTTTAGAAACTCCTTCTACATTAATTGTGCCATTATCATAAGCTTCAACGAAGTCCTGGAACTCTTCAATTCCAGCAGCCTTAAGAAGAGCTGCAACTTCAGCATCAACTCCAGGAAGCTCAGAAATCTTAGAAATCTCTTCAACAGCCTCGTCGTTGAACAGGTTACGTGCATTCTGAACAGTGTTGAATGAAGAAAGATCAAGTTCTTCAGCCTG
The DNA here is from genome assembly GCF_036492245.1 of Treponema bryantii. NCBI lineage: Bacteria > Pseudomonadati > Spirochaetota > Spirochaetia > Treponematales > Treponemataceae > Treponema > Treponema bryantii. The sequence goes on along the minus strand of NZ_AP025286.1, from coordinate 1,378,283 downwards.
TTCAATAGTCTTAACATCGATATTCCAGTCACACAAGCGGTTTGCAAGGCGAACATTCTGTCCCTGGCGACCGATTGCAAGAGAGAACTGAGAATCTTCAACAATTGCGAGAGCCTGTTTCTTGTCTGCATCAGTAATAATTACACGTTCAACCTGAGCTGGTGAAAGTGCATTCTTAATGAATACAGCTGGATCAGCATCCCACTTAAGAACGTCGATTTTTTCGTTCATAAGTTCGCGGATAACATTCTGAATACGAACACCACGAAGACCAACACAAGCTCCAACAGGATCAACCTCTTCACGAGCAGAAGAAACAGCAATCTTTGTTCTGTAACCTGCATCGCGAACGATTCTGTTAATTTCAACAGTTCCGTCAGCAATTTCTGGAACTTCTTTTTCAAGAATAGAGCTTACAAGCTTTGTATCGCTTCTTGAAAGAACAAGCTGAATACCAGTATTTGTTGGCTTAACGTCTACGATAAGAGCCTTAATTCTGTCTCCCTTTTCATAAATCTCAAGCTTTGACTGATATTTTGTTGGAAGGAAACCTTCAATACGACCTGCATTTCCAAGGTCAACAAAGATATTTCCATTGCGTTCGCGCTGGTGATATCCGATAATCATTTCACCAATTTTGTCTTTATATTCGTTCATCAGTGATGTCTTATAAGTTTCGTTCAATCCCTGGTGAGCAGTCTGCTTTCCAACAGTAACAGCCGAACGGTCAAAAGTTTTAGGGTCTTCAAGAATATCAATCTCATCACCCTCTTCAACTTCGTCTCCAGCAAGTTTTCTTGCATCTTCAAGTTCAATTTCCTTAACAGGGTCGTAAACACCGTCTACAACAACCTTACGTGAATAAATTGAAACATCCGACATATCATCATTGAATTTTACAATTGCATTCTCATCATCACCATAAGTGCGTTTATAAGCAGCCTTCAGAGCCTTTTCAATAGTCTGTTTTACAGAATCCTCTGAATAACCTTTTTCCGAAATCAACGCTCGGATTGCCTCTGCCATTTCTGACATCTTCAACTCCTCGGGAATTATTTCCCTAAATAATTGTCTTAGTTATAGTCAAATTTTGCTTTCGCAATATTTTCATAAGAAACAGAGAAAGATTTTCCATCCTCTGCTTCCAAAGTTACCTGTTTATCATCTGCAGAAAGAATCTTACCGCTAACCCAGTCAGTAACAGTCTTATCCCAGACACGAACAGCACGTCCGGCAAACACTCCGAACTCTGCCGCATTTTTAATATTGTGCTCAATACCAGGGCTTGTAAGTTCCATCATAGTATCTTCAGTTCCAAGCAGTGCTTCGAGGCGTGGAAGAAGAACACGGTGAACCTTTGCGCAATCATTAACTCCAATATTACCATCCGGCTCAGTTGAAGCAATCATTGCAGAAATCTTTGTGGTAGTCTTAGAAGGAACAATCTTCAAATCAACAAGCTTAAAGCCCATTCCCTCAACAAGAGCAGCACATTCATCATAATACTTAATGCTTTTGTAAGATGTGTATTCCATAAATCCTTTTTAATCCGCCGGCTCTCAAAAACCGGTTTCTGGCAATAAAAAAGACCCGTGGGCCTCACGAGTCTTTTTAATATTTATATTAAACTGACTATTACAATATAGAAGAAAAGTAAATTTTTGTCAATCTTTTTATAGGAGGGAGAAGCCTCTCCCTGCGCTCCAAAGTCCTCACTCACTCCGTTCGCTCCGGTCTTTTCCGCTACCCTCTCTGCGGGAGGCCCCGCAACGCCCCTATCCCCAGGATAGCACCATACCAAATAACTAATTTTTTAACATTACATCGCTCATTGCAGAAGTTCCGTCGGCAAAATGGGCAATTACAACATAAGACTCACCCTTATTGATATCATCAAAAGGAATGTTGTATTTCTGTTGATCGTGTCCTGAAAAATTAAATTGTTCATCACCTAAAGTTTTTTTATAGAATTCCCAGTCATCTACAGTCCAATTTTTACAGGTTTCATAAGGATAAGAAGAAACAACGGTATGAATATATACAGGTGCATCTGAAGAAATAACAACAGAATCTTTTGCAGAACCATTTGGTAAAATATAATCATATTTGCCAGAATTTGAAAAATTAGAACTATTATTATAGTAATAATATTTTGGAGGGCCAAATTCACTTGTAACCTTTAAGAATATTGGTGAAGTTGATGAATAAGTTCTGGTATAAGTACTAAAAGAATACGTATATCGATTCCATATTTTTGAATTATTATTAAAAGTATATATTATTACGCCTCCAACCATCTTGCTATTTCTAAAGGTCCAGGTGGAAGGGGTGGAAGAAGTTTTTGTTTGAACTATCGGAGTTTCTGTTCTGGATATATATTCATTAAAAATAATTTCGGATGTATTATTTGCCTCATCGGTTGCTGTAAGTGTAAAATTGTAACGTGGTTGCTCAGGTATTGTATAATCAATACAATCGTATAAATTTAATGAAACCTTGTATCGCCCGTTATTATCATACTTTGTAAAGCCATATGGTTTTCCATTGAAAGTAACAGACTGTAATTTAGTGGGTTCTTCAAATAATAAAATATTATAATGAGTTATATCATCAGGGTCATGCCAAGCTTGAGAATCGGTTGTGCGTGGTGGTATATTATCATATTTTGAATCTGTTAATTTAAAAGTTATTGAATTTCCCTGCTTACATTTATTATTTTTTTCTCCAAATAAAGTAATTGTATTGTCATATCTAAATAAAGTAGTTGTATAGGTAGTTATTGTTCTATGAGTATCATATGGTTCAAAATAATAATAATATGATCCCGATCCATAACTATGTTTTACGAAAATGTTATCATAATAATTCCATGCTTCTTGAGGTATTGTGACATTGATATTATATTTTCCATTTTCTGCTGGTTCTAATTCTGGTTCTTCCTCTAAGTCAATAACATAATCAGGAATAGAAAAATCTGAATCATAAGTATACTTAGAGCTTAATTCACTTGTAAAATACCATGAGTCAGTTGATATATAATGATATTCATAACCTTTTTCAATAGTAAACTCACTATAAATTGTAAGGGCTTTCCAGGCATTGTCGCTTTCGTTAATTCCTTTGTAAATTATCAAGCCACAATCAGGTGTATCAGGAACTGTTGATAATCGGACAGTTTTTGTATTGCCGTTAGTTACTACGCTTTCTAATTTTCGTTCTGATGGGAAAATATATTCTTCAGAACCTATGTTTCCTAAATCATCCTCGACATTTATTTTGATTTTAAGACCATTTACATGTTCAACATTAATCAAATCACAATTCCAAATTTTTGCATCTGGATATTCATTTTGGTCAGATTTTGTCATTGGTAATGTTCTAAGTTCAGAGGAATCATCCATATATTCACATTCTACTTTTGTAAATATTCCTTCCGGATCAAATTCTCTGTCTCCATAATAAGCACAGAAGATGTTATCTTCATATATCAAGTCTTCATAACCATATGAATCATATATAAGTTTTATATTCTTTACATTATTTTTAAATGTATTCATATTAAAATTTGACTCATCATTATAATCATAAAGATTATAATATGCATTAACTGGTACTGCGTATCTTAAGTTCACTTTGGTGACGTTAAAAATAGTCAAATACTCTGTCGTTGCAGAATTACCACACCCATCAAAAACAGTTACACTTAATTGTATTGCCCCATCTTCATGTTGTATTTCATGTTTAATACAATAGGAAGTAATACCTGTTTCTGAATCTGTTTGCCACATAATAATCTCATCTGATTTTTCATTGTAGTCAATTGAAATATTTCTAGTAGGATCAATAGGGACTTCAGAATCAAGATATTCTTCATTTACAGAAATTGTTTGTACATTTGAATCTGTATCCTTATATTTACCATAAATAAATACAATTCCCTTTGTTCTATTTTGAAGTATTTGATCATCCGTATAATCTCTTAAATAACCTAAATCCTGATTTATATCATCTCTTATAACATCGTAAGTAAAATGTTCTTCAGACTGGTAGAATGTATTCTGAGGTAAAGATGTACCCGAATTCCATTCTCTTGAAGCACCAAAATTAATTTTTTGAGGAGGTGTAGTTTCAAGTTCAACTGTATAATGAATTGTAAAATCCAAGGCTTTATCCTCTGCAAATTTCACTAAACTATTTTCCAGGTTAAATTGTGTTCTGGAGTCAAAAGATATAGTTATATTAGTTGTAGATAATCCTTTTCCTCTAAAAAAAGCAGTTAATTTGTCTGTTTTTGGAACAAGTGACAAAATTGTTTTTTCATTATTTAATACAGGAGTGTTAAAACAATTGTTTATTGATTGATTCTCACATCTTATAGAAACATTAGTATAATTAAATACTGATTCTTCTACTGGAACAGATTCATCTTCTACAGGTCCATTAAATGTTATATAGATTGGAACGGTAAGGTAATCCGTATTTTTAGGGCTATAATCAACCACCGCCGGCCTAAGAATATACTTAGGTCTAATCAAAATATCATTTACTTCTTCAAGAATTCTAACCTTAATTGTATAAACTCCTGTTTCATCATTACTTGAAATTGTTGTAAATTCTACGAAGTCGTTTCGGCTAATAGAGGGATTATTTTTGCTTACTGCTTCAAGCCCCTTAAATACACAAACTTTTTTATCAGCTGTAAATTGTAATTCTCCCAGAGAGTAACCTACAACACCTTCCTTTTCACCATCCACAAGGAATGACCCAATACCGTCAACAGTGCGAATCAGTACTGTTACTTTCTTTTGGTCTCCAAAATTTTTGTTAATTCGATACTGATGAGCTGAAGGTTGAGGAATTGTAAGTCCATCGCAATCTCTAAGATTTGTTGTATTAAGTATTACAGTAATATCCAGCTGAAGTTTTGTTCCGTCTGGAGAAAGAATTAAAGTATTTTGTTTTAACGGAATATTAAGAATTGTATTACCGGAAGAAAAATATGGTGTATCAAAGTAATTTTTCAGACTCTGATTCTCGTTCATGATTGAGATATAATTAAAATTAAATGTTGTTATATCTACAGGTTTATTAAATGAAATTTTGATTGGAGTATCCTGATCGCAGCCGCTTGAATTATATTCAGGAGTTATTATTGGAAGCTGAGGCTTTTTTACACAATTAGGAATAATCTTTATATCCCTGGCCTCTTCTATCAGTCGAATTTTGATAGTATATATAGTAGTCTGATTTTTTTCATTTACATCTATAGTTGTAAATGAAACACAATTATCTCTACTTTCATTGTTATCTGTTGTACTTACGGCTTTTAAGACTTTTGCAGTATCTAATAAGACATAATCATTTTTCTTCAACTCAAACTGTACTGTCGTTGTATAACCCAGAGAACAGGAAATATTTCCCGATGTTAAGAAAACTCCCATCTCAGCATCAGATTGAACAGTAATGTCCACAACTCTTTGATTTCCATAAGTCTTGTTAATCTTAAAAGTATAAGGAGCAAACTGTTTAAGAGTCAGACCATCGCAGTCTTTAATATCTGTTGAATCAATTTTAACTGTTATTTCATCAATAGATTTATCTTCATCAGGAGGAAGCAGAAGCTTATCCTCTTTTGGCTGAATTATAAGTTGTGTATAATCACTTGAGAATTCTGGAATTTCATAATAATCCCAGACACTTGAAACTGAATTATCAATTGAAATACATGAAAAATCTCCAAAACTCTCGATATCCATTGGTTTATTAAATGTAATTACTATTGGGATATCCTGATCTTCACCATTTCTTTTGTTTTCTGGTGTTATTTGTAGAATTTTTGGTACGGAAATACACAGCGGACGAATTCTTATATCATCAGCCTCTTTTATAACGGTAATATTTGCCCTATAAACACCGGATTTTTTATCTTCAAAACTTTGCTCAATTGCTTCAATTTTAACATAATCAGAACGACTTGAATTATCTTTTATGCTTACAGCTTCAAAGATTTTTGACATATCTTTTATTTTGTAATTATCTGTATTGGGGATAAATTGTAACTCAAATGGATATCCAACTCTTGCCTGATATGTTTGATTCGGAAAGAGAGTTCCAACCTCTTCATCACAAACTAAACTCAAATTAACAACTTTTGCATTATTATAGGCAATGATTTCTTCAAGTTCGTCTTTAATTTCGCCACTATTTAGAAAGTTTTCACAGGAAATGAAGAGAATTGATATTATGAAAAAAACTATATAAGTTAAAACGCCTCTTCTTTTAGTATTATTTTTAGAAAGTTTTGAAAATATACTGTTCATAAAACATCTCCGCTTATAATATTATTACTATAATTTTACAATACAAATTCTGATTTGTCATTTAAAGAACGTCGTTAATTACCTGCTAATTGTCTTAAACGCCGTTTTTCACTATTATACTACTTCAAAGAGGAATAATATGAAGACAAACGCACTTAAAGGCATGAAAGATATTTTACCGGCAGAACAGAGACTGCGCGATTATGTGCAGGGAAAGATTTTGGAGACTTACCGTGCAAGCGGATTTGAGCGCATTTCTACTCCAATGCTCGAAGATGCAGAAAATCTTGATAAATCTGACGGCGGTGACAACCTCAACCTGATTTTTAAGGTGCTTAAACGCGGCGACAAGCTTGATGCTGCCCTTGCAGAAAATCCTGTAAATGAAAAATCTCTTTCTGACATGGGACTTCGCTACGATCTTACCCTTCCTCTTACACGCTTTTTTGCAGCAAACCGCAATGAACTTCAGTTTCCGTTTAAGGTAATTCAGACAGACCGTGTTTACCGTGCAGAACGTCCTCAGAAAGGTCGCAGCCGTGAGTTTGTTCAGTGCGATATCGATATTCTTGGCGATTCATCTTGCAACGCAGAGGTTGAACTGATTGACGTTACAGCCCGCGCACTTTTAAACATTGGATTCAACAATTTTGTAATCAATATCAATGATCGCCGCATTCTCCGCAACATGCTCGAGAATATGGGCTTTGCACCAGATACACTCGATTCAGTTTGTATCACATTTGATAAGATGGATAAGATTGGTGCAGAAGGAGTTGAAGCAGAACTCCGCGAAAAGCAGATGCCGGACGGTGCAATCAAGGCTCTTGTTGAGTTTATCTCTAAGGCAAGCGGCTCTTCTATTTCTGTGGATGATGTTGCAGCACGCTGTGCAGATCCTTCAATTGCAGATGATTTGAAATACATTATTTCTACTGCAGAAAAAGTTTCTGGTGGAAAATACAAGATCAACTACACTCCAAGCCTCGTTCGTGGTCAGGGCTATTACACCGGCGTAGTATTCGAAATTGGAAGCCCGGACTTCAGCGGTGCAGTTGGCGGCGGCGGACGTTATGACAACCTAATTGGTAAGTTCATCGGTCAGCAGGTTCCAGCTGTTGGATTCTCAATCGGCTTCGAACGCATCTGCAGCATTCTTCTTGATCAGAAATACCAGATTCCTGGTGCAAAAGAAAAGTGCGCCCTTCTTTATGATGATTCAATTGAATTTGCAAAGGTAATTTCAGAAGCAGAAAAGCTCCGCGAAGACTATGCAGTAACCATTCTCAAAAAGGCAAAGAAACCAGGCCCTCAGTATGATATGCTTGAAAAGCAGGGATATACTAAGTTTGCTACATTTAAAGATGGAACTTTAAACATTAAATAAATTCCTCGCAGAGCAAAGGAGGACACGGAGAAAATTAAAAAACTCTGTGTCCTCTTCAGCTCTGTGAGAAACAGGATTATTTATGACACTGATTTTCGACATCGGAAACACAAATATAAAAACTGCACTTTTTGACGGCGACAAACTTCTTTATACCTGGCGTATTTCAACTGATTTGAAGCGTACAGGAGATGAATACTTTTCTTTACTACGCCCTCTTTTCCGCGATGCTGAAATTGATTTTTCTAAAATCTCGACAGTTGTTTTAAGCACCGTTGTACCGGCTCTTATTGGTCCTTTTGTAATTGTTTCCCAGCATTTTTCTGGAAAGAAGCCTGTTATTATCGGGCCTGATATTTATTCAAAACTTCCTCTTAAACTGCCGGAAACTGCCGTTCATGAAATTGGAACTGACCTTTACTGCGATGCCCTCGAAGCCTGGTGCCGTTATAAGTGTCCTTGTATTGTAACTGATTTTGGAACAGCACTTTCGTTTACAGCAATTGATGCAAACGCAAATATTGCAGGCGTTGCAATTGCACCGGGAATCCGCACTGCCTTTAATTCTCTTTTTGCAAATGCGGCACAGATTCCTGCAATTCCGCTTGATATTCCGCCAACAAGTCTTGGTAAGAATACAGTAGTCTCAGTTCAGAGCGGAATTGTACTCGGCTATAAAGGTCTTGTAGAAGGTCTTCTTAAACAGATGAAGGAAGATCTGGTAAAAGAAACAGGCTGTAAGATTGAAGACATAAAAGTAATTGCTACAGGCGGGCTTAACAGTATGCTCTCGCCTATTACAGACGCTTTTGATTATGTTGATAAAGATTTAACGCTCTGTGCAATGAAACGTATAGCAGATATTATTGGGGAATAGATTGCCACGTCGCTGCGCTCCTCGCAATGACGTCATTGCGAGCCGGAGGCGAAGCAATCCATTTTCTGAACTCCAGATCCTGATGTTACATCTCTCAGCAATTTCTTACCCACCACCTTATCCAGCCAGTCTGGTGTGAGCCCTGGAGTAAGTACCTTTTCTGTTCTCAAAACAGCTACATCATCCGCGCCAATAATTTCACCTTCTTTCATATCACGCATAAAATGAAGACTTCTGTTTGTACGGCCATAGTTGGCTTCTTCTGCTGGAGCCAGACGTTTTATGCCGTCACCGAGAACAGATAAAACCCGTTCTTTTCCAAACTGATCTGAAAGTTGTCCAACAGTTCGTTCCATTCCAAGTTCAGAACCATAATGACGGAATGTTGCTTCTGTCTGATGAACTGTATGTACCATTAAAGCAAACTGTTCCGGCTCAAGTGCAACAGGATCATCGAGCCCCATAGTTTCACGACTTAAAGTAATATGTTTTTCTATTACAGTTCCACCAACGGCTACAGAAAGACATGGAACTAATACAGGATCTAGACTGTGATCGCTTACCCCGCATTCAATTCCAAACTGATTTGCCAGTGTCGAAATAACCTTTAGATTATATTCATCTTCTGGAGCTGGATAACTTGTAATACAATGCAAAAGAGAAACGTTCTTTGTTCCTACAATATCAACTGCGTTTTTAATATCTTCAAGTTTACTTACACCGCTGGATAAAATGACAGGTACATTCTCCGCGCCAACATGTTCACGGTAAGAAGACAGAGCCTTTAACATAGGAAAATGATTTAATTCAGGACTGGCAACCTTTACATAATCAGGTTTAAGTTCTAAAAGCTCTGAAAGACTTCTCAAACCAAATGGAGAACAGCAGAACTTACAGCCTTTGGAATGAACATAATATACCATTTCCTTATAAAAAGATGGCGGGCATTCCAGCTGCTTAAAACGATCATAAAGACGGATATTTCCTGTGGGAAGTTTTACAAAACCTGTATCTGGATGCAGGATTTCATCTGCATAAACCCATTGAAATTTTATAGTATCCGCACCGGCCCAGGCTGCTGCATCAACAAGTTCTTTTGCCTTTTCTATTGAGCCTTCGTGTGAGGTACCTATTTCTGCTATGATATTTATATTACTTTTATTCATTTACAAGATTATTCGAAACAGTCTCTGCCTTATAGCGGTTGTTGAAAATTGAAACACTGCTTTGTGAAAGCCAGCCGCCATCAAAGTAATACCAGTTTTCTTTATTGGCATCCATTGATTTTCCTTTTACCTGAAGGATTTCTCCCTTACGGCAATGACCTGCAGTTGCTGCTCCCCATTCATCAGTTTCTTTGAAAACTGCATAAGGTTCAATTACAACAGCCCATTCTACGTCAGGAGCAAGAGCCAGAGGATGTGAATTATCAAAAACAATTTTTTCCGTACCTTTCTTTTTACAGGAAACAAACATAACAGCAAAAATCAGGAATAAGAAAGCAGATACAAAAAGTTTATTTTTCATTTTCACACCATTTTTTTACGTCATTATAAATTGATAAATCGGAATCTACAAAATTAAGGCTTGGGATTAACTCTATATCTTCCCACTTATAATCTGTATGCTCAGTAAGTTCAAACTTATTTTGAATTCCATCATGAGGAAATTTAACTTCAAGAACATCGAGGGTACAAGGCTTTCCTTTATGAGTGAAGGTTCCAGATGTGATTTTACGGCCAACAGTAACAGTTACTCCGAACTCTTCCTGCATTTCACGAACTACAGCGGTCTGTAAATCTTCCCCATCTTCTATTTTACCGCCCGGAAACTCCCAACGACCGCCCATATCGCCGACCATCTGACGTTTTGCTATAAATATTTTTCCATTTCTGTAATCTATACAGGCAATTGACCGGCTCATACCCTACCTCTTCACTTCCGCAGAAAGCTCCTTCTCATAGCCCCCCGCATTCAAAATTACGTCTACACGTATTATATCATAATCCGTAAACTTTGTACGAATATACTGCTCGCCTTCATTATAAACAAGCTGTCCCTGACGCTTATCCCCCACCTGCCCGTTCGGATCAATCGCAAAAAACTCCGCCTGAACATTTACAGGGGCAGTTTCACGGCTGCGGCTGCTTCGCTTCATTTGCAGAGAAACATATACCTCTTCTTCATACGAAAAAGCCATCAGTTCAAAATTAACTCCGGCAAGAGTGGTACCCGCCCGAGTTCTGTTCAATCCGGTATAAATCCACGTAGCGCCGATAAAAAAAATCAACGCAAAAAAAATGTACCGATTCTGTTTAGTAAAAAAAATCCTGAACCCGCGGACTGGCTGAAGTTTACCGTTATAATAATCTTTTACCAGCTGAGGAGCTCTGGCAATACGATTTTCGCGGTTATAATAAAACTTAAGAGGCTGTTCAACTCCATCATCTGGCTTTATTTCTTCGACATCTTCAAACATAAGGATTGTCTTTCTCCGCTTGCAATTACACTAATTCTTCAAAATCGCATCTATAAGATTATCAGTTCTATACCAGACAACACGTGCCGTTTCTTTTTCCAGGTAAAGCGCTGTAAGAATACCGTCCTGTGAAAGGCACATTGAATCATAAATAATATTTGAATGAACTGCATTAAAATGACGGCGCAGGATTCTCTGGCTTTCACTTTGAATCATTTCAATATTAAAGCCGTCTTCAGTTTTTACAATAAAGAACTTCCAGCCGCTTTTTGTAACGCCAAGAAAATCATAAGGAATACGATAAGTCAATTTACTATAATCAGAAACAACGGATTCTTCGTACGGAGGAACAGAAACCGGGTCTTCGTAAGTTCCAGTTTCAATATTCAAAGGATAAAGCATTGACTGAATATAATTGATTCCAGACTGTACTTTTGAATCCTCATCAACATATGTTGAATAATAGTCAATCTGAACATACAGCTTATAAGAAACAGGATCAGGAACAACATTCTGAATTGTCAGAAAGATATCTGAATGTTCTTCTTTGTCTGCAACAGAAGGAGCATCTTTTATAGTAACCGGAATCATATACTTTAAGAAGCCGTCATTAGCAAACCAGTAAACAAGCATTCCCTCAGATGAAGCTGCAACTACAACGAGTTCATCTTTTGAAGTGGTGTAAATGTTTTTAATATAAGGAAATGGAGTTCCCCCCGGTCCCTGCTGGCCAATATAATCTACAGAAGAACCGTCGCGGGCAAATCTAAGGATTGTATGGCTGTAAAGGGTTGTTCCGTCATCACTTTTTTCCTGACGATCCCATGGAATTGAACAGACTGTGTAGACATTTTTATTAGAATCTACAGCAATCATTCCAGGATAATCAAAAGGATATGAAATTTCATGATGAATACTTTTATCCGGACGGTTTGAATTTTCTAAAAGCCGGGCTGTATGTGAATCTTCATTATAAAACAGAGTAAGAAGGTCACCATACGAATTGAGCTCAAGGATTTTCTTAGATTCACCATTTACGATATAGAAAAATCCATCCTGCATTGCAATTCCAAAGCGGACATCACCAACATCATTAAGATCGGTAACACTTAACTGCTCTTCAAAATTTCCATACGGAAGGGAAAACAGTTCAGTTTCACTAATAGACTGCACGGTTTCACTTTTTATACAGGAAGTAAAAACAAGGGCAGAGACAAACATTGCTGCAGATAAGAAGATTTTTCTCATAGAAACTATTATATATACATATCAACTTTTTTGAAAGTGCATTTTTTTCTTGCCGTTATACAACATAATATAGTAAATTTTATAAATATAAGGTATAATAGAATATCTAAAATTATTTGATTAAGGAAAAACTATGTTTATTGATAAAGTCCTTACCGCGATTTTCGGAACACAGAACGATCGCGATGTAAAAGCCCTTATGCCAATTCTGGCTGCAGTAAATGCTAAAGAAGAATGGGCAAAATCCCTAAAACCAGAAGAATTCCCGGAACAGACTAAAAAATTCAAGGAGCGTCTTGCTGCAGGTGAGACTCTCGATGATATTCTTCCAGAAGCCTTTGCACTCTGTCGTGAAGCTTCATGGCGTGTAATTGGTGAACGTCCATTCGATGTTCAGATTATGGGTTCTATCAATCTTCATCAGGGTAAAATCACTGAAATGAAGACTGGTGAAGGTAAAACACTTGTTGCCGTTGCTCCAGCTTACCTTAATGCCCTTACAGGAAAAGGCGTTCACGTTGTAACTGTTAACGATTACCTTGCAGAACGCGATGCCAATTCCCGCCGCCCTATTTTTGAATACCTTGGTCTTACAGTAGGTTCAATTCTTTCAAGCATGGATAACGATACCCGTAAAGCAAATTATGCATGCGATGTAACTTATGGTACAAACAACGAATTTGGTTTTGACTACCTGCGCGATAACATGAAGGTTGATCTTAAAGATAAGGTTCAGAGAGGCTTTAACTACTGTATCGTCGACGAAATCGACTCTATTTTGATTGATGAAGCCCGTACTCCACTTATTATTTCTGGTGCCGGCGAAGATGATACTTACAAATATCACGAAGTTGATAAATATGTTGGCGAACTTAAGGAAGTAGCAAAGGATCCAAAAACAGGTGAATATCCTGATGAAACCTTTATGACTCCGGAAGAGCGTGCCGCAATTGAAGGAGACTACACAATTGATGAAAAGTCAAAGCGTGTATCTTTCACAGACAAAGGTATGCTCCACATCAATGACATTCTCCACAAGCACAATCTGATTACAGGTTCTCTCGAAGATGAAGAGAACTTTGAATACACACACTACTTTACACAGGCTCTGCGCGCTCACCTTCTTTTCCATAATGATGTTGATTACCTCATCCGCGATGGAAAAGTTGAGATTATTGATGAGTTTACAGGACGTGTACTTGAAGGCCGCCGTTATTCTGATGGTCTTCACCAGGCTATTGAAGCTAAGGAACACATCCGAATTGCTCAGCGTAACCGCACAATGGCTACAGTTACCTTCCAGAACTTCTTCCGTATGTACGACAAGCTTTCTGGTATGACTGGTACAGCCGCAACAGAAGCAGTTGAATTCAACAAGATTTACGGCCTCGATGTAGTAGCTATTCCTACTAACCTTCCTGTTGCACGTAAAGATGAAAATGATGAGGTTTACCTCAACGAAAAAGAAAAATGGGAAGCAATTGCTAATGAGATTAAGGAAGCCCACGAAAAAGGACAGCCTGTTCTCGTTGGTACAGTTTCCGTAGAAAAATCAGAATTGCTTTCTGCCCTTCTTACACGTAAGGGAATCCGTCACGAAGTATTGAACGCTAAGAACCATGCACGCGAAGCTATGATTATTGCAGAAGCAGGTGCAAAAGGTGCCGTAACAATCGCTACTAACATGGCAGGTCGTGGTACTGATATTAAGCTTGGTGGTAACCCTGAATTCCGTGCAAGAAAACGTGCCGGAACAAATGCTACAGAAGAACAGTACAAGGCTGCTCTTGAAATCGAAAAGGAAAACTGGAAAAAAGATTATGAAGAAGTAAAAGCTCTTGGTGGTCTTTATGTAATCGGTACAGAGCGTCATGAATCACGCCGTATCGATAACCAGCTCCGTGGACGTTCAGGACGTCAGGGTGACCCTGGACGTTCTAAGTTCTATATTTCTATGGATGATGACCTTATGCGTCTCTTTGGCGGCGAACGTATGAAGGCTATGATGAGCCGTATCGGTATGCAGCCGGGAGAACCTATTGATCACCCATGGCTCAACAAAGGAATTGAAAAGGCACAGCAGAAGGTAGAAGACCGCAACTTTGAAATCCGTAAGCATTTGCTTGATTATGATGATGTTCTCAATGAACAGAGAACTGTTATCTACAATCAGCGTGATACCATTCTTGGAGATGACAAACTTTCAGAGCGTGTAATGAACAACGCTAAGGAAGAAGTAGAAAATCTCTTTGAAAATTACGAATACGAAGCAAAACATAATAAGAATTCTAATGCACCGCTTCTTGAGCTGCAGGAAAAGATCCGTAATACATTTGCAATCCAGCTCCCTTCAGACGGATATACAAAAGAAGCAGTTATTGCTGCCCTTCAGAATGATATTACAGAGAAGGAAACTCTTGCCGGAAGAGAAAACTTCAATATGTTTATCCGCTATCAGTACATTCAGATGATTGATAAGAAATGGCTTGATCAGCTCGAAACTCTTGAAGGACTCCGAGAAGCAGTTGCTCTCCGTTCTTACGGTTCTAAGAACCCTCTTACAGAATATAAGATTGACGGCTTTAATATCTTTGATGAAATGCTCGACACAATCCGTAATTCGGTTATGTCACGCGTATTCCGTGTTCGTGTACAGCTTTCTCCAGAAGCCGCTGAACAGCGCCGCCGTATGCTGGAAGCTCAGCAGCAGGGCATGAATGCACAGCATAATGAAGCTGGTAACACAGCTGCTCAGATGGCTCAGAACACAGCAGAACGCAGCGCACACTCTAATTTCAACGGAGATCAGGCTAGACGTCAGGCTGTAAACAGTGCTATGAACCAGCGCTCACAGGGTGATAACGTAACAGTTCGCCGCACAATGCCAAAGGTTGGAAGAAACGATCCATGTCCTTGTGGAAGCGGAAAGAAATATAAGCAGTGTTGCGGAAGATAACCGTTAAAAACAAATTGCCCGGTAAGTCCGGGCAATAACAGCTATGTTTAATTCCCGTGCTTGTCACGGGATTTTTTTTTAAACCTTTCCAAATCTGCCAAGCGGCCAGAATCTCAATACAGGTTTTCCAATAATATATTTTTTGTTGATGTACTGAGGCTCCATCATTGAATAATAAGTTACTGAAAGAGGATCATCTGAAGTAAGGGCAGTTTCTTTCTGTTCATAACGATGGCGGAGATCCAGCGAATTAAAGCGGTTATCGCCCATCATAAAGTAACAGTTATCCGGGATATACTTTGGATTTCCATCAGAATCGTTTGCAGGGAATACAGGCATATTTCTTTCATCAAGTAAGCCCTGAATATACCAGTCTAAATGTTCTGCAGAATTATAAAGATTAAGCAGTTCACTATTTTCTACCCATTTTTCTTCTGGAATTCCATCAGAGATAAGTCTTGCATATTCTACAACGAGTTTTCCAAAAGTAATCTTAGTCATTACATTAAGACGGAAATTTGCTTCTGAATACAAATCACGAACTTCACTCTTTGCAGGAATCCATGAACAGATAAATTTATCAAACCATTCAGTTCCACCTTCCTGAAGCATTAAGCCTTTAGTAATACGCTGAAGATTCATAAATAAATTGTTTTCAGATAATGAAGGTGTACTGAAACTACCTGCATCTTTATTTATAGTAATATATTTTCTAAGCTGTCTTGAAAGTTCATAAGCTTGAAATTCAGCCGCAGCCAGATCATAATTACGTCTTTCCTCTTCAAAATCCAGCATTTCCTGATATTCCTGAGAGTTCAATGGGAAACTGCGGATATAAGGTTTAAGATTTTTATTTACTGCATTAAGGTTCCAGGTTGCATATTTTGAATCAGCAGCAACAGGTTCAAATACATCGCTGGCCGTTGTTCTTCTGTATAAAGTTCCATCCTGCATTACAAGCTGCTCACCAGGAAGACCTGTAATTCGTTTAACAAGCGGATCGGCCTTCAGTTCTCCATCTACATCTTTATTGAGATTAACCTGCATGATAGACAACATGTAAATCAGCTGAGAAGTAACTGTTTTTACTTCTGATTTTCTGTCCAGGCTGTAATGAGGGTTTCTGAGAACAATGGTATCTCCCCTCTTGTATTTTCTGAAATCTGGAAGTCCTACATCTGTAAGAGGGAACTTTGGTCCACAATCAATTTTTGAAACAAAAACCTTATCCTTTATAAGGAAAGTTGGCACCATTGATTCTGAAGGAATTTCATAAAGCTGCATAAGGAAAATCTGGAAAATCAGAACTGTGAAAATAGCCCAGAAGAAAGCATCAATCCAGTCTGCAATCTCAAATAAAACCTTTCCAATTCCCTTAAACTTTCTTTCAGCAGGAGCAACCTTCCAGCCCTGAACAATCAGCTTATTCTTTGCAGGATAAAGTTTTCTGGAATTAAGATATGCTAAAACAAAAACAACAAACCATGAAAGAACTGCGAATACATCAATAATAAATGGAGTTCCAGTTTCTCCGGCTCTTCTCAAAATGAAAGTAATGAAAAGAAAATAAGGAAGATATTCATTCAGTTTAATAGCTGCATAAATATTTTTACCATCTGTATCAATAAACAGTTTTTTGATATTAAACCATACACTGATTCCAAAATAAATAAGTGAAAGCGGAAATGCTAAGAGTGAGATATCCGCATGAAAACTGATGTTCAAAAGTGTAAATATTGCTGCGGCGGCGAATTCGATGAAGATAAATAGTCTTAATTTATAAAATTGTGATGATAATTCTTTTTTGTTACTCATATATAAAATATACTAAATTTTTAGATTATATTAAAGTCACTGAAAAATTATGTCTGGCCACTTTTAAATTTCTCTATTTCTTCAGTTATCTTTTTAATATCAGACAATTTTGTATAATCTTCACCTTTCAAAGTCTGAAACGGGGCATCGGTTTCCGGGAGAACTCTTTCATGTGGTAATTCTTTCACACACGCAATTACCTTTTTATTTCCATTCATCACCTGTTTTCCAAAACTGAAATATGCATTTATTTCATGTCGCAATAAAGATTCAGCTTCTACAGGAGGCCCCATAAAGGAATGAAATAAAACTTCCGGCAGTTTTTTCAATTGTTTTGAATATTCAAAAAGTTTGTGATTTGCTTTACGGCAATGTACTACCAGTGGCTTATCATACTTTAATGCAAGTTCAAGCTGAATGTTCCAGATTTCTTCCTGTAAATCTGCAGCATTCTTAAATTCATCTGTAAAAAAATCAAAACCTGCTTCTCCAATAAAAGCTAATTCTCCCCTTTGTAAAACTCCTTCAAGAAAATCAGCACTTTCCTGAATATTTTCATTTGCTGCATTTTGAGGATGTATTCCGTAACTTTGGATTACACAGTCTGGAGCTTTACTCTGCACTTCATACTCTTTAATGAAATGTGCACAGGAGATTCCGCTCCATTCATATTCTTCTCCAAAATCCGGAATATCAATTCCATAGCGTTTACACACAGAATAATGAAAATGAGCATCAAAGAGAAAATTTTTACTTTTTTTTGAAAATTTTTCTAACATTATTTTTATTATAACCGAAAATATGAATAATGAGACAGTTTTGCGTGACACTTTAAATCATTTTTTATATATGGGAGTAAAAAGAAAATGAAAAAATACACACTCAAAAGCATCGGAAAAAACACAGACTACATGACAATCCTTCGTGAGATGGAAGATGGATTCGTAGTAAAAATCGTTCGTGATATGGATGGCTACGAAGACGTAAAAACTGACTATATTTCTAAGGAACTTTTTGACAGCTGTATTCGTACTGGCTATCTTACAGAGATTACAGAAACTGTAAAGATGGCAGTTAATGCTTAATAAAATATTGAATTAAAAAAGAGAGTCCTCTTGTTGAATAAACCACCGGAGACACCACCGGTGGTTTTTATTTAACCAGGTCGTACACGTCATGCTGAATTTATTTCAGCATCCATTAGCAGATTACGAAGCTAATTCGGGATGACTGGCAATTATTTCTTTCGTCTGCGCGATTCTTTCTTCCTTACTACCCGGCTCAAGCCACTTAATCTCCACACCTTTCTTTTCCATCATACGGAACCAGGTTTCCTGACGTTTTGCAAACTGACGGATAGCAATAAAAAGTCCTTCAAATAATTCTTCTTTTGTTGCAATTTTTCCCTGCAGAAACTGAGAACAGAAACGATACTCAAGACCAAGCTTTTCAAGCCGCTCCCAGGTAATTCCGCTGTCATGAATGGACTGAACTTCTTCGAGCATTCCACCATCCAGACGCTCCTTAAGACGTATGCTTATATTTTCCCACATCTGAGGACGAGGCAAAGTTGTACCGATTATAAGTGGATTTATTTCCGGGCGCTGAACTGAGGTAGAGTCTACCCCTTTCTTTTTCGCCTCAATAATTTCCAGTGCTTTTATTACACGATCTTTTTCAAGAAGGTCGCCTTTTGTATGTAAATCAGGCTGAAGCTCCATAAGCCGTGCAGCAAGAACTTCAAGTGGAGTTGCTTCCAGTTCCTCGTGAAGTTTTTTATTTTCAGGAAGAATTACAAGCTGATAGTCACGGACAATCGCATCAAGATACATGCCGGTGCCGCCAACAATTACAGGAAGTTTACCCCGCCCTGTAATATCCTTAAAAGCCTTGTAAAAATCCTGCTGGTAGTTGTAAACATTGTATTCTGCAGGAAGTTCTGTTATATCAATCAGATGGTATGGAACAGCCGCGCCGTCTTTACTTTCAGCATAATCAGCAAGATCTTTTCCAGAACCAATGTCCAGATGACGATAGGTCTGACGAGAATCGGCTGATATTATTTCGCCATTAAAAGCACGGGCAACTGCAACACCGATTGCAGTTTTTCCTACAGCAGTAGGCCCAAGGATTATTACACAGTTATAAGGCTTACTAGAGGACACGGCACACCACACATTTAAGGTATTCAGATTTTGGATATCCTAAGAGAACCGGATGATCCGGGCCTGCTCCGCGCTTTTCAAGAATCTGAATTCGTTTATGACTGTCCATTGCAGCATGCATAAGCATATCACAGAACATATTTGTTTCCATAAAATGAGAACATGAACAGGTAACGAGAATGCCGCCTTCATTCAAAAGACGCAATGCACGCAGGTTAATCTCCTTGTATCCGCCATAAGCCTTTTCAATCATCTTTGCAGATTTTGTAAATGCTGGAGGATCAAGAATAATAACATCAAACTTACGACCGTCAGTTTCATACTGTTTAAGTAAATCAAATACATCTGCACAAACAGCTTTCATTACCTTACCCGCGCCGTTCAGTTCAATGTTGTGATTTACCATATCAACTGCTTCCGGAGAAATATCTACAGAAGTAACTTCACGAGCTCCATTCTTAAATGCATTAAGACCAAAAGCTCCTGTGTGAGTAAAGGTATCAAGAACAGTCTTACCCTTACAGAAGCTGGCAGCAGCAGTACGGTTAAACTTCTGATCAAGGAAGTAACCGGTCTTCTGTCCGTTTGCAATATCAACACAAAGCTTAATTCCGTTTTCTACAATAGTGATTTCTGTTTCACCTTTACCGAAAATCCAGCCTGCAGTCTGAGGAAGACCTTCCTTATCACGAACAGAGGCATCACTTCTCTCATAGATTGCATCTGGCTTACATACCTTCTTAAGTGCTGCAATAATATCCTCACGGAATACTTCGCAGGAAAGTGAAAGGAACTGTACAACAATAATTACACGGCCCTTTTCGTCACAAAAACGTTCACTGATAAGACCTGGAATAAAATCTGCTTCACCAAAAATCAAACGGTAAGAATCGCTGTCGCTATAGAACATGCGGCGCATATTGTAAGCTTCAAGAATCTTCTTTTCGTAATAAGCGGCTGTATCTGCCATAATAACATCTGCATGGTCGCTTCCAATTATACGCACAGTGATTTTTGACTTCTTATTGAGAATACCGGTTCCAAGAAATCCACCTGCCTTTGTATAAACTTCTACTGTGCTACCGTCTTCAACAGTACACTCTTTAAGGCTTTCATTTTTCCATTCTGATTTTTCGTCGGCTCTGTGTTTTACATGAGAAATCTCATTATCAAATACCCATGGAAATCCCTGCTGGATTTCTTTTTCTTCTTTACTGTTCAGAAAAACTCTCGGAAAATTATTCATACTCATAAGGCACATTATATCAAACTTGATTATTCATCACAATTACACCATAATCGGAATATGCTTTTTATTTTTGATATGGGTGGTGTTGTTACAAACACATTCTTGCTTACCCAGCTTTACAAGAAATTAAATATTACAACAGAAGATTTTTATAAGCTTTGTTCATCTGGTGAACATGATATCTGGAATCTTTTCCAAACCGGTAAAATAAATCCACAGCAGTTCTGGACTCAATTTAATGAACGTGTTGCTGCGTCTAAAGACGAAAAATACAAAAATGTTCCAGTGGTAGAAAATGATCTTTTCCGCCTTTATTTTCATCCGTCAAAAAATCTGGAAACTGTAGAGCTCATTCAGCAGTTGAAAAAAAAGCATCGTGTTGTGTGCGGAACAAATACAATCGACAGTCATTGGGAAAATCATATGGAGCGTGGAGATTACGCGTTCTTTAATCAGACTTATGCATCAAACAAAATAGGCTGCGCTAAACCCGATCCTCATTTTTTTGAACTGATTCTTGAAGCTGAGCAGGCCGCCGCGGAGGATACTTTTTTTACGGATGATAGGGCGGATAACGTAGCGGCAGCTGCAAGTCTCGGTATTCACGCAGAACTTTTTACAAGCGCTGCGGAACTTACCGAGAAATGGAAAATTTATTTTTAATAATTAGAAATCGTCTAAATCACCGTCAGCCTCAGTGGCGTTTATCTGTTTTTTGAGGCGAAGTGCCTGTTTTATCTCATAACGGATATCAGACAATCCTTTTTCTACTCTACTGTCAGGATGTGCTTCGTATACTTCCATCATCATCTTCTCTGACTTTGAAAGATTTCCAAGTGCTTCCTGAAGAATTGCAGCATTATAGCCTGCTTCTACTAGACCTGTTTCCTCATAAATCTTAGAGTACTCCTCAGATGCCTTTGCAATTAATTTTGAGTTTTCTGCCATTTCATCTACAGTTTTCATACGCTGCTTAAGAGCCTTATCCTTGGTTTTAGGTTCAAGCAGTTTTATAGACTTTACAACAGCATATGGTTGAAGTTCTCTAAGTATCTGAGAAGCATACTTCTTAAGATCATCATCTATCAGATAATAACTTGCCGGAAGTTCGCTTTTAGATTCATATTTTGAAGAGACATTATCAATAATAAATGAATTAACTGCAATAACTTTATTTGTTGAGCTGTCTATAATTGTATATCTGAACTTAAATTTAACTTCCTTTTTCCAGTAAGTTACAATCTGATATTCAGCTTTCTGATCACCTTTTGCAGCCTTTACCATTTTTTTCTCTTCAGAACGTTTATTGTTTACATCAAAATAAACTACTTCACCTGTAAGATATACATCTGCAGGATTCAACGTTCCTTTTCTAAGAGAAGCTTCTACAGAATCAGAGCTAACAAGTTTAATGTACGGAGAAGAAAGTAGCCCACGTTCTATCTGACTTCTGAGTGTATCAATTGCAAGCTGTTCATCTTTGTCTTCAATATCAAAAAGCTGATAGAAAGTACTGATTACAATTTTCTTTCCAATAGACATATCATCTGTTCTTACATAGTGAGAAGGTGTAAAAGGTAAGACAGCAATTGTACGGGCACCATTTAAGTCCAGCTCAGCGGGTCGAGTAAGGTTAACTTTTACTGTTGTTGCACATGATGCCAAAGTAAAAACCAAAACAGAAATTAAAAGAAATCGAATTCGACTTGTTTTCATATATACTCCTATTAACAATATTATAACACTTCTATTGAATAAAATATGTACTAAATATATAATAATTCAATTTTTTAAATATCTTCTTATTATAAGGGGGATTTATATATGAATTCAACACTTCCAAACACCGAAATCATTTTGCACATTCTTCTTTCGGTAGGTATTATTGTAATTGTAGCCAAATATTTTGGCGTTCTTGCAAAGAAAATCGGTATACCTCAGGTAGCCGGTATGATTGTTGCAGGTCTCATTCTTCGCTTTATTCCTTTCTTTAGAAATTTCGGCAAGACAGATCCAAATGTAATCTATAATGAAACTAACCAGTTTATTTCCTATATGTCTGAAATTGGTGTTATTCTGATCATGTTCTCTGCAGGTCTCGGAACTAACATCAAATCTCTTGTAAAGTCTGGTTTTAAAGCAACTCTGATTGCTATCTGTGGTGTATTTGTTCCACTCATCATGGGAACTGTTATGTCGATGTTCTTCTTTGGTTTTGACAGCTGGGGAAGCCTTAACTTTTTCAAGAGCGTATTTATCGGAACAATCCTTACAGCAACATCAGTTAGTATTACAGTTGCAGTTTTAAAGGAACTTGGAAAAATCAAGAGTGATGTTGGTCAGACAATTGTAAGTGCCGCTATTATTGATGATGTAATCGGTATTATCGTACTTACAATTGTACTTGGTGTAAGTTCAGGAAAAGGCGGATATCTTGGAATCATCCTAAAGACCCTCGCCTTCTTTGTATGTGCAATTGTTGCTGGTTTTATTGTATACAGACTTTTCCGCTGGTATGACAAACGACATCCCCGCTCACGCCGTATCCCGATTTACGCTCTTGGTATTGCTCTGATTTTTGCTTTCTGTGCAGAACACTTTTTTGGAATTGCAGATATCACAGGTGCATATATTGCAGGTATTGTATTCTGCAGTCTTAGTGATGCTTCTTACATGGAATCAAAAATCGATATTAATGCTTACATGATTTTCAGCCCTATTTTCTTTGCGAGCATAGGTCTTAAAACAGATCTTTCTGGAATGAACCTTAGTCTTTTATGGTTCTCTATCGCATTTGTAATTGTAGGCTGTCTTTCAAAAATTATCGGCTGTGGTGGAATTTCAAAACTTCTAGGTTTCAACTGGAAAGAATGTCTTCAGATTGGAGAAGGAATGATGGTTCGTGGTGAAGTTGCACTTATCGTAGCTACAAAAGGACTTTCAGCAGGACTCGTAGATTCAAAATATTTTACATCCGTAATCCTGCTGATTATCGTTTCTTCAATGGTAGTGCCTATTTTACTTAAACGTTCATTCTCTGAAAAAACTGAAGTTTCAGAAATTACAGAATAGACTCTAATTCAGAGAAACTTTCAATCTTTTTAAAGTAATCATCTGTTTCTGGGCGGCCAAAACCATAGGCAGCCCAGATAAACGGAACACCAGCCTGTTTACAGGCATCATAATCACCTTGTGTATCTCCAACATAAACCGGATTTTTAAGACCGTTACGACTTACAACAAGTTTTATATTTTCTGCCTTTGATTTTCCTGTATTACCAAAACATTCAATATCTTTAATCAGATTTGTAATTCCGTTTTTTTTCATTACAAGTTCGATATATCCACTCTGACAATTACTTACTATAAAGAGAGGGATTTTTTCATAAAGCCGATTTAAGGTTTGAAGTACACCTTCGTAAGTTATATCAACAGTATTTTCCAGAAGAGCTTTCTGCTCTCCTACACAGCATTTTTTCATAAGCTCTTTTTTATCTGCTTCAGAAAGAACACCAAAAAGATTGTCAGCAATAACATCCATTGTTTTGCCAAACTGGCCTTTGAGAATATCAGCAGTTACATGAGGTACCTGAGGAAAACTATCGTCTATTGTTTTATTCCAGGCTTCAGCTACAATTCCGGTTGTATTCCAGATTGTGCCATCAACATCAAGGATAAGTCCATCAAATTTATTCATAATGTATCAATTTATACATTAAAATCTGGAATGAGACAACCGTTTTTGCTTTTAATCTTTTATCTTGTTATTTAATAAATCAAGCTCAGTTTTTACATCTGCCCCATTCCATATATTGGCAAGAGTTGTAGAAGTCTCAGTCCAGAATTTACCCATTACAGGAATTGAAGGCATAGGGAAAGCATAATCAAGCTGATGCAGGAAGCCCGGCATATACTTACTGTCTACAGTAGTATTGATTGAAGGCATAGCTCCTGTATACAGGAATCTGAACTGCTGCATTTCAGGAGAAAGCAAATATTCAGCAAATTCAGCAGCTTCTTTCGGATGCTTTGAACAGGCAGTAACAAACATTCCTCTGGTTCCACTGAAAGAAGCTGCAGGCTTATTCTCGCCTGGAAGCGAAGGAATTGCAGCAACATTAAAATCTATACCAGCACGTTCAAAAGGTTTTACATTCCATAAGCCAGTAATAAACATAGCCGCATTTCCAGATGCAAATAAGCCTTCACAAGCAGCAGTACTTAATTCAAGATCCTGTAGTCCTAAATCTTTATTCAGGCTCTGGAAAAACGTCATACCTTTTACTGCTTCAGCTGTATTCATACAAGGATTTCTGGCATCGGTTCCGCTTTCACCGTACAAACGGTTTCCACCGGATGTTGCAAAAAGAATTGAGTAATAAGCGTTTGTAACATCCATTACAAAGCCATATTTACCAGGATGTGTTGAATTAAATTGCTGCACCCATTTTACAAGCTCTTCCCAGGTCTTTGGAACTTCATTCTCACTTATCAAACGTTTATTATAGAAAAGAGCATAAGTTTCAGCACTGACAGGATATCCATACATAGTATTATTGTATGTAAGCGCTTTTGCACAGGAAGCAAGAACCTGCTTAGAAATCTTATCAGGATTTTCAGTTGGAACAATAAGTTTTTTAGAAACAAGAGTACCAAGATTATCATGAGGAGCTGGAATGATATCTGGTCCAATACCTTTAGGAGCATCCACTTCAAGAGTCTCAACCGCACCGTGAAGTTCTACATATACATAATCAATTATAACATTCGGATGCTTTTCCGTATAAGTCCTACCCGCATATTTTATAAACTGATCAATTCCATCTTTTGATTCCCATACACGGATATGGATTTCTTTTGGATTATCTTCTACAGTACCATTATTAACTTTTGAACAGCCTGTAATACAAAAAGTAAAAGAAATCAGAACTGCAAAAATCTTCAATAATCTATTTATATTCTTCTTCATTTTCATACCTCTCACACACTGCTTAAACCTGGAACTGATCAACCTGACCGCCGATATCATCAATTGAAGCAGACATCTGTTGTGAAATATCAGAAAGAGCATTTCCTGTCTGCTTGATAGTTTCTGCACCAGCTTCCATCTGTTCCATATGCTGTTTCAGTTCAACAGTAGAAGACTGAAGATTCTGAATCTCCTTAAGAATGGAAGCATTACCTTCAGACATTTCCTTAACAGCCGAAATTACAACTTCCGTACTGTTATTCATAGAATCAAGAGAAAGATTAATCTGTTCCGAATCACTGTTCTGCTCATCCATAGCAACAGCTATTTCTTTTACCAGATAATCAGTTGATTTAATTTCATCACTAACCTCATTAAATGCAAGACGAGATTCATTAGAAGCTTCAATAATTTCCTTAATTGAGTTCTGAATATTCTTAAGCTGTTCACCAATTTCCTTAGATTGAGCAGTAGAAGTTTCAGAAAGCTTTCTTATTTCAACAGCAACAACCGAGAATCCCATACCGGCATCACCCGCATGAGCCGCCTCAATTGCCGCATTCATGGCAAGCAGGTTTGTCTGACTAGCAATTTCACGAATAGTCTTATTCGCATTTCCAAGCATTTTTGACTGCTCACCCATGATTTCAATCTTTGCACTTACATCATCCTGCTTCTGCACACCACTCTGAGCTTTTTCCTCAAGAATTGCATAAGACTCAGCCATTTTTTCAACAGAAAGATTTACTTTGTTAATATTCTTAATCATTTCTGAAACAGCTTCACCGGCAGTCTTAACACTTTCACTTTGTTTTTCTACCATTCGTTCAAGAGATTCAATATTCGAAGCAATTTCATTAACAGCCGTAGCAGTCTGGTCTACACTCGCAAACTGATGAGCTGTACCATCTTTAGTAGATTGAATATTTTCAATGATTGTATCAATTGAAGTTAGCGTTTCATGCGTATTCTGATTCAGCAGTTCACCAACCTGGTACAGTGCATTCTTAGACTCTTTCATTACCTTAATAATACTCTGAAGTTTTTCCGTAAAGGTATTAAAGCCGGTAACTAATTCACCAATTTCATATTCAGTTTTAATGTTGATACGTTGAGTAAGATCCGCCTTTCCCGAAGCAATCTCCCCAATATTCTTACTAACCTGTCGCAAAGGTTTAAGACTTCTCGAAAGCAAAAGTCCACTCAATGAACCAACTAAAATGGAAGCAAGCGTAATAAATATCATTCTGTACAAAATCATATACAGAACAGCAAGAGCCTGATTTTTATTCTGAATAATTCCAAGATGCCAGTCGCCATTATTTATGCAGATATAAGTTAAAAAGTATGAACTTCCATCCATATCAAAAGTCTCAAAACCACTTTCCTGATTTATCATCTTAATCTGAAGTTCACGGAACTGACCATATTTTGTATTCGGACCATAAGCAGCATCATGAATATTATTTTCCAGCTCTTTTTTTCCATAATAATTAATACCGGCAATCTTCTCACCTGCATCATTTATAATGAAGATAAATCCATCATATTCCAGATCTATAGATGAAGTAATATGATTCATAAAGGCAGCATCGGCAACTCCAGATAGAACACCTATTACATCACCCTTATCATCATATAAAGGACTTGAAACATGAACTACCATTTTTTCAATTTTTTCATCATAAAGAATATCAGAAATATTTGATTTTCCAGCCAGTGCTTTTCCGTAGTATGCCCGGCCACCTACCCAGACATCGTCCCCCCGAGTAGAATGGGCCATACCATTCGGATTACCAACCTCAAAAGATTCAAATCCAATTCGTTTAGCTTCCATCTTAAGAATAGACTTCTGAACTTTCCAGTCCATATTGCGGATATCGTTCCGCTGCGCAATAGTATCTACCTCGCGGATGTACGCATTAATAGAAAGCTCCATCAGTTTTCCAGCATCATCCCGTACCTTAGTCATCGTACTTTCAACCTGATTTGTCTGTACCCGTCTAAGCAGCAGAATCGAAAAAGAAGTAATCAGAACACAAATAAAAACAACAAGAATAGAAATTCTTAAAACAATTTTAAAAGATAAAGAATTGGTTTTCATACTATCTCCATTATGCTATAAAAAAAATTATAATGCAGAATTTTAATGAAAACAAATTTTTTTAATAAAATTTAAATTAGTTAGCGCATAAACACTGTCCAACACGCGTTCCGGGGCTCGCTGCCGCTCGGCCTCTTCCCTCGCTGCGCTCAGTCCAGTGGCTGCCTTCGGCACCCCTCCATGTTTGGCGCACATCACCGTTAATTAATTAATTTGTTTTTTTTAATTTTCTGATATATACTTAAGATATATGTAAAAAACATAATTTAAAAAGGAGAAATAATTATGAAAAGAACATTTATTTCAACAATGCTATTGTTAATTTCAACAATATTCTTTTTTGGCTGTCAACATGAATTGGAAAACCCTAATCAACAGTTTGTATTTTCAACAGACCCTATTTTTCCAAAAACAGACTGCGATGTTTTAGTTGATGAAGAAGTAAATCTTTCTGATGGAAACTGGATTTTTCAAGAAAGGTCAAATTTTACAATAAATAATAGTTTTACAATAAGTTTAACACCGGAGCAGAAGGAAATATTATTTAACTCCCTTTCAGATGATATAGAAAGGAATAGATTGAACTCATATGAAATAAATAACCAATCTACAGAATACTATTATTATAAACTTCCACTAACACAAAGTTTTGGTTCTGCTTGTTTTAAATTTCAAATTGAAAATACAACTATTATTTCAAATAAATATAATGGTTATTTTGTGTTATTCACAGATGATGATTTTATAAAAAAAATATTTCGTAATGTTCCTAAATCCGGTATTGATGTACAACAAGACAAAATAATTTATACAACTTTTGTAGATTATAATAATTCATTATCAACTCAAGTAAATGTTTTTATTGATGAATTAATAGGCATTTCAAAAAAAGAACTAAATTATAAAAACCTGGATATATTAAAAAATCAAGATTGTACTAAGTATTATTACAGAAATTATGAATTTAACGATGATTTTATTGAAAAGTATCTATTAAAAGAATAATAACGTTTTGTATAAATGTTGTAGAAATCTTTCTGCTGCTCTGTTTGTTTTTAGATTTCAGTTAAATAAAAAAAGCTAGCGACTTCCTACTTTCCCGGAACAAATCCAGTATCATCGGCGTAAGAGAGCTTGACTTCCGTGTTCGGAATGGGAACGGGTATTACCTCTCCACTATGGCCACTAGCATTATTAACAATACCAAGTTACGAAGTGTGTAAGACGATTTCTCGTGCACACAGGACGGATTATTCAGAAGTGTTCGTTTTGAACGGAAACGATGATATGGCCAAGTCTCACGACTTATTAGTAATGCTCGGCTGAACGCCTCACGACGCTTACACCTGCATCCTATCAACCTGGTAGTCTCCCAGGAGTCTTCAGGGAACTTAAAGTTCCAGGGAAGTCTAATCTTGAGGTGGGCTTCCCGCTTAGATGCTTTCAGCGGTTATCCCTTCCGGACTTAGATACCCAGCACTTACCCTTGGCAGGATAACTGGTAAACCAGAGGTTCGTCCACTTCGGTCCTCTCGTACTAAAAGCAGCTCCTCTCAAACTTCCATCGCCCATAACAGATAGGGACCGAACTGTCTCGCGACGTTCTGAACCCAGCTCACGTACCACTTTAATTGGCGAACAGCCAAACCCTTGGGACCTGCTCCAGCCCCAGGATGTGATGAGCCGACATCGAGGTGCCAAACTTTCCCGTCGATGTGAACTCTTGGGGAAAATCAGCCTGTTATCCCCGGAGTACCTTTTGTCCGTTAAGTGATGGCCTTTCCACTCAGCACCATCAGATCACTAAGACCTACTTTCGTACCTGCTCGAATTGTCACTCTCGCAGTCAAGCCTCCTTGTGCCTTTACACTCGTGCTCCGATTTCCAACCGGAGTGAGGAGACCTTCGCGCACCTCCGTTACTCTTTGGGAGGCGACCGCCCCAGTCAAACCGCCTGCCTAACATTGTCCCCAATCCTGCTTCAAGGATAAGGTTAGAAATCCTGTTCATCAAGGCTGGTATTTCACCATTGACTCCGCGCAACCTGACGGCCACGCCTCACAGTCTCCCAGCTATCCTACACATGATAAACAGGATCCCAATATTAAGTTACGGTGAAGGTTCACGGGGTCTTTCCGTCTAATTATGGGTATCCGGCTTCTTTACCGGAATATAAATTTCACCGAGTCTCGCGTTGAGACAGTGCCCAGAATCGTTACACCATTCGTGCGGGTCGGAACTTACCCGACAAGGAATTTCGCTACCTTAGGACCGTTATAGTTACGGCCGCCGTTTACAGGGGCTTCGATTCAATGCGTCAGATTGCTCTTGACATCTCCTCTTAACCTTCCTGCACCGGGCAGGTGTCACCACCTATACGTCCCATTGCTGGTTCGCAGATGGCTGTGTTTTTGATAAACAGTCGCCTGGGCCTGCTTTCTGCCGCTCACTATCATTTCTAACGTGAGCCACACTTCTTCCGAAGTTACGTGCGCATTTTGCCGAGTTCCTTAACGCGAGTTCGCTCGTGCGCCTTAGATTACTCATCCTTCCTACCTGTGTCGGTTTCCGGTACGGTTTAATTAGCCACACTTAGGAATTATTTCCCGGCACCTTGATTACGTCCGCTTCAGTTGCACTTTCTGCTTCCTCGCTGTAACGACTCATCTCAGAGCTTCTTTTAACCAGCTCCTCAGCAACTCGTCGCTTTGACCGGGACAACCGTCGCCCGGCCGGATTTCACCTCATGCGTCATTCCATAAAAACTAATTAAGTATTGGATTATAAACCAATTTCCCATCGACTACGACTTTCGTCCTCGCCTTAGGGGCCGACTTACCCAGGGCAGATTGCCTTTACCCTGGAAACCTTAGGTTTTCGGCGAGCGGGGATCGCACCCGCTTTTTCGTTACTTATGCCTGCATTCTCTCTTGAATCTCCTCCAGAACCCCTCACAGGTATTCCTTCATCAGTTAATTCAATGCTCCCCTACCAATCATTACCTATGTAATGATTCCGGAATTTCGGTTTCATGCTTAGCCCCGTTACATTGTCTGCGCACGGATGCTCGACCAGTGAGCTGTTACGCACTCTTTTAAGGAATGGCTGCTTCTAAGCCAACCTCCTGGCTGTCTGTGCATCCGCACTTCATTTCACACTCAGCATGAATTTGGGACCTTAATTGCCGGTCCGGGCTGTTTCCCTCTCGACTACGAACCTTGGCGCACGCAGTCTCACTCCCATACGCTGAATACCGGCATTCGCAGTTTGATTGAAATCGGTAGGATTTGACTCCCCCTTTTCCATCCAGTGCTCTACCTCCGGCATTTTTGTATGAGGCTGTCCCTAAAGGCATTTCGGGGAGAGCCAGCTATCTCCAGGTTTGTTTAGCCTTTCACTCCGTGTCACAGGTCATCACTACCTTTTTTAACAGATTACTGTTCGGCCCTCCAACAGGTTTCACCCTGCCTTCAGCCTGCCCATGACAAGATCACCTTGGCTTCGGGTCTGCGTCATGCAACTTTTCGCGCTGTTCACACTCGCTTTCGCTCCGGCTCCAGAACTTCTATTCTTTAGCCTCGCTGCATAACGCAACTCGCAGGTTTATTCTACAAAAGACACGCCACTACCCTTGCGGGCTGTGACATCTTGTCAGTCTATGGTTTCAGGTTCTCTTTCACTCCCCTTACCGGGGTTCTTTTCGCCTTTCCCTCACGGTACTTGTCCGCTATCGGTAGCTGTTCAGTATTTAGCCTTGGATCGTGGTCGACCCGGATTCTGACAGGGTTTCACGTGCCCCGCCATACTCAGGATACCGCTGAAGACTCTTTCATTTCGGATACGTGGCTTTCACACTCTCTGACGCTCCTTCCCAGAAGCTTCTCCTATAAAAAAGTTTTCTCTAAACTTCGTATGCGGTCCTACAACCCCACATAAGTGGTTTGGGCTTCTCCCCGTTCGCTCGCCGCTACTTGGGGAATCTCTGTTGATTTCTGTTCCCGAGTTACTTAGATGGTTCACTTCACTCAGTATTGCTCCTGTGTCCTATATATTCAGACATTCAGGTGATGCATAAATGCACCGGATTACTCCATTCGGAAATCCGGGGGTAAACGGATATGTGCTCCTGTCCCCGGCTTATCGCAGCTTATCACGTCCTTCTTCGCCTGACAGCTCCCAGGCATCCGCCATAGACCTGTATTCGCTTGGCCATATCATCTTTTCCGCTCTTTCACTCAACCGGGATTTTCGTGTGCATCACATTTTCTAACCAAGCAGTGATACAACCCCTCGCTTAAAAGCGTCTTCTATTTCAACATACGGCTGAAGATATTCCCGTATGTTTCCGTCCTTCCTTCGTAATTTCAAAGATCATGTTCTGACATGTTCTTAAACATATCAGAGAAAGAAATAACTGACTGATTGTTTTGTGTGTACACATACACTTGATATTCCTTTTCTTAAAAGGAGGTGATCCAGCCGCACCTTCCGGTACGACTACCTTGTTACGACTTCACCCCCCTCACGGAACGTACCTTCGGCATGGTCCTCCTTGCGGTTAGACTCACGACTTCGGGTACCCCCCACTCGGATGGTGTGACGGGCGGTGTGTACAAGGCCCGGGAACGTATTCACCGCACCGTGCTGATGTGCGATTACTAGCGATTCCAACTTCAAGGAGTCGGGTTTCAGACTCCTATCCGGACTGAGGCAGGCTTTCTGCGTTTTGCTCCACATCACTGCTTCGCTTCACTCTGTACCTGCCATTGTAGCACGTGTGTAGCCCTGGACATAAGGGCCATGATGACTTGACGTCATCCCCACCTTCCTCCGGTTTGTCACCGGCAGTTCCGCCAGAGTCCTCAGCTTTACCTGCTAGTAACTGGCAGTAGGGGTTGCGCTCGTTGCGGGACTTAACCCAACACCTCACGGCACGAGCTGACGACAGCCATGCAGCACCTGTTCACAGGCGCATTGCTGCGCTTACTTATCTCTAAATAATTCCTGTGTATGTCAAACCCAGGTAAGGTTCCTCGCGTACCATCGAATTAAACCACATGCTCCACCGCTTGTGCGGGCCCCCGTCAATTCCTTTGAGTTTCACCCTTGCGGGCATACTCCCCAGGCGGTACACTTATCGCGTTTGCTTCGGCACCCATTCTCATGAACGGACACCCAGTGTACATAGTTGACTGTGCGGACTACCAGGGTATCTAATCCTGTTTGCTCCCCGCACCTTCGCACCTCAGCGTCAGTCATCTGCTGGCAGCCTGCCTTCGCCATTGGTATTCTTCCAGATATCTACAGATTTCACCCCTACACCTGGAATTCTGGCTGCCCCTCAGCGACTCAAGTTCTGCAGTTTCCAACGCAGTTCCGGGGTTGAGCCCCGGCATTTCACACCAGACTTGCAGAACCGCCTACATGCCCTTTACGCCCAATAATTCCGAACAACGCTCGCAACTTACGTGTTACCGCGGCTGCTGGCACGTAATTAGCCGTTGCTTATTCATGACCTACAGTCACCACAAAGCGTTTCTCTCACTCTGCTTATTCCTCAGTCATAAAAGGATTTTACAACCTTCCGGCCTTCATCATCCACGCGGCGTCGCTCCGTCAGACTTTCGTCCATTGCGGAATATTCTTAGCTGCTGCCTCCCGTAGGAGTCTGGGCCGTATCTCAGTCCCAATGTGCCCGATCACCCTCTTAGGCCGGGTAACTATCGTTGCCTTGGTGGGCCGTTACCTCACCAACTAGCTAATAGTACGCGGGCCGCTCTTCGTGCGAATCAAAAGATCCTTTCCTGCATGTCCTCTGACAACATGCAGCGTATCCGGTATTATCTCCTATTTCTAGGAGCTGTCCCCGTCACAAAGGTACGTCACCCACGCGTTACTCACCAGTCCGCCGCTCTAGGATTAGTGCAAGCACCAATCTTACCGCTCGACTTGCATGCTTAAGACGCGCCGCCAGCGTTCGTTCTGAGCCAGGATCAAACTCTCCATGATTATTTCAATAGCCCGAAGGCTAATGATCTTCATAAACAGTTCAAACCAGCTTTTATCTATTTGCTGAATTGATTTACAATCGAGTTTTAAGAACTAAAACTCGCGGGTATGTTTTTGTTCGTTGATATAAAAAACATAAAAAAATTATTTAGTCAGTTATTTCCTTCCCTGATCTGTCAAAGAACTTTTTGTTTGTTCTGTGTCGCAACTCAGTGTTGCGACGGTGAAAATGAATATATATCTTTCCATGAAAACTGTCAATAGCTCATCCCGTTTTTTTTGTGTTTTTTTTCACTTTTTTTTTATTTTTTTGTAACTTTTTTTATTCCCGATTCTTACAGTTTTCCGGCTCATTTCACCACAAAACTGGCGGAGCGGGGATATACCAAAGGGTCTGTGTAAAGGGAGGAAACAAATTGCGGGTCCCAGCGACGGCAAAAAAAATGAGGGACTCCCCCCATCATTCGCTTGGCGCTAAAGCTTCGCCAGCGCCTGCACTGATGGGTCCTCCCTCATTTTTTCTTGCCTGCGTCCCACAATTTCTTTCCTCCCTTTCCATACTCCCCGTACAACTTCCCCGCTCCGCTCATTTTCTGGTGTATGCACGGAGTTCTGGAAGAAATTTCTGTATGTGAAAACAAACACACAATAATCAGTCCCCTGTATTATTTTCAGATTTCCGTGAATAAAGTGATATATTCATTTTCTATAGGCGGAGATTATGGTAAGGCGTGGCTGGAATTGTGGGACGCAGGCAAAACGAAAAAGGGGGTCCCAGGGTTGCGACAAATTTTTGCGAAGCAAAAATGAGGAGCCTGGGGCACCCTGGGGGATTACTTTTTCGGTTTTGCCGTCGCTGGGACCCGCAATTCCAGGCACGCCTTACCATATTTTAAGTAATTGCTCACCCGCAGCCTACGGGCTTTTTCAGCGGGAGTGTTCAGGCATCACACATTCTGAGAATAAAAATCCTTATATACTTAGCCCGTTTTAATGTGTAGATTTCTAATAATATATGATATACTGAGTTTATATGGAGGAAAAAATGAAAACAGCTGCTGTATTCTTTGCCGATGGCTTTGAAGACATCGAAGCTCTTTCACCTGTAGATTATCTCAGACGCGCGGGCGTTGAGGTTTATACTGTTGGTGTAAAGGGAACACCCTTTAATGATACTATGATTGTTACCAGCTCTCATAATGTTCCAATGATTATGGACATGAGTCTGGATACTTATATGAAAAAGTTTGGAGATTCAATTCCAGACTGCGTTGTTTGTCCAGGAGGAGGGAAAGGTGCTATCAATCTTTCTGAATGCACAACTCTGCTTAATCATCTTGAAAAAGCATGGGATGCAGGACGTCTTGTAGCTGCAATCTGTGCAGCACCTGCTGTTGTACTTGGAAAAACAAAAATTCCTGCAGGTAAAAAGTGGACATGCTATCCTGATATGGAAGGTGAATCAAAGCCTGAATATTTAAGCGGTTACAGCAATAAGGTTTTTGTTACAGATGGAAATCTTGTTACTTCACGCGGACCTGGAGCTGCGGAAGAATTTGCAATGGAACTGGTTAGAATTCTGGCTGGAGATGTTATGTACAATAAGGTACATGATTCCAGCCAGCAGCGTTAGTTTTGTACTGCGGTAGTTTCTATAACTCACGTTCTTTCTCGCTGATCTGTTCAGCGAGATTTTTTATTTCTTCCTGAATATCATTTAAAATTCTTATATCTTCTACATTTTCACAGGTAATTGAAGCACCTTCTAAAAGCATCTGAGAAAGCTTTAGACCCATTTCTTCATATTTACAGTCGCGCTTTGTTTCGAGTTTGTGAATTTCGATTTTGGTTACGCTTTTATCTGTAAAATCCTGAACCTTATCTCCTGCTTTTTCAAGAACTTCTTTTGAAGATTCAACGCCTTTTGAGAAAATTGATTTTACCTTATTTCCAAACTCTTCGATATTCATAATTACAACCTCTTAATAGCAAGCATGGTTAAGTCATCAGACTGCTCATCTTCGAGCATCTGATCATAATCTACATAGTTTACACCTGCAGAATCATCAGTTTTATGAGCTGCATAATAATCATACATATTAAAATATTTTAGAAGGAATTCGTCAATCTTTTTATCAATTCTGATGTAATCTGTCTGCTGAACAGCTGGTGATTTATAAAGACGGAATACCTTTTCCAGTGAAGCAAGCGCAAGAATAGATTCCTGAACAGTTCCCTCACATTTAGTAAAATCAAATTCAAGGGTTTCGGTTACATTTGGATTATCCTGTTTTGTAAGCGTAAACTTTCGTTTGTTATATACCGCTTCAATAATCTCTTTGATTCGCTCTGGTCCGAATTCTTCCTTTGCATCCTCAAGTTTGATTTCAGTTTCTTCCTCATGTGTTTTCGGATTCATCTTCTTAACTTCAACTTCATTTTGTCGGACTGTGTAATCTACTTCGCGGATTCGGCGGGTTGATTCTTCAATACCGTCAGTATAAAGATAAAGAATATCACCACGATTCAAAATTGTTTTTTCGACAACAAAACCGCCGCGCATTGCAACTAAATCCGAAGTAAATACTCCGGCAGTTGGAGCAGAAGCAAGTGTCAAAAGTTTAAGGCTGTGTGTAGCAGAATCATAAATGTGAACAAGGTTATCACCCGCATTACACATATAAAGCTCACCTGTCTTTACATTCAAAAGACAGATAATCAAAGTAGCAAACTTACCGCGCAACCCAAGCCCTTCAATAAAGTCATTTATCTGTTCTACAAGCTTATTCAGCTGGGTTCCGTTTTTAGCATAACTCCATTTTTCAAAGTAACGACGGAAAATTGTGGCTACAACAGTCATGATGATTGCAGCAGGAATACCGTGTCCGGAAACGTCGCACTTAATAATTCCAAACCAGGTATCATCCAGACGCTTATAATCAAAATAGTCACCGGATACACCCGATTCACCTTCGTAGTAACCAAAGCATTCCAGTTCTTTATCTGCATATTCTGCATAGGTATTTTTATTATTTGCTCCGAGAGCTTCTAGCGGAAGGAAGGCTTTCTGAACCGCCTTACCGTCCATTGCAAGAGCTTCTTCTTCGGCATTGGCAACAAGCTCGTGGGTCATGTTATTAACCGCATCACCAAGGCGTCCTACTTCGTCCCGTGACTTAATCACAACATCTTTTCCCTTAAGATTGATTTTGTTCTTAGTCTGTCCAATCATAATTACGTGCTTTTCAAGTTTTTTGATCGGGCGGACAATCAGTGAAGCAAATACATAAGCACCAATAATTCCAAAGGCAACTGCTGCAATCGCAACAATCAGAGAGAAGATTACGATTTTCTTGATTTCGGCATTAAGGCTGTCTATAAGACTCTGAGTAGAAAGCTCAAGATAAATTACACTGTGAATATAGTTTCCTGTAGTTCCTTTGCGATACAAAACCGGTCGATAGAAAAGATAATCTGTTCTGCTGCGGTCAAGGTCATCTGAATCAAAAGCAGGGTATGAACCAGCTGCACTCTTTGAATATTCTGCAAGCCGCAGATCAAGCTGATTTCGTAATTCAACAATAACATCTGAAAGTCTTTCTGCTTCCTGTGTATCATCTTCAAGACCTGATGCATACAACGCTTCAGCATCTTTCGAAAGGCCGTCAATTTTATCCGAAAGCTCCCCTACTTCTGAAGCAATTTTTTTATCGAGTTCCTTTAGTTTTTCAGTGACTTCAAGAATTACTTTTTCTGTAAGCTGTGATTCACCATAAACCAGTGAATAGCTGTCCATCTTTACGCTTATATCCTGATCATTAGTTGCCCAGATATAATTAAGATTTTCCGAAGAATCTGAATCCAGCTGCTGACCAATTATCGTAACATATTTAACTTCCGGCATTGCATCTTTTTGCGCAGGAAGTGCAGAAAGTTCCAGAAGATTATTTGCAGGGAAGAAGTTTTTTACACCTGAGTGAAGGCTTTCAAGAAGTACTTCAGTTCTGTTTTCCAGACCGGCTGCCATAGTCTGTTCCTGAAGTCTGATTACCTTATATCCGTTTTCAAGTGAAACCGCGATTACAACTGCAATTACAAGTGAGAAGGCAAATACAATAAGCTTTTTCTTAAGACTTGGAAGTCCTTTGAAATTTTTCCGTAAATCTTTTAATGGCATGGCAGCTCCTGTTAACAGTGAAGAAACTTCGTTCTCTGTCAATTTTCTTTCGTGTATATTCTGATAAATATTTATCAATATAAAAATCAAAGTAATTGCAGCAATCATTAAAAGCACAAAAACAATAATCAGACTGATTGCAACTGTATATTTATATTTCTGGAATTCCGAACTAAGTCTGCTTTGCGGTTCATATTCGGCTTCAATTTTGAGGGTTCCGCTCTGTGATATCTGAAGAACATTTCCGGTAAAATATAATCCGCGGTCTGTATGTAAAAGACCAATTTTATAAGTACCTTCATCCAGATCGGTTCCAGTTTTTATGTTTGAAATACGGGTATCTGACTGAACACGGAACTGACCATCAGAGGCTCTTAAAATAAGGTCGTACGGAGCTTTACCATCAGCATCAATATAAATCTCACTGACTGTTCCGTCATACGTAAAGCCACCACCGGAAATTACAATAGTACTTTCACCAGCATCAGCTTTTGTCTGTTGTACTGAAGTTACATAGGTTGACGGCTGATATTTATTCAAAATATACAATGCAGTTGAAGGCTCACTTATATTTCCTACTTCATCAATTGCAGCTACTGAAATAAGATAAACACCGTTTGATCTGTTATAATAACGAACGGTCGTTTGTTTACGTGTTGCCGTAGAATTTGAAGTTGTAAGCCTTCTCTGCTTTTTCAACTGAGGGTCATACCTTGTAAGCAGACTATTTTTGATTTCTTCCATCCGCTCAGTGCTAAGCTTCATCGGATGTTTTTTTGAAACTGAAATTGATTTTGGAATTGAACCAAGATAATCAATCTTATAAAGATATTGTGCCGCATCCTTTGAAACAGAAGGCAGCCAGTTCAGGCTGTAATTATTTGAATCAAGGAAGCCATATTCATCAAGATTATCAATTGTAATTTCAGGAGCCTCTGGTGGAGTTAAATCAAGATGATAAGAAATTGAAGAAGGCTCTGACCAGTTTCCAGCATAATCTGAAACCCGCGCCATAAGAATATAATTTCCATCTTCAGTTGCTTTCAGGCGGAGTGTATTTTCTTTTGTAAAATGCTCAATTTGTTTTGGGGGCTCTTTAGAGTTTTCCCTGCCCCAGGTATATGAATAGCCGGAAATATTTGATGAGTCCGCAGGGAATATAATCTGAATCCGAACATCTTCTGCACGTGAACTTTTTCCTTTTTTATAGGAAAGCGGATTAAAAGTCGGAGGCATAACAGTTTTATCTGGTGAGAGAATTGCGATTGAATTCTTTGAAGCAGAATTTACCTGCTGCCATATAAATGATAAAACAGAACCATCTGTTTCTGCAGTTACAAGCGGATATACAAAAAGATTTGAGTTTCGGTCTTCAACCAGCCGGCTTTCATTCCAGTAACTGCCATTCTTTTTTACCATATAGATTGATTCACGACCTCGCCTTGTATCAAACCAGGTCAGATACAAAGAATCATTGTATTTAAACATTACAGGACGGCTTGCATTTCCGTTATCAGATAGTTTTTCTGCTGTTCCAGCAGTTACACCTGCAGCAGTAATTTTTTCAATCCAGATTGCAGAGTTTACAGAATCGGTTCTTTCCCAGGCAAGATAAACTTCGCCATCATATTCAAAAAGACCTGGCCTCTGGTTCTGATATTCATGAAACTGTTTTCCACCACGGGCAGCAAGAGAGTTT
This sequence comes from Treponema bryantii, assembly GCF_036492245.1. NCBI lineage: Bacteria > Pseudomonadati > Spirochaetota > Spirochaetia > Treponematales > Treponemataceae > Treponema > Treponema bryantii. The sequence goes on along the minus strand of NZ_AP025286.1, from coordinate 1,338,829 downwards.
CTGTCTGTAATCAGTACAGGCTGAGTCCAGTTCTTTCCCGAGCCGCTTGAATCAACAGTCATATACAGCTGATATGAAAGTCTGCTTGTTTCAGCCGATGTATACTGAGCCTGAAAAACAACAATATCTCCAAATGAAGAAGCAAAAAGAACAGGAATAAAAGGATTTCTATAATTCAATGCCGGCTGGAACTGAGCAAAGCGGCTCCATTTTACACCATCAGGTGAATCAGCAGAAAAAAGCGTAAACGAGTTTTCTTCACCAACAGATGTAAAAAGCTTAAAACTGTCATTACCCGTTTTATAGATTCTTGGGGCAACAGTAATTGATGAAGCAGCCGGTAATTTTGTTTCTGTAAAGTTTTTACAGTTATCAGTTGAAACGAAAACCGAAAGATTTGAAAGCCCCGTCATTATTGCAACACCAACTGTTCCTTTTTTCAGAACAGCAGTTGTATAAATATCCGGAACTTCTTCTCCCGAATAACTGAAAGGTCCTGCAAAACGCCTGTTTTCTGAATAATTCTTAAGGCTGCTGTAAATTCTAACTGAAAGGTATATCTGCCGCGCCTTAGTATCAACTTCCTGCCAGAACATATAAGTATAATTTCCATCTGCAGAAACCATTGTTACAGGAAAGCGGGAATCTGTATCAGTAATTACAGCAGGATTTTCCCAGTAAAAATCTTCTCCTGGTAAGACAGAAAGGCAGCCCAGTACAAAAAGAATGAGAACAAAAAGTTTTTTTATTTTCCGCAAAGCTGCAACTCTCTTCATAACCTAACTTCTTGCCTCAATCTTATTCTTTAAGTCTTTGATTTTCTGCGAATTAGCATTTGCCGGCTTTTTAAGAAGCTGCTCAACAATTGCATTCGCACCTACTACATTATTATTCTGAAGTCTCTGAATTGCAAGCTGATAAAGTCTTTCATCTTCTGTAGAAAGGACTGTAGAAGTATTACCACCTATCTTAGTTGTAATTTTATCCTTTAAGTTCATTGCTTCTTTATTATCAGAAACAAGGGCCAGGGCTTCATCTATTTTTGCAAGGGCGCTCTGTAATTTTGCCGTATCATTACCCGCAGAATTATAGATTTTCTGTGCATCTGCAATCAGTTTATTTGCACGGTTTACACCAGTATTGCTTACAGGCTTCTGACGGATTCCTATATCAATTTCAACCTGATAAATTAAATCCTTAAGTCCTTTATAGTTCGGATCCAGTTCATAATAATCAAGAAGATTTGCATAGCCTTCCTGTCGTGTATCCTTACTCTTACACATCATTTTTGCCATTTCTATTTTCTGGGCAAATTCATCCGTAAACTTTTTAGGATCCAGCAGACGGTTTATTCTTAAAGTAAGGATAGAAGCTTCCTGATTCAATGGATATACATACTGAAGTTTTTGAATACTCTCCAGGGCAAGTGCTAAATCTGCTTCACCACCTGTTCTATTCCCCTCTCCTATTTTCCTGCTTCCTTCATCAAAATACTGGTAAGCCATATTCAAGAGCTGAGACATTTCCGGATACTGTGGTGCAGACGGAAGAATCTCGCGGCCAGTTTTCATTGAAATTGCAGTATTTACAAAGTTCAAAAGATTTGTGATTTCTTCATCTTCATTAACGTTGGTAACTGCCCAGCGGATTTTTGCCTGATTCAGATATTTTTCGGCATCATCAAAACGTCCGTTAAAATATGCATCTTTTGCACGGGTCTTAAGATCACGAACCTCGCGAACAACAAGTTCGTTTTCTGCTTTTGCAATACTTTCGCCTAAGGTCTGAAGTTTGCGGTCTGTTTCAGAACGAAGTGTTTCATCATTCTGATTCATAAGTGCTTCATCATATTTTGAAAGCGCATCCTGAAGTTTTTTACGAGCTGTATCAAAGTCTTCGCGGCGGAGTGCATTCTGAGCTTCTGAATAACGGAGGTCAGCTTCATTACGGGCAAGCTGAGCGGCAGTCATCTGATTTTTTGCTACTGCAGCCTGCGCCTGTGAATCTGTAATAAGCTTTGTCAGTTTCTGACGTTCAAGGGCAATATTTTCCTGAGCCTTATTTACAAGCTCCTGTATTTCTATATTTTCCTTTTGCTGTGGACGACTGTTAAAATTCTCAAGAATCACAGAATCATAACCATTGAGAGAGGCAATTCCTTTTTCTGCAATCGTTTTTGTATACTGCGAAATTGAATATGAAAGATCCGGATAACTGTAGACAATTCCAAAATCAAGTTCAGGATTTGCATTGAAAGTATTCTGATAAACCAGAGATTTTGAAACATCGCGGTTAATTTCTGAAAGTATATTATTCGGAATTTTTGTAAAGAAGCCCGTACGATATTTATCTGCACAATTATAATAAACAAACGCACTGTCATAAAGTCTGACAGCATCCTTTGAATAATATTCTGTAATTTCAGCCCAGGAACCGGTAAGTGCCGTTTCTGTTTTTTCAAAAATATCATCAAGTATTGTTTCGTAGGCTTCTGAAAGTCCTGAAAAATCAGAACGGGCACCTGAAGCCCATTCATACGAAGAAATATGCTGATCTGACTTTACGCCTGCAAGAGATATAATCTTATCATTTGAATCAAAAAGCCTTTTTATCAGAGTTGTTTCATTTCCGTCTGCAGCTTTTATCTGAGCGATATCCTTCTGCTGTGTTTCTGTTACAGAAATAATTTCTTTACGCACCTGTGTGAGTCGTAAAGCACTTTCTGAAAGATTCTGAATGTAACTGCAGGCTCCATAATATTCATCATAAGGATTTTTCAAGGCATGAGAATCAGAAAGTCCAAGTTTATAAATATCAAGAACTCTACGGTCAAGTGAAGTATAGCGTTTGATTTCTGTTACAAGTGGCTGATTGATAGCTGTTTCATAACCGCTGTATTTTTTAAGAAGTACGGCATATACAGCTTCATTCATTTTTCCAACTGCAGAATTCCACTGTGCATCAACTGCACCAAGGATTCCGGAAAATGGTACTGAATCAACTCCAAATACAAAACGGAACATAAAAGGCAGAAATGAAGCATCTGTTGAATCAGAATCAAGTTTCTGAACTTCAGCAAACTGCGATTGAAGACTTGTTCCAACATCAATTATCTGCTGTCTTAAACGTGTATAATGCTTAAAGCTTTCTTCAACCTCAGAAAGTCTGTTTAATGCCTGGTCATACTGCTCTGCACGAACAGCCTTTATAAAATCATTGATAAGGTTATTAAATCGAGGCAGATAGTTTTTTTCTTCAAACTCATTAAGCCGTACATCAAGCTCAGCAAGAGTTTTATCAACCGCGCCGGTAATTTCCGGATTGTTTTCCCACTGGTCATAAAAATTGTCGCGGTAAAGCCAGAAACCTTCCTTAGCCTTTTCAACAGCAGCAACATATTCTCCTGCAAGAGATCTGGCAGCAGTTTCATTCTGAATCTCAAGGAAAAGAGCTCGGAAATAGTTAAACTCCGCAGACTTTTTCAAATCTGCAACAAACTGAAGGTTCTGATCTGAAGGATTCTTTTCGAATTTTTCCAGCTGGGCGGTTATTTCATATATTTCCTTGTTGTTTCCCGGATCTGTCTGAATTAAAGTTATGAGCTTTGATGCCAGAATTGAATACTGATTACGGGCATTCATAATTCTTTTTATTCTGGCCTGAGCATTATCAAAGTTTTCAGGATTCTTTTCGATGTATATATTCAGCTGTCTCAAAGCTTCATCATATTCTGTACGACGGATAAGACGGTCAATTTCAAAAAGGGACATATCTTCCTTTTCCTGAGCAAAAATACAGGGCAAAGTGAGAAAAAATACAACTGCGAAACAGAGAAGAGTTTTCCCTTTCATATTATTTATTATAAACTATTATATTGTATTTTCGGCAAATAAGATATTATACTTATAGAAAAGAATTAAAATTCCGAAAAAGAAGTAGATTATGAAGAAAAAGGGATATTTTATCCGTAAATCTACAGTTTTAATTTTTCTCATGCTTTTTTGCTCAAAATTACAAGCAGCATCTATTACAGACGCAGAAACTGTTATCGGAGACCTTTTTTCTTCCCTCACTGATTCAGATGAAGGAACCACTTCGTTCCGTTCACTTTTGATTCCTTTTGGAGGCCGAACAGAAAGCCTTGGAAACGCTTATACCGGGCTTTGTGATGATATAAGCTATCTGCGATTTAACCCTGCAGCAGGTTCCATTCAAAAAGAAACTCAAATTGCCCTTTTTCATAATTCCTGGATTGCAGATTCAAAACTGGAAACTCTTGGATTTACCACAAGATTCAAGAATACTCCTCATCTAAGCGCGGGCGGCTATCTCTCCTGCTTTTACATGCCTTTTACTGAATATAATTTTTTTGGAGACCGTGTTGCTGCCAGCTACTACACAGAAACTGTAGCAGCTCTCAATGCTTCTTATAATCTTCTTGCAGGTTATGATTTTAAGGGACTTGCTGCGGGCATAACCTTAAAAGCTGGCTGGCGTGGTATGCCCGATTACACTGACAATGACAGCGGAGCTATAATTGCCGGTTCAGGTCTTTCACAAAGCGCGCTTGCCGTTATGGCAGACATTGGTTTTATGCTCCAGTTTAACTTCTTAAAGTATTATTCATCGCGGGATTCGAATGTCCGTATCGGTATTTCTGCACAAAATGTCGGCGTTTCCATAACAGGATTTGGAAATTCCATAAAATTAGATGATCCGCTTCCAACTACAGTTGCTGCCGGTATTTCCTTAAAATTCATTAAGCCGATAACACTTTCTTTTGATTTTGTTCAGCCATTGAATCTTATGGATTTTTCTCATTACAGAATCCCATATTTCAACACAGGACTTTCAATTCAATTTGCTTCATACATTTCTTTCCTTGCAGGATTTTCTCTAAAAGGTGCTAACCCGAGAATAAGTTCCGGTTTTGAATTTGAAGTTGCAAAAATCAGATTGAATATGAATTATACTCTTGATTTAACAACTTCCCTCGCCCCTCTGAACCGTATCAGTCTTTCTGCTAAAATACTTCTGGGAGACAAAGGCCGAAGCATAACCGATGCACAGGTAGATGAATACTATCAGCTGGGATTAAAGTATTACGCAGATGCAAAATGGGAAGATGCAATTATAGTCTGGCAGGAAGCTTTAAAATTAAACAAGCGCTTTGACCCGGCTATTCAGGGTATTCAAAGCGCCCGTTATCAAATCGAAATGTTCCAGCAGATTCGTGAATCACTTATGCTGGACTAGATTTAAACCTTAAAATTATCGCTTCTTTGTAAATATTCGGTAATTCATCCAAGGGAAAATTGAATCACGCGCCTCAAGTTTAGTAAGCCATTCTGTACTTACTGTGTTCGAGCCCAGTGAATCAAATACTGCGGTGAATGCCCCGATCGATTCCTTAAAACGTTTCTCGGCGAATTGTGGGAACTCTGAGCGGTTTATCATCTTTGCAAGATTCAAACTCTGAGCAAGCATAAGCTCTTTTGCACCGAGATTTAAGAGTCTTGTCTTCAAACCTGTATCCATTGGGAAACGACCTGCAAGGTCAATCATACGCTCGCAGCTTTTTCTTATGTAGCGCATCATCCAGCAGTTTTTGCTTGAAAGAAGGTTTTCACCATAACCAGCCCCTGCGCCTGCAGAAAAGTATGGTTCAATTTTTTCAAGATTATACTGTTCATCGCACATTTTATCGCAGGAAAGAACATCAAGTCCTTTATCGCAAGCTTTTCTGATTACTTTTTCGAGCCAGGCAATACATTCATTCCAGGTTTTGCTGAGTTTTGAAATATCCAGCGTACAGATTTCAGATACAAAATTGTATGATGGAAGCAGTTCGGCAGCTTTTGAAAGTGTCTGAAAGCGCTTTTCAACAAATGCATCTGAATCTTTTTCGAGCTGAGCCTCTGCACATTCCTTATTATAAAGACAGCCAGAATCCTTAAAACAGCGGTTCCAGTACTTAAAACCTGTTGAATAGCGGATTCCATCTTTATCGATAAGAGAAGAAAGCTTTTCCATTGGCAGTTCATAACCAACATCGCGATTCTGATTTCTATAACACTCAGAATAGATGATACCGTTTTCACCAAAAAGCTCTGAATCTATTACGCGGTTTCTTGCAAAAATAACAAGAGAATTATCTGTACGAGAAGGATAGAAAATACCAGCCTCTGGTACTTTTTCAGAAAACAGAATACTTCTTGAATCAAGAATTGTGTAAGTATAACCATAAGCTCTAATCAGTTTTTCAATTCCTGGTGTATAGCCCATAGCTGGAAGCCAGAAGCCTTCCGGCATAACACCAAAATACTGACGATATGCGTGAAGTCCGCTTTCAATCTGTGCAGAAATAATTTCTTTTAAATCTGCATAGTGAGGCATGAAGATATCTGTACCACAGGTACCCATGAGTTCGAGATATCCTTTTGTCATGTATTCTGCAAAAACAGGTATAAGCTGTTTATTATATTTCTCAGTAAAATCTGCAATCAGTTTTTTATTTTTTTCGATTGTATCATTTATGATGGCACAAATCTTTTCGTCTGTTTTATTACGTCTAAGTTCAGCCTTTCCAAAAGTGTTTCGTTTTTCAAGCCAGTTTAGATATTCATCCTGAAGGCTTGGATCAGAAAGCATATTGCAAAGTACCGGAGGTAAAACGATTGCAAAACGACACTTAATTTTATCTGCTTCAAGATTTTCAAGCATTCTTAAAAGTGGAATGTAAACATTTGAAACTGCTTCAAAAAAATTATTTAGAATTGGAGCATTATCTTTTATATCTTCATCTGTATGACGGATAAAATCCTGACTAGCTTTTATAACTAAACTCAATATTTTTTGCATAAATAAACCCTTGCCCGATTAAGAAAAAGAATGTCTGTGATTTTTATACTGTTCTGTAATCAATTCCTTTATTCCAGAAAGTTCTACGATTGGAGAAAACTCCTCTTCTCTTCCTGGCTGTAAATCATTAACCAGAGAAGCGCCCTGTGGAATTGAAATAACCGGAGAAAAGGCTATTACTTCGCCTGCTCCACCTTTTACACAAATAAGTTCAACTTTTATATATTTTTTTCCCTGTGGAATAAGAACGTACTGTTCCTGACTCTGACTAGGAGTTTGAACCTCAAAGGCTTCTTCCGGCTTTACATCCTTAGGATCATTATAAGAACAGATTCTAAGTTTTAGACTTGTTCCCGGATTATCCATAATTCTTGAATAATCATTATCATTAAGATTCCAGAAAACAAACAGCCAGGCTGGATTACGAAGCACACAAGATACCTGTGTTTCATTAAAATTGCCATTTAATATGATTGGCTGCTGATTATCAGTCTCTGTTGCGATAATCATTTCATCTTCTTTGTTGTTTGATTCTTCTGCAAGTTCCAGGAGTTCTGCAATAAGAAAGCGTCTGTCCAAATCCTCAGGGACATCAACACCATATTCATCTGCAAGCTTCACAAGGTCTGAAAATGAAAGTTTTTCTAACGAAGCACGATTTATAGGTTCCTCACTCATAGCCACCATAATCTTAAAAAAATGCATTAGTGTCAAGATTGACAACTGCTTAGCAGAAGACTTTTTAAGACATATTTTTTTGAAAAAAAAACTAAAGTCGAATGGACAAATACCGATAATAAAAATGTTGGTGATAATATCGGGTGGGAACAACGACATCCAGACACCTGAAAATTAACTCCTATGTTTGCTTTAAAAAGATGAAAAGTGTGTGAGACTTTTCATCTTTTTTTTTGCCCTTTTGACTATTTACCATTTTTCCATATTCAATTAAACTTTTCTAAAGTACCTGCCGATAAAAGAAATAGGGTAATTATCGAAAAAATGGAAACAATTAGTATTAGTGCGCTGCGTGCAGGTATTACCTATACCAGTGACCTCTTTGTAGACAGCACATTCCTCATTCTGCCAAAAACAGCCGAAATGACTGATGATCTTATAAAAGCCTTAAAACAATGGGGCTTTGAAGATGTTCTCAGTGATGGCTCTATCAGTCTTGGCGGTGATATCGGTATTACCAGCATTGATGAACCTGAGAATGATACTCAAAAAGAAAAAATCGGTGAAAATGTAAAGAAAGCTATTGAAGATTCAAAGCATATTGCTGTTGGAAACAGTGATATGGCAAGAATGGAGCTTGTACGTTCAGTATACGAAGAGTACATGAACTATATTGAATCTGTTTTCACTCATTACGCAACTCATAAAGAAATTGATCAGGAAGAACTTGCAGATACTGTTCAGGATCTGTGTATTTTTATTAAGGAACACAGACGCTATATTCTTCGTGTAAATGCCACTATTGAAGCTGCAGACAGAAACTTCCTTATCATTCATACCATGCGAACAACAGTTTTATGTCTTGCAGTTGCATTACAGCTTCATCTTAATCTTACAAAGCTTATTGAGCTTGGTGTAACAAGTATTCTTCATGAAATTGGTATGCTTCGTTTACCACCGCAACTTTATATGACCTCAAGAAAACTTTCTGTACGTGAAAAGGCTCAGATTTCAAAGCATACACTTTTAGGTTATACAATTATTAAAGATTTGAACTTCGGTCTTTCCATTCAGCTTGGTGTTCTTGAACATCATGAAAAAGAAAATGGAACAGGTTATCCGCGCCGTCTTTCCGGTGATAAAATTTCTTCAATTGCAAAAATTATTGCAGTAGCCTGTACTTATGAAGCAATTTCTTCTCCTCGAAGTTATAAGGATGAAAAATCAACTTTTGATGCTATGCTTGAATTACTTCAGAATAAAGAACACGCTTATGATGGTTCGGTAATCAAGGCACTTTTGTATACAGTTTCGCTCTACCCTATCGGAACTTTTGTATATCTTTCAAACCGCAAGGTTGCAGAAGTAATTGATACAAATCCTGACAATCCTAAAACTCCAGTTGTTCAACTTCTTACAGAAAAAGATCCGGACGGCTCATTTAAGACTCTTCAAATTGGAGAAAACAACATTAACATTCTCCGTATTCTCACAAAGCAGGAAAAAGAAGATATCTTAAAACTTGTACGCGAAAAATTTAATAAAGAGATGAAAGCAGCGGAAGCAGCACAGGAAGCAAAAGCAGTTCAGGCTCCAAAACCGGAAGCACAACCAGCTCCTGCCACCGCTCCAGTTGTAGAAGATTTTGAATCAGCAGAACCGGCAGCAGACGGCACTGAAGAAGTTGATATCAGTATTTTCGGTTAGTCGGACAAGCACAGTAGAGTCAGCAAGCACAGTTTGACTAATTAAAGAACATCCTGATTTTTTCTACATCCTCATGGAATTTTTCGTCGATTACCGGCGGATGTTCGTTGAAGTATAAGATTTGATTTAATTCATCCTGATTTTTGACTCCCCAGATAGGAAGAACGCTTTCGTACTGATGAAGGAAACCGAAGGCAAGAGGAATATTTTCAATAACACCGCCACACAAAGGCTGCATGGCAATAAAGCCGACATCATGCTCTTCGCACAGTCGGACTAATTCAATTGTATCATCACTGCTAATCATACTGAAAGGAAACTGTATTGTTTCATAACAATCAGAAAGAACAGCCTTTTTAGCAGTTTCAAAATTAGTTGTTACAATTCCAATATGACCAGCCATCTTCTGCTTTTTAAAACCTGCAAGAGTATCGTAGATTTTATCTGCACCACCTGGAAGCGGAAGGAATTTTTCTGTTTCCAGCTGATACAAATCTACAGTATCGCAGTGAAGCGTCATAAGGCTGGTTTCAAGGTCAGACTTAATTTCGTCTGAAGTTTTTGCAGCGGTAGTAGTAGAAAGAAATACATTGCGGCGGATATCATATAAAGCATCTCCCAAAAGTTTTTCACTCTCTGGAGTTTTGCGCGAAGTATCAAAAAGATTTATTCCAGACTCGTAAGCCTTACGTACAAGCAGAGCAACCGACTCGTCACCACCGGCTTCGGTCAGTCTCATAGCACCGAATGCTACGCGAGAAATCAATAAATCTGTCTTACCTAATCTAACGTATTCCACAGTACCACCACCAAAAAGTTTCTCACAGAGACCACGGAGGCCACAGAGATAAATAAAAAAAACTAACTCTGTGTCCTCCAGAACTCTGTGAGGAATTTTTATTTTGTTACCGGCTTATAATTCTTAATAGCTTTCTGGATATAGAATACCAGGTCATCAAGAGCAACGCGTTCCTGCTCCATAGAGTCACGGTAACGTACTGTTACGGTGTTGTAAAGTTCGTTTGCAGAACCGTCTTCTTTCTTTTCCTGAATTGTATCGTAGTCTACAGTTACACAGAAAGGAGTACCAACTTCATCCTGGCGGCGGTAGCGCTTACCTACTGTTCCGGAAGTATCGTAATCAGTTACAAAGTCTTCCTTGAGCATGTGCTGGATTTCCTTGGCCTTTTCAGCAAGTCCGTCCTTCTTCATCAAAGGCAAAACTGCAACTGTGATAGGTGCAAGACGTGGGTCCAGGTGAAGAACTGTTCTGTAATCTTCCGGCTCACCCTCTTTTGCAACATTCTGCTCTTCGTATGCTTCGCAGAGGAACATAAGGAAGTTTCTGTTCAAACCTGCAGAAGTTTCGATTACGTATGGAACGTACTTCTTGTTTCCGTCTTCCTGATCGATGTAAGACATATCCTTCTTTGAGTATGTCTGATGCTGAGAAAGATCAAAGTCTGTACGGCTGTGAATACCTTCAATCTCTTCGAATCCGATTGGGAAGTTGTATGTAATATCGTATGCGTCTTTTGCGTAGTGAGCGAGCTTGTCGTGGTGGTGCCACTTGAGCTGCTTTTCTGGAATACCGTACTTGAGGTAGAACTGCCAGCGGTCTTTTCTCCAGCGGTCAAATGTCTCATCCTCAGTTCCTGGTTTACAGAAGTATTCCATTTCCATCTGTTCAAATTCACATGTACGGAAAATAAAGTTCTTAAAGATGATTTCGTTACGGAATGATTTACCAACCTGAGCTACTCCGAAAGGTACCTTCATACGGTTAGACTGAACAATGTTCTTGAAGTCTGTGAAAATACCCTGACATGTTTCAGGACGGAGATAAATCAAATGGCTGTCGTCTGCAATTGGTCCCTGATATGTCTTGAACATAAGGTTGAACTCGCGTACAGCAGTGTACTTGCGGTTCTTGCTACCACATGTAGGACAGTTGATATTAGCGTCGATGAAAGCTTTCATTTCATCGTGTGTCATTGTATCAACAGGTTTTCCAGGATTGATTTCCGGGTTTGCAGCGATGAAGTCTTCGATAAGCTTATCTGCTCTGTGGCGTGCATTACATTCAATACAGTCAACCATAGGGTCAGAGAAGTGGTCAACGTGACCAGAAGCCTTCCAAGTTGTATGATGCTGGAAGATAGCAGAATCAAGACCAACTACATCATCGTGAAGCTGAGTCATGTAGTGCCACCATTCGTTCTGAATATTTCTCTTGAATTCTACACCGAGAGGACCGTAGTCCCAAGCACCTGCCTGGCCACCGTAAATTTCTGAAGCCTGATATACAAAGCCTCTTCTTTTACACAAGCTGATGATTTTGTCCAGGGTACATGCGTGTGTATCTTTAGTTTCTGTTTTTGCCATTTATATCTCCTTACGACTCTGGCGTGGGCCGTTTTTGATTTTTTTGCCAAGACATACCGGGAAAGGCAGCCAAAGGCATTTAAGTTGTAAATGTGAGATTACCACAAAAAGAAAATGTATGCAAACTAAAAATCAGAGTAAATCATCTTCAATATTTGAGCCGGTAAACTTTATTTCTGATTCTGATTTTCCTTCCTCTTCAAGCGGTTCAAGCGCATCCAGTGATTCCAGTTCACCATAATCTCTGTCACGAACAGCATGAAGCTGAGAATACTCGTCTGTCAGATTATAACGGGTATCATCTTTTTCAACATTTTCAATTAAAGTAGTCATTTTTGCATCAAATTTCTGGAAAATATAATCACGGATATAAGTTTTTGTAGATTCGGGATTTTCATTTGTAAGCATAAGAACCGACATTGCAGTTCCATCCGGATTTACCTGAGTATTAAAAACGATGCAGGAACAAACCATAGATTTTCGTCCTGCAGAAAGGCAGATATTTCTTATAAGTGTATTTTTCTGAAAAAGAGGCATTAATTCCTGTTTATAAATAATCGCAAAGCCTACACTTGAAATGTCTTTTATATTAACCGGATAAACTTTTCCTTCTGATGTCATATAGCCGCTTACATCTTTTTCACTTCTTGTATCAAGACGAAGATATTTACGGCGTCCTTTTGCTCCATTCAGATCAAGAATTGCAGCAAAGTGTTCAATAAGCGGTTCCTGTTTTGTAATTACAGTAAAACCGCCTGGCAATCTGATATTCATAAGAAACTTATCTTTATCTTCCCAACCGGCAGACTGAGTAACAATTCCCAGATATATTCCCTGAAGTTCGGGTATCACCGAAAAACTCTTCATGTAGTTAAACCATTCTGAATATGAGAGAGCTTCATCAATATCAATGAAACACATTGCGTCAGGATAAACAGAAAGAATTTTCTTTGCTTTTCTATAATCTTTTATAAGATATACTTCATATTCATTCTTACGAAGATAATCGATGAGATATTTTTCGATATAAAAAGACGGATTTACAAAAAATATTTTTCGTCCGAATAAAGGATTCTCTCTCGATTCCATTAATTAACTTCACTCTCTCCTGTATCAGAAGCTTTTTCTTCTTCCGGATTGGCAGTTTCTTCTGTTTTTACAGCTTCATCTGGTTTAGCTTCATCTGGTTTAGTTTCATCTTCCGGCTTAACCTCTTCTGCTGTTTCAACTTCTTCTGCTTCCGGAATCTCCTCAGTTTCTACTGCTTTTGGCTTTTTATTTGAATAATCTTCTGTGTCAGGAGGTAGCGAAAAAATCAGATTTTCAAATCGCTGCTCAAGCTGTTCAAAAATGAAATTTTTAATTACTTTTTTATCATCCTCGCCTACCTGCTTAGCAAACAGCATGATGGCAAAGTATCTTGTTGCATCTACAACCTTAATATCAAAAACTACAGACGGAGTAACGATAGAACGCCTGCCAAGAGTAATTGAAAAACTTGGAACCAGCATATTTTTGACAAGAGCATCACCATAGCTTCGCGGATAACAGCAGGTAAATCCAACAGAAGAAATATTCAGTACAGTAACCTGCAGCAACTGAGTTTTAGTTGCAAAGTATCCGTTTATAGTTATTGAAGCATCACAATCAAGGCGAAGATATTTACGGCGTCCTTTTGCGCCGTTCAGTTCAAGAATACCAACGATTTTTTCTATAAGGGCAGAACCTTTAAACTCGTCCAGCATTATAAATCCACCAGGCAGAGAAAGATTCATCATAAACCTTTCTTTCTGAGGCTTTGGAATAACTGCAGACATAAGGCCTACAAATATAGTTTTTAGTTTTTCATCATTCTGAAAAGACTGAATAAAATTAAACCATTCGTCATAGCTCATTTCATCATCTATAAATATAAAACAAAGAGCGTCCGGAAATTTTCTTAACGCATTTTTTGTATATTTATAATCACTGATTATATAAGCTTCATACTCATGCAGTTTTAATTCAAGATGAAGATAATTTTCTACATATAAAGGAGGATTTACAAAGAAAACCTTGCGTCCGATAATTGGATTCTCGCAACGGGTTGCAAGAGGAACCTGAATGGCAGGCTTAACTGTACCCTCTTGTTCAGCGGCAGCCTTTTCTTCAGCTTTATCCTGCATTTCCTGAACTTCGAGATTTTTCTTTTCTTCTATTTTATCATCTTTCTTTTCTTCTTTTACATCAACCAAAATAGAATTGCTCATCTGTTACAGCCCTACTTTAATTTATAATCATCATAATAATAACATACTTTTTTCGTTTTTGCTTTAAATTTTGAATTTTTATTATCTTCTTTTGTCATTCTGCATAGAATTATTCATGATACTAATAGACAGATTCTTCACTTTTTGTTTTTTTTTGTGTACATTAAAAATATAATTATAAAAAATTAGGAGAAAAACTATGAAAAAAACTCTAAAATTGATACTACTTGCTGCACTCATATTAAATTTATTGTTGGGCTGCTCTCAGCCTCAGTCCGATTCCAGTACACTAGACTATAATAATTATACACTTATGGAAGGAGAATTCGTAAACAGAAAATTTCGGAATCTGGGAGGGGAAGAAGCAATTGCGTTTCTTCCAAGCAAAACAGCTCCGTCAAAAGATGATAAAATCGAATACATAGACAGTGAGCAAAAAAAAATTGCTGTATGGTTTGATAAAAATAATAAAACTCTTTATTTTTATGCAAAAAATGTTACAACAGAAAATGCTGAAAAGAAAATATTTTTAAATGAGAATTCCAGCCTTTTATTTTCTAACTTAAGACAGCTTTTAACCATTGACTTATCATGTTTTGATACCACAAATGTAACTGATATGAGCTGGATGTTTTATACTTGTGACGCCTTAACTGAACTTGATCTTTCAAGTTTCGACACAAGCAAGGTTACTGATATGGATCTTATGTTTTGTCAATGTACAGCTTTATTAAAACTAGACATCTCCAATTTTGATACCAGCAAGGTAACTAATATGAGAGATATGTTTTATTACTGTAAAGCTCTAACAAAACTTGACCTTTCAAATTTTGACACCAGCAATGTAACTGATATGCATGGTATGTTTTCTGCATGTGAAGCATTAACAGAAATTCACATTTCAAATTTTGACACTAGCAAGGTTACTGATATGGGTTATATGTTTTATGGATGTAGCGCATTGAGTACGCTTGACCTTTCAAATTTTGACACCAGCAATGTTACTAATATGCAATGTATGTTTCCTGGATGTAGTGCATTGAATACGCTTAACCTTTCCAATTTTAACACCAGCAAGGTTACTGATATGTCTCATATGTTTTTTGACTGTGAAGTTCTAACAAAACTTGATCTTTCAAATTTTGACACCAGCAAGGTTACTAATATGCGAAATATGTTTTCTTACTGTGAAGCTCTAACAAAACTATACATCTCCAATTTTGATACCAGCAATGTTACTGATATGGCATCTATGTTTAATCACTGTCAAGTTCTAACAGACCTTGACCTTTCAAATTTTGACACCAGCAAGGTAACTGATATGCATGGTATGTTTTCTGCATGTAAAGTATTAACAGAAATTCACATTTCAAATTTTGACACCAGCAATGTTACTGATATGGCTTATATGTTTAATAACTGTAATGTTATAACAGAACTTGATCTTTCAATTTTTGACACCAGCAAGGTTACTGATATGGAGCAAATGTTCTATGGTTGTGGTAACTTACAAATAATATATGTATCAAATAATTTTACAACAAAAAATCTCTCTAAAAATGATAACAAGATGTTCTGGGCTTGCTCCGAGCTTACAGGAGGCAAAGGAACTACTTACAATAGCAAATACTCGTCTGCAGTTTATGCACGCATAGACGGCGGCGAGAATTTGCCAGGCTATTTTACAGATATTGCTGACAAGATATAGTAATTATTCTCTCCTCCGGGCATTTTTCGAAAAACTCTTTAATTGTCTGGCGGAGAGCTTCATTTCCCTGTTCTGCTGCATTTATAAACTGACTCTGGGCATAGTGCGAAAACTGAAAATTCATGCAGAAATATGTATAAAAACGCTGGAGTCGGGTTTTCCAGAACTCCTGAGGCTGATATTTTTCTATTAAGTCTACATATTCAAGACAGAGTTCTTCCATATTAATTGGTTCATCGGCCAATTTGCAATAAGAAGAATCTTTGAGCTTCTGAAAAATCCAGGGCTTCTGCACTGCTGCCCGTGAAATCATAACTCCCGCAACATCAGGACAAACCGCCATCGCGAAATCAAAAGAAGCCTTATCCTTTACATTTCCATTTAAATAAACAGGAACCTTATCTTTATAGCGTTCGGCAAGCTGCTGACAAAACTTATATCGGGGCGGTCTTGCAAGTTTTTCTTTTTTCGTTCGCGGATGTAGAGTTAGAAGTTCAACTCCGTTATTTACAAGCATATCGCAGAAATCAAAAAATCCACCTTCTGTAAAATCCTCATCTCCAAGCCTGAGCTTTACGCTTAACCTTTTTCCAACAGGAACCACAGAACGAACTTCCCGCACCATTGCTTCGGTTTCTGCCCTATCCCTAAGCATCCAGCCTATACCGGCACCTGTTTTATAAATATCCGGTGCCGAACACCCCATGTTTATATCAATTCCTATTCCGGGCAACTCTGCTAGCTGTACTGCTGCTTCTTTCATACGAGGAGCATCATTACCTGTAAGCTGCCATACAATTTTTTCCGGGCACGGAGTTGCATCAATATAATATTTTTCAAAGGGACCGAAATTCAAAAGGCTTCCTGCATTAATCATTTCTGTAAAATATTCATCGCAGCCGGCAAACTGTTCTACAAGAATTCTGAATGCAGGATGAGAAATTGTTGCCATTGGTCCACAGATTAATTTTTTATTCATATTCAATATATTATATCAAAATTTCTTTGAAATATCCTGCATTTAGTATTATGATTATAAGGCATAAAAAATTATTTGGAGAAAAAAAACTATGTTCGAACGAAAAAAGTACAAGAACTTTGCTAAAAAACAGCTTGCTGGCCGATGGGGTATACCTGTTCTCGTAACAGTTGTTATTGTAATAATATCAACAGTTTTTTCAATTCCTGATGTAATGCAGCTTTATAAAAGCGGTTATTTTACAGCACTTTTTAATGGTAATTATGCTGATGCAGCATATGCCATTGATACAGCATCTTCAACATCTTTCATCACTTCTATTATTAACATGGTTGTAAGTGCCATTGTTGATGTAGCAGCAATCGGCTTATATATAAAGATGTCTCGTTCACCAGAGCCGGTTTATTTCTCTGATTTTATAGAAGGCTTTAATAACTGGGCCCGTGCTACTCTTGCAGTTTTATGGCAATTCTTATGGATTTTCCTCTGGACCCTTCTGTTTATCATTCCAGGAATCATTAAATCAATTGCATACTCACAAATGTTCTATATTATTGCAGAATATAAAGAAGTTTCAGTAAGTAAAGCAATGCGAATAAGTATTGAAATAACAAAAGGCCATAAACTGGATCTTTTTATTATGTATTTAAGCTTCCTCGGCTGGGCATTTCTTTCTGTATTTACTCTTGGAATTTTATACTTCTGGCTTCTTCCATATATGAACATGACTTATGTAAATGCTTATCATGCACTTATGAAAGAGGCGCTTGAATCAGGAAGAATTAAACCGGAGGATTTATCGGAATGAAAAAATCAACAAAATCAGGTCTTATTGTTCTCATAATGCTTCTGATTATTATTGGTGGATATGTAGGCTATACAGTCTGGAAAATGAATCAGGATTTTTCTTCAAATGTACAGTCAGCTAATGGAAGCTATCGTATTGCAGAAGATTCAGATGCCTATGATCCGAATGCCGCAAAAGAATACAAACGTAATTTCATTGCAGCTATTTATATTGAAGGAACTATTTCTGAAGCAAATCAGAATTATAATCAGAAGTGGCTCATCAATACAATTCAGACTCTAAAGAGAAATTATAAAAATGCAGCTCTTGCAGTATTTATCAATTCTCCTGGAGGTGCAGTTTACCAGGCTGATGAAATTTATCTTGCCTTAAATGATTATAAAACAACCGGACGTCCAGTTTATGTTTATCAGGGACCACTTGCTGCTTCAGGCGGATACTACATTTCATGTGCTGGAACTAAGATTTATGCAAACCGCAATACTCTTACCGGCAGTATCGGTGTTATGATGGGAACTTCCTTTGATCTGACAGGTCTTTTTGAGAAAATTGGAATTAAATCCAAGACAATTCATTCTGGTAAAAATAAAAACATGATGAATTACAACGAACCTTTCACAGAAGAACAGCAGGCTATCATGCAGTCTATGTGTGATGAATGCTATGATCAGTTTGTTTCTATTGTTGCAAAAAATCGTGGCATTCAGTACAACACCTGCTGCAAAATTTCTGACGGAAGACTTTATACTGCAAAACAGGCACTTGATCTTAGACTGATTGATGCAATTGATTCATGGGATAACATGCTCCGCGATCTTGCAGAAAAAGAACTTAAGATGCCTGGAATTAAAGTTAATACCTATAAGTATCTGAAAAAGTCTCCAGGCTTCATTCAGATTCTTTCAGGCAAAGCTCTTGAACTTGAAAATGCAAGAGCTGCAGCTCAGCTTGGAGTTCCTGTAGAAGTTATGAAATCAATGAATGAAACAAGCATGCTGCCTATGTATCTTGCTCCAATAAAATAACAGAACTCTAACTAAGCACGTTCAATATAATAAACACCAGCCTTCTTACCATTTACAAGCGTATGAAGGCTGTTTTTTATTTTAAAGCCAGTTGCAGCAGCAGTTTTTTCCAGTTCTTCTTTTCGGGCAGAAAGGATTACAAGGCGTCCGTTATCAGATAAAACACGATTAAAAGATCTGAACATATTTATATAGAACCCTTCAATATCCGGAAGCTCTTCAAAATATCCCCATGGAGGGTCTGTAATTACAAGAGAAATTGATTTATCTTCTATATGATTTAAGACAGTAGCATCAGCAGTACAACATTCAATATTCGGTGCAGAAAGCTGTTTACGCTCTGAAGTCTGTGTTGCACGTTCAGGATCAAGATCACTCACATAAAGCTTTTCAAAACGGAACTTTTTTGCAAGCTGAACAGGAATTGATCCATAACCACAGAAAGGTTCAAGAATTGTATCTTCGGGTTTGATAGCAGCAAAACAACAGATAAAGTAAGCAATTTCCGGCCGTAGTTCTCCCTTATTAAGATTCTTTTCAGTGAACTCGCGTTTAGAAATAAGCTCTCCACAGAAAGCAAAACCTTCACGGCGGATAGAAAACCAGACTTCATTAGTTGGAGAAAGACGGTCGAGTTTTAGTTTTGAATTCTGAAGCACATAATCTTCGGCGCGGCGGGTAAGATTTTTATCAACCTTAGCAAACTGATTTTCATTTTGAAAACGAACACGGAAACTTCCTTTATTAACCAGAAAATAATTCTTAGCAGAACAGACAGAACCAACCAGAGAAGAAAAACTAAGCCCCTTCCCTTTCATTGTTTTGAGGACAAAGAATGTATTATTGAAGTAAATGATTTTTTCCAGTTCTCTCGAATCCCCGTCAAAACGATAATGCACAAGTCCATCATAAAGATTAAGTATTTTAAGATTCTTAAAGCGTTTTCCGAGATCCTGTTCCACAACAGTCTGAAAACCGGTTATAAAAGAAGATATAAATTCCGCCATGAGAATAAATATATATTTTTTTATTATTTTGTAATAGTATACATTAAATTGTGCTTCAAAAATACATACAGATTTCTATGCAGTTTTAGTTTTTATGAAGAACTGTGTTACTTACTAGACACACTATAAGAAAATAAATATAATATAAAGATACACGCTATATGTTTAAAAATGTGTTTTACAAACAAACACTAGGAGGATAATTGGCATACGTGAATAATAACAACAACAAAAGTAATGGGCAGAGAATCAACGAAATGATTCGTGTCCGCGAGGTTCGTCTTATCGATGACGAGGGAAATCAGTTAGGCATCGTTGCAACTTCAGAAGCCCTCAACATGGCTAAAGACAGAGACTTGGATCTTGTTGAAGTTTCACCTAATGCTAACCCACCTGTATGTAAAATACTTGATTATGGCAAATACAAGTTCGAACAGGAAAAAAAGCTCCGTGATTCCAAGAAGAACCAGAAAGTATTAAAGTTGAAGGAAATCCGCATGCAGCCAAAAATCGGCTCAGGAGATCTTGATACTAAGGCCAAACATATACAGGAATTTCTTGACGAGGGTGACAAGGTTAAGGTTACAATCCGTTTCCGCGGACGTGAACTTGCCCACACTGAACTCGGCTATGATGTTCTGAATGAGGTGTTAAAGCGACTTACCTCGGCGTACAACATTGATAAGCCTGCCGCAATGGATGGTAGAAACATGTCAATGACAATCTCAGCAAAAGCCGCAAAATAAGGGGTTTAGAAATGCCTAAGATGAAGACAAAGAAGTCAGCAGCAAAGAGATACTCTCTTACTGGATCTGGCAAAGTTAAGCACAAGAAGCAGAACCTTCGTCATATTTTGACAAAACGTTCTCCTAAGAGAAAGAGAAATCTTCGCGCTGCAGGTTATGTAGCAGAAGCAGATGCAAAGAAAATCAGAAAGCAGATGCTTCCTTACGGTTAATAGGAGTTTAAGATGTCAAGAGCAATAGACGGAACAAAGAGAAAGAATCGCCGTGTAAAGATCCTCAAGCTTGCTAAGGGTTTCCGTGGCGACAGAAAATCAAACTACAAACCAGCTAAAGACGCTGTAACAAAAGCACTCGGTCACGCATATGTTGACCGCCGCGACAGAAAACATGAATTCCGCACTCTCTGGATTGCACGTATTAACGCTGCTGTTCGTGAAGAAGGAATGACATACTCACAGTTCATCAACGGAGTTAACAAGGCCGGAATTAAATTGAACCGCAAGGCTCTCTCTAACATGGCTATTGAAGACCCAGTTGCATTCAAGGCTGTTGTTGAAGCAGCTAAGAAAGCTGTACAGGCTTAAGGAAGTTTGTAAATGATTTCACTCGATCAGGTTTATCTTCTTGAACAAAAGGTTGAAAGTGCTGTTGCAAAAATCCAACAGCTACAGGCAGAAAACGATGCTCTGCGCAATAAATGTACCGAGCTCACAAATGCGCTTTCTGCGAAGTCGGAGCAGCTTTCTTCTTTTGAATCAGATCAGAGCCAGATCGAGAATGGAATCAAAAAGGCGCTTGACCGTCTTAATTCAATTGAGAACACAGTTTTAAAAACTGCAACTCAGATGAATCAGGGTGGTCAGGCTGCTAAACCTGCTGTACAGACTCCGGTTGAACCAAAACCAGTTGTACAGACTACCCCTGCCCCACAGGCAGAAACACAAAAACCGGCAGATGCTACTGTTCAGAGCACACCAAGCTTCAGTACAATGGAAACTGTACCACAGTCTAATGAAGCACCAGTTATGCCGGAATCAACCCCAGAACAAGCACTTACTCAGAATTTTGTAGAAGAAACTTTCGAGAGTGAAGAAGAAATCGAAACTCCGGAAGATGACAATCACGACGGCTTAGGCTTTGATATTTTCTAAATGGGAAAATTAAAGATTGAAATGCTTGGAACTTCTTTTACAATCCAGGCAAATGAAGATAACGAATATCTCGAAAAGCTTTTAGGCTACTACAAAAGAATCACAGACGACGTAAATAAAATCGATTCAATCAAAAATCCTCTTCAAACTGCAATTCTTTCGGGCATTATGATTTGCGATGAGCTTTACAAAGAAAAGCAGGCAAAAGTTGCAATGGAAAACGGTGAATATGTTCCTGTTGAAAACGACATGGACACTCTTGAAATTGAACGCCGTACACAGAATATGATTGATAAAATCGACAAGGTACTCTAGCATTGGATAATCCTGAAAATAAAATCACTATCTGGGTAGATGCAGATTCCTGCCCTTCTCTCGTTAGAAATCACACTGTAAAAATGGGAAACAAACTCGATCTACGTGTTGTTTTTGCAGCAAATAAAAAAATTTGCTGTGATGCTGCGGCCGGTACTTATGAAATGGCAGTTTGTAACAGTGGGAAAGACGCCGCTGATAATTATATTTTTGAAAACTGTAAATCTGGCGATCTCGTAATTACCAGAGACATTGTTTTTGCAAACCGTTTAGTTGAATGCGGAATCTGTACAATAAATGACAGAGGTACAGAGTTTACCCGTGAAATGATAAAAGAGCGCCTTTCAGTTAGTGATTTTGATAAGCAGCTTGCAGAAATCGGTCTGGTAAAACATTACCATGAAGGCTATGACAAAAAAAAGTTCGCGGCATTCGCGAACTCTTTTGATAAGGTTATACACAAACTGATTAATCTTCAGGCTCGTCAGGGAAAGCCATCTGAATAGAACAGATTCGGTCTTTTACCTGCATAAAGGCAAGAACAACTTCAGGATCGAACTGAGTTCCAGAGTTATTCATAATCTCTGTGAACGCATCTTCAATTGTCCAAGCTTCCTTATAACATCTTTTGTGACTCAAAGCATCAAATACATCTGCAACTGCAACAATTCGAGCAGAAAGCGGAATATCTTTTCCACTCAAAGGCTCTGTAATTGGAACGATTCCATCCTTAACAGAAAAATCACTTAACGAAATTCTTCCCGGATAACCAGAAGCACCACCATCCCAGCGGTCATGATGATGAAGAGCTACTTCCTGTGACATTATATCAAGAAGTGACTCTGGTGGTTCAAAAAGCTGAGCTCCAATACAGGTATGTCCCTTCATAATATTTCGCTCTTCATCTGTAAAACGAGGGAAAGCTTTTTTAAGAATTACATCAGAAATACCAACCTTTCCGACATCATGGAACTTGGCTGCAATCTTAAGGTTATCGCGGTATCGGTGAATTTCTGCTTCAGGAATATTATGATTGAATGCCCAGCGGTCATAGATTTCAAGAGAATAAGAAGAAACACGTTCAATATGAGGATATGTTTCTTTTGGATCACGGAACTCTGCCATCTTAAGCATTCGCTTTACCATATTTGCAGTAAGATAAGCATGCTGTAAAGCCTGAACTGCACTTGATGCAAAGTGTGCAATAAGCATTTCTGCATCCTGATCAAATGCAATAATCTTTCCGTTTTCATCTTTGGCATTGATAATCTGAAGAATACCAAGAAGATTACCGTTAGCCATCTTGAGAGGAATGGTATACATTGATTTTGTACGGTAATCAGTTGTAATATCTGTATTTTTATTGAACTTATATGGCTTAGATTCTGAGATTCTATAACAGTCTTTAATGTTTAATGGCTTACCAGAAAGAGCTACATAACCACAAATCTGTTTTTCGTTGATTGGAAATGAAAAACTTGTATAAGGAAGTTTTTCTCCAGGAGCAAGCTCCTTTAAGAAAGTATCATTATGTCCACATTTAATTTTAAGTTTGTCGCCTTCAACAACATAAATTGATCCGGCATCAGCATTTACAATTTTTCTTGTCTCAGTAAGTATACGTTCAAGAAGAACATCAACGTCCTGAATTTCTCCTAGTTCGCGCTCAATTTCTATAATGCGCTGCAATCTGTCTTCATGTTTCTTCTCAGCCATACAATCTATTATGAAGGATATTACAAAAAAATCAAGGCTTTATATTGTAGAATTAATAAGATTTTTCACAGACTTTTAGCACAGGATTTATTTTTTTTGATGATTGAAAAATAAATCGGACCTGCACCATTCTGTTTATCAGGCATAATCATATAGCCATATTTAGTCTGTTCAAAACCAGGAAGAGTTATTTTAGCAAAATCTGAAATCTCAGAAAGATCGGGTGCAGGTAACATAAGAGAAAAAGCATCACCTTCCTTATTAAACTTTTTATAAAGCCGTTCTATCATACCGTCATTTTCTTCAGGACACAGTGCACAGGTTGAATATAAAAGAATTCCTTCCGGACTTAGCAGACGATAGGCAGAAGAAAGTAAAGACCATTGTTCTGTTGTAACAGTTTTTATTCGGGATGGTGACCAGGAATTAAGATATTTTGGATCAGCAATTACATGACGTTCAGAAGAACACGGAGCATCAAGAAGAATTCGGTCAAAACATTCGCTCTGTCTTGTACACCAGGTAGCTCCATCACTACAGGAAGTTTTTACACGCTCAGAAATAGAAGTCGGAAGACAGGTTTCTACAACAACAGAGAGACGATGCTTACGTTCAGGAGAACGTTCATTTGAAGAAAGTTTTGCATCTGCTGGCATTCTTGAAGCAAGTACTAAAGTTTTTCCACCAGGGGCTGCACACAAATCAAGAATATCAGTTGCACCATCCAGCGGAAGACACAAGGCAGCAAGTACAGAAGCACTGTCAAGGAAATAAGACTTTTCAGCCCCAGTTACATGATACTCTACAGCACTTCCCTCTCCTGCGAAAGATTCCTTTATTGCCTGCCAGCGTTCACCATAAAGGCCGGCATAATATTCTTCGAATCCGGCTTCACCAGAAAGCTTATTTTTAGCGGATTTCTGCTTCATCTATTAAACCTGCCTCAAGTTTATATTTAATGATTCGTAAAACTGCAGCATCAATTTTCTTTTCAAAATCATAATCTTCTTTTGCTTTTTTATAAAGTACAGCACCTGCACGTCCAAAACGCTTTTCCGAAGTCATAATACAATCGACACCAGCTTCTACGGCACGAACAGCAGCAACCTCAGGCGGATAACCATTGTCTGCCAAAGCACCCATAAAAATATCATCAGAAAAAATTAAACCATTATATCCAAACTCATTACGCAGAATATCTGTTACCCACACTTTAGAAAGACAGGCTGGAACACCAGGATCGATAGCTGAGGTTCGGGCATGTGACATAAGAACAACTGCAGGATTAAGTTTTACAAGCTCGCGGAAGGATTCAATGCTTTTCATTAAATCATCTTTTGAAAGAGTAATTTCTGGAAGTCCTGTATGAGGGTCTGTATTTGTATTTCCCGGGAAATGCTTTATTACAGTTGCAATTCCATTATTTTCGTAGGCATTAATACACGCAGTTCCATAACGGATAACTTTATTAAGGTCACCGAAGCTGCGGCCGTCCAGAAACTCCGCATTATCGTCAGTACACACTTCTACCACAGGCGCAAGATTCATATCAAAACCGAGATCTTTCATACCGGCCGCCTGCTCCGAATACAAACCATAAGTTCCGGCAACATCATAAGCAGCAGCTACCTGTTCATTAGATGGAAGTTTTGGATTCAGTTTCTTAAGACGAGTAACCCATCCACCTTCCTGATCAACACTCAGATAAGGCTGAATAATTCCGTAAGAATCACAATATTCACGAATTGATTTTATATAATCCTGCATCTGCTTACGATCTGGAACAATATTATATGAAAAGAAAAGATAACCACCCGCAACAAGAGGAGTCTTATCACCATTTCCGGTCATTGCATCAACAGTTTCATACGAACGGAAACTTGTACAACCTTCAAGATTTTCAATGAACATCTGGGCAATTTTCTGCTCCAGCGGCATAGCTGCAATATATCTTTCAATTGATGCCTCGCGTTCCTTTTTTATCTGATTTGTATAAGTCTGAGTAAGCGCCGCAGCCTGATGAGTTCGAAGCTCCTTTTTTGTCTGTTTATCTGTACAGGATGTAAGAAGAGTTAATAATATAACAACCCACCAAGTATGTTTCATATATTCTATTATATCAATTACTGTGTATTTATGGAATTCAGGGATTACAGAAAAAAAAGTAGAGCATTTGTAAAATCTATTGTTATTTTATATAATAGAAATATATGAAACGTATTGCAGTAATTACAGGCGCTAGTTCCGGTTTAGGCGAAGAATTCACCCGTCAGGTTTGTGCAAATTATGATTATGACGAAATCTGGATTATCGCACGCCGTGAAGACAAACTCCGAACGCTTGCTGACAATCTGAATGCTACAAAGAATTTTACTACAGTCCATCCAGTAGTTCTGGACGTTGCAGGCAAAGAAGGTGTTGAACGTTTCAAAAAACTTCTTGAAAGTGAAGATGAAAAACTTCGCAAAGTTGAAAGTGGAATTGAAATTGGGCTTCTTATCAACAATGCTGGTTTTGGTACTTACGGACCTTTTGCAGAAACTTCAATCAATCGCCAGATGGATATGATTGAACTGAACTGTACAACTGTAACAGGTATCTGTGGTGTAGCACTTCCCTATCTGAAGAAAGATTCTGTAATTATAAATACAGCTTCCCTTGCAGCCTTTTTACCTCTTGGTAATTTTGCTGTTTACGGAGCAACAAAAGCATACGTTTTGAACTTTTCTGTTGCGCTTGCTGCAGAATTGCATGACAAAGGAATTAAGGTTTGTGCTTTATGCCCTGGTTCTGTAAGTACTGAATTTGCAAACGTGGCCTCTAATGGAGCTCGTCCGGAAGTAAAAGGCGGCATTCCACCAAAGAAGGTAGTTGCACAGTGTCTTAAAAGAGCATTTAAGAATAAACGAATTTCTATGTTGCTTTTTAAGTGGCGCATAACAGCTTTTATGAGCAGATTTGTCAGCGGATATATTGGAGCCCGTTATACTTATCTTTATAACAAGCGGCCGCATAATCCGGATGCAGATATGATAAAAAAAGCTGAAGAGATTTCTGTCTCTGATTTTATTTAAGTAAATAACATGATGAACTTGTTTCGGAATGAAAAATATAATAAGGAATGATTATGAATAATATTACCAGCGCACTTTTTACAGATTTTTATGAACTGACAATGGCTCAGGGCTATTGGAAGGAGAACATGAATCAAAAAGTTGTTTTTGACATGTTCTTCCGTAGAAATCCTTTTAACGGCGGTTTCTCAATTCTTGCCGGAAACGAAACCCTTATGGATATTATCACAAACTTCCGTTTCAGCGAAGATGATATTAAGTATCTTGCAGAACAGAAGATTTTTGAACAGGGCTTCCTTGATTATCTTAAGGATTTCAAGTTCACAGGTGACCTTTATACAATGGATGAAGGAACTGTAATTTTCCCTCAGGAACCACTTGTTCGCATTCATGCAAATCTTATTGAAGCACAGATTCTCGAAGCTCTTGTTTTGAATCACGTAAACTTCCAGAGTCTTATTGCTACAAAAACAGCCCGCATCTGGCTTGCTTCTAAGAAAGCACCGATTATGGAATTCGGTCTTCGCCGTGCACAGGGACCTGATGGTGGCATGAGTGCTACCCGTGCTTCTTACATTGGTGGTGCCGCAGGAACTTCTAACACACTTGCCGGAAAAGAATACGGTATTCCTGTAATGGGAACTATGGCTCACTCATGGATTATGTCACACGGTTCGGAGCTTGAAGCATTCCGCGAATATGCTAAAATCTATCCGACTAATTCTGTATTCCTTATTGATACTTATGATACTTTGAAATCTGGTATTAAGAACGCAATCATCGCTGGTGGTGAACTTGTAGAAAAAGGCTATAACTTTGGTGTTCGCCTTGATTCAGGTGATATTTCATACCTCACACGTGAAGTTCGTAAAGAACTCGACCGTGCAGGTTACCCACAGGCAAAAATCAGCGTTTCAAATGAACTTACAGAAGAAATCATTACTACACTCGTTGCTGGTGGTGCTCCAATCAACAGCTGGGGTGTTGGAACTCATATGGTTACTGGTGGAAATGAATCTTCTTTCACTGGTGTTTATAAACTTGCTGCACGTAACGACAAGGCAACAGGAGAAATGGTTCCAGCAATGAAGTTCTCTGATAATCCTGCAAAGACAACTAACCCTGGTATTAAGAATGTTTACCGTCTTTATGATGAAAACGGAATGGCTCTTGCAGATATTCTTTCTCTTGAAGATGAAACAATCGAAGCAGGAAAAGAGTACCGCTACTACCACCCTATGGTAGATTATCGCCAGTTCACATGTAAGGCGGCAAAGGTTGAACCACTTTTGAAAAAGCGTCTCGAAAATGGCCAGCGCGTAACTCCACGTCTTCCAGACAGCGAACAGCTTAAGATCAGCCGCACAACAATGCAGAGCCAGCTCGAAGCTTTCGACGAGTCATACAAGAGAATCCTGAATCCTCATATTTACAAGGTTTCTCTCACAGAGAAATTGATGGAATTGAAAAAGGATTTCATTGAGAAGAATATCCGCTAATGGATTGCCACGTCGCTACGCTCCTCGCAATGACGAAAAGTGCTGTCATTGCGAGCCGCAGGCGAAGCAATCTATTACGGTAAATACAGCGGCTGGATATTGCGCAACGACGCAAACAGCCGCTCTTTTTTTGACTGAGAGCCTTCGGTTAGTTCTTCGAGTTTGCGGCGAGCTTCCTTACGGTCTGAATTATCCTGATAATTACAGGTACAGGTAAAACCTGCATAGCCCTCTTCCTTTGCGTGTTCAATCAACCGTTCTTCACTTACATAACAAAGAGGCCGCACAACACTCACCGGAAACTTATCATACTTAAGCCGCGGCGGCATAGCAGCAAGCTCACCTTTATTAAGCATATTCATTAAAAGAGTTTCAAGAATATCATCCATGTGGTGGCCGAGAGCAATCTTGTTATAATCATTATCCAGTGCATAACTCAAAAGCTCGGAGCGCCTCTGAGTAGAACACCACCAGCAGCTCATTTTCTGGCCGGGCTTTACGCGCTCAAGTACATTTACATTTATTGATTCAAAAGGAACATTCCACTCGCGGAACTTCGCCATAATACCCTCAGGAAATTCCGGAGCAAAATCACTTTTTATAAACAACGCCTTATACTCAAACCCACACTCCGGTCTCTTAGCCCTGTTCGCAAAATATTCAATGAGTGCAGTAGAATCCTTCCCACCGCTGGCACCAATAAGAATGCGGTCGCCCTTTTCAATGAGATTATAATCGAAACATGCTTTGTCTATGAGACTTGAAAGTTTGGGTTGTTTTTTCATGATTAAATTATACATTAAAATAAATAATAAAAAAACGTAGATTTCAAACTTTCATTATTCAATTTTATCTAATATAATTATAAAAAAGGAGCGAAATAATGAAAAAAATTATTAGTTTTATTTTCGTTGGTTTTCTTGCTGCAGTTACCTGTTTTGCTGCATCGGTAAAAATTACTGCTGAGCCTGTTGTAATTTCTGATACAGTTTCGGTAAAAATTTCTTCACTTAAATACCCTGTAAACAAAGTTACTGTTGGACAGAGTGTTTTTTCACCTCGTGATTCAAATAACTACACAATGGCTGAAGTGAATTTTGAAATTATTAACAGCAGTGAAGAAAAATTAGAAAATTATAATCTCAGTAAACTTAAGGGAATTGAACTTGGAACTGCAGATGAAAATAACGACATAGTTTTCAGTTCATTCGATATTCCTAAGAAGAATATGTATGAACCAAATGAAGTAACAATTGATGCAGGAAAATCCGTTAAAAAGACTGTTTACTTCATTTATCCTAAAAAAGGAAAACCAATCGCTTTCTTTAAGGATCGTAAATGCTTCCATAATTTTGTTACAGACAAAACTCCAGATAAAGATATCATTCTTCAGAATATTGCAAAGCATGAAGCTATTCCTCTTTTAATGACAATGGTTAATGCAAAGGCTCCAAAAGATGAAATCCTTAAATATATGGATGAAAATCACATTTCCTTTAATGACCAGGATTCAAAAGGTATTACAATCTTCACCTATTCAATCACTTCACATAACAATGAAATGTTTGATGCTTCATTAGATACTGCCGATTTAAATTCGAAAATCGTTTATGGCTGGGCAAATGTAAATCCGATCCAGCTTGCAATTATGTGCAATAACGAATATGCAATTTCAAAGCTGCTTGAAAAAGGAATTGAAATTGATAATGATAAGTCTGAATTTGGAGCAAATGTAATCAAACAGAATAATCTTCCTGCAGCCAAAATCCTTGCAAAATTTAATTATGATTTCAGCAAAATTTCAATCAGTGGCGGAGGTCCAAAGAGAACTGCAGTAGAATGGTGTCAATTGAAAGGATATTCCGAACTCGAAAAATTCCTTACTTCTTTAGGATACTAATAATTGATATACAATAAAAAAGAGCTCCGTTTATTCACGGAGCTCTTTTTTATTTAGTGTAGAACTAGAAACTTCCAGCTACGGCTACTGCACAAGCAACTGTACAACCAACCATAGGATTGTTACCCATTCCCATGAATCCCATCATTTCAACGTGAGCTGGAACTGATGAAGATCCTGCGAACTGAGCGTCTGAGTGCATACGACCGAGTGTATCTGTGAAGCCGTATGATGCTGGACCTGCAGCCATGTTATCTGGGTGAAGTGTACGACCTGTACCACCACCAGAAGCTACAGAGAAGTATTTCTTACCAGCAAGCAAGCGCTCTTTCTTGTAAGTACCAGCAACTGGGTGCTGGAAACGAGTTGGGTTTGTAGAGTTTCCAGTAATAGAAACATCAACATCCTCGTGCCACATGATTGCAACACCTTCGCGTACATCGTCAGCACCGTAGCACTTTACGATAAGGCGGTCTGGGTTGTTTCCGTATGGGATTTCTTTTACAACAGTAAGAGCCTTGTCAGTTCCTTCACCGTTGAAGTAGTCGAACTTTGTCTGAACGTATGTAAAGCCGTTGATACGAGAAATGATCTGAGCAGCGTCTTTTCCAAGACCGTTCAAGATAACGCGGAGCTTGTTCTTGCGAACTTTGTTAGCGTTAGCAGCGATCTTAATAGCACCTTCTGCAGCAGCGAAAGATTCGTGACCTGCGAGGAATGCGAAACACTGTGTCTCTTCACTCAAAAGACGAGCACCGAGGTTTCCGTGTCCAAGACCAACCTTGCGGTCATCAGCTACAGAACCTGGCAAACAGAATGCCTGGAGTCCCTTACCGATGTTTGCAGCAGCTGTAGAACCAGTCTTGTCTCCTGTCTTTTCTGCTTCTTTTATTGCGATTGCAGATCCGAGTACATATGCCCATTTAGCATCCTCGAAACAAATCTGCTGTGTAGACTGACAGATTTCATATGGATCAAATCCACGGTCCTGACAAAGCTTGCGAGCTTCGTTCAATCCAGCTTCGCCTTCTGCAAAGCCATATTCTTTAAGAGCCTTATTCACCTGAGGAATGCGGCCTTCAAAATCTTCAAATAATGCCATAATTCAATTTCCTCCTGTGACTATTCTTTACGTGGGTCGATAAGTTTTACCATACCCTGATCTGCAGTTACAC
Organism: Treponema bryantii; assembly: GCF_036492245.1. Taxonomy (NCBI): domain Bacteria; kingdom Pseudomonadati; phylum Spirochaetota; class Spirochaetia; order Treponematales; family Treponemataceae; genus Treponema; species Treponema bryantii. The sequence goes on along the minus strand of NZ_AP025286.1, from coordinate 1,307,846 downwards.
GACCATAGTGTGTGCGTGCACCAGCGATAGCTTCTTCAGCTGGTTTTCCAGCCTTGAGAGCGTCCATAAGTTTACCAAAGTTGATACAGTTGTAACCAATAATCTGGTTGTCCTTGTCGATAGCACAAGTTTCAACGTATCCTTCTGTCATTTCGAGGTAGCGAGGACCTGTCTTGCGAGTAGCGAACATTGTACCTACCTGAGAGCGGAGGTTCTTTCCGAGGTCTTCAAGAGAAGCACCAACTTTAAGTCCGTCCTTAGAGTAAGCTGACTGTGAACGACCGTAAACAATCTGCATAAAGAGTTCGCGCATTGCTGTGTTGATAGCATCACAAACAAGGTCAGTATTCAAAGCTTCGAGAACTGTTTTACCAATGAGGATTTCAGAAGCCATAGCAGCTGAGTGAGTCATACCAGAACAACCGATAGTCTCAACCAATGCTTCTTCGATGATTCCATTCTTTACGTTCAAAGAAAGTTTGCAGGCACCCTGCTGTGGTGCACACCAACCGATACCGTGTGTGAATCCGGAAATATCTTCAATTTTCTTTACCTGTACCCACTCGCCCTCTTCAGGGATTGGTGCAGGACCATGATATGCGCCTTTTGCCAAAGGACACATATGCTCCACTTCTGCAGTGTATGTCATAAAATGCTCCTGAGAAATAAAATAAATATATAGAATAAAATAACACTTTAGCACGGATTTTTCAATATAGCTTTTGTTTGCTTTATTCAAATAGTCATAATATAATAGAAGTAATTAATAATGTTGTCCAAAATATTATATTGAGGATAACACTTTGAAGACGAAGAAAAACATACACAAATCCTTTCGGGAAAGATTTCTTATGCCTAAAGATCTTAAGAAAGGAATCATAGCAAAAAATCTTCACAGGCTGGCTCAGCTGGAACAAATTTTATTCACTTTTGGTATAATAATGTGTATTGTTACGACAATACGCTATCATTCAAATCCGAAAGAGCATATTTTTGATTTCATTTATTATACCGGATATATTTTAAGCAGTATTCTTGTTCTGCTTGTAGCCATACAATCTACACATCACCCGGAATGGCCTATCTGGCGTCGTAATCAGCCTACATATCTTGCAATTTTTTTCCTTCTGCTGCTTAGTGTCTCACTGCTTTTCTACTCAACTACACCATTGAGTTCTTATACGGTTTATGTAAATGTCTGTATCATTGCAATTGTAATGCTTGCAGTTGAACCGCTTTTCTTTATCATATTATTGTCTGCTTTTACAATAGTAATCTGTTTTGCTCTTTATTCTGTTGGCTCATTTACTATGATACTAAACACGTGTCTTACAACAGTCATAATGAGTATTCTCAGCCTTTTTAAGTGGAATTCTCTAATCAAGGAATTTACTCTTGAAAAAGTACGTAATTCACATATTGAAACAATCGAAAAGGAAATTGAACTTGCAGCTTTTGTTCAGGAAAGTTTTTCAAAAAGAAAAATACCTGACTTAATAAATTATGATATCTCTTATTACAGTAAAGCAATGGCTGGTGTTTCAGGAGATATGTATGATTTTTACACACAGGGTACTCTTCTTAAGGGAGTTGGTATTTTCGATGTTTCAGGTCACGGGATTTCTTCCGGACTTGTAACAATGCTTGTCCGAAATATTTTTCAACAGGAATTTCATCAGAATTATAATAAACCACTCTCGCAAGTAATGGAAATAATTGATAAACGAATTAAAAATGAAAAGAGTAACATCGAAAACTATCTAACAGGTATTCTTCTGCGTATAAATGAAAATCAGATTGAAATAGTTAATGCCGGACACCCCTCTCCTATTCTGTACAGAAAAGCAAATAATGAATGCTTATTTTTTGATTCAGAACGAAAGTATTCCAGCAGTGTTGTCGGGCTGAATTCGATTGAACCTTTCTTTCAGGAAGCCAAGTTTGAAATGGAGTTTGGAGATGAAATTATTCTTTTTACTGATGGTGTTAAGGAAGCAATGAATTCAGAACATGATGAATATGGGAACACACGTTTACTTACATCCGTAAAAAACGCAGTTCAAAAACCTTTTGAAAATCAGATTCATTTAATGCTTTCTGATATGGGTATGTTCACAGAAAACGCATCGCAATCTGATGATATTACAATTGTAATAATCAGGAAAGTTTAAGAAAGTTTAAGAAAGTTTAAGAAAGTTTAAGAAAGTTTAAGAAAGTTTAAGAAAGTTGATAAATCAGCGATTTCATTGTAAAATAGAAAGATAACCGGTGTATTATGAAGGATCGTTCTCCGACTTTATTCAGCAGATTAATCCGAAAACTCGAAGACAAATACAGAGCTCCAGAAGAGTGTAAGCTTGTAATGGCTGATAAGAATCTTATCACAATGTGGAAAGCCCAGACAATGCTTATTATCATGGGAGTTATTGGAATAATCTGTATTCTGATACTTCATAAGGGCGAATATCTTAATTATCTGCCACGATTTATTTATTTTCTAACATATATTGTTTTTGGAATTATATGCATCGTTTCTGCAGCAAGACTTAGAAAATTGAACTTTACACGTTCTACTGTAAAAATGATACCGACTTATTTTCTTTTCGTTTATTTAATGGCATTTCCAATGTACATCTTATATTTTGAGAATAATCTCTTCAATGCGATGATTGTTTTTGCCTGCGTTACAGTAAATTTCCCGGTCTTTTTTGATATCTCACCAGTAATTTTCTGTACAGCTGCTACTGCAGGCTCATTTGTCTTAATGCCACATATAATCAATAACTACAATATGTTTATTGTAATGGATTCAGTTATCTTTATTCTTATCCTTTACTTTCTTTCTTTCAAAAGATGGGGAACTGAAAAAGATAACTTCCTTCACCATAGAAGTGAACATGAATATAAGGAAAACATTGAAAACGAATTAAGACTTGCTCAGGTTGTGCAGCAGAGTTTCTTTAAACATAATGAAACAATCTACGATGAGTGGGCAATTTCTTATTACAATAAACCAATGGCAGGTGTTTCCGGAGACTTTCTTGATATATACAGTACTGGAAACAATCTTGATGGAATAGGAATCTTTGATGTATCTGGACACGGTATTGCATCTGGACTTGTAACAATGCTCGTAAAAAACATTATCTTCCAGGAATTTTACAATGGAAAAACTGATAAACTGAAATCAATCATTGACCGTATCAATATACGTTATATAAAAGAAAAAGGTAATATCGAAAACTATCTTACAGGTATTCTTACCCGATTTAATGGTGATAAGGTTGAATTTATAAATGCAGGACACTCTATGCCAATTTATTACAGCGCAAAAGATGATTCTGCTAATTATGTAGAAGATGATAATACTGCCTTTGGAGCAATTGGACTTCCAGATATTCCAACAAACTTTATATCTCACACAGTTGAAATGTCACGTGGTGATGAACTGATTTTCTTTACTGATGGAGCAACAGAAGCTACTAATGCACAGGGTGAAGATTTTGGTAAGGACAGACTTTTAAAATCGATTTTCAGAAATGCAGATAGACCGCTGACAACGCAGGTAAACTGCATTGTCAGCGATATCCTCACCTTCATAGGCGACGAGCCTAGTAAAGATGATATAACGATTATTATCTTAAAGAAGAAATAATAATCAACTTTTTAGAACTTAAATGCAGCTCCAAGTTTTATCAAACTGGTTGAAGGAACTGAACCTTCAATAAAAATATTGAAATGGTCAAAATCAAACTTCATACCAAGATATGTAAAATCAAATATAAAATTTGTTGCTCCAACTTCCGGTATAACCAATAGACCTGCACTGGCAGACTGATAAATCTTAAAATGAGTCCATCCATACTGTCCAATAAGTTTTGCCTGTACGGACATCATGTTCACACTTATAAATCTCTCATAAGTCATCATTCCACCAAGACCAAAATATTTATTAAAGAAATAATTATATCCTGCTGTCACACCAAATGTAGGTTCAACAGAAATAGTTGATGAACCATTTTCTTCCTCATTTTTAGCCACAGCATCTGCAAATCCCTGACCTAAAGCCACAAATAATCCAGAGAATGCACCGATTAATGAAGATGTACCTGCAGACAGATATACTTCATTATGCTTAAAATCTTCACCAGTTGAAACATTTACATCTTCAACATCCTGTGCAAAAACATTTACACAAAGAGATCCTAAAACTAAAAGAGAAATAATTAATTTCTTCATATTTATACCTCCTTATTATTCTGTTGGACGCTTCTTAAGGTTCTTGCTTTCTGCAATTGCCTGGCCTTCACCAACCTTCTGTTCCATCATAGCACGAACCTTCAGTGGAAGTCCAAACAAAGTTATAAAGCCCTGAGCATCTTTATGGTTATAAAGTTCACCAGTTGTAAATGAAGCAATCTCTTCATTGTAGAGGCTGTACTTAGATCCAGAACCAGCTCCACGGATAGCACCCTTAATAAGTTTAACTTTTGCCCAACCAGTTACAGTTTCTTCTGTTTTATCAACAAATGCCATACATGCATCCATCAAAGTTGTGAACCACTTTCCGTCATAAATAAGCTCACCCATACGGAGAGATACCTGCTGTTTGTAATGGTAAGTTTCGCGGTCAAGACAGATGTGATCCATCATTCTGTGTGCGAAGTAAAGGATTGCTCCACCCGGTGTTTCGTAAACACCACGGCTCTTCATACCTACACAGCGGTTTTCACAGATGTCAACAAGACCAACACCATTGCGTCCACCAATTACGTTGAGCTCGTTCAAAAGGTCGAGGGCGTTCATCTTTTTACCGTTAAGACCAACTGGAATACCCTTTTCGAAGTCGATTGTTACATACTCGCCTTCTTCCGGAGCTTCCTCTGGAACGCATGTATTCTTAAGCATGTGCTTGTAATTTGGCTCGTTTTCTGTCTTCTCGAGTTCAAGACCTTCGTGACTCAAGTGCCAGATGTTCTCATCGCGTGAGTAAGACTGATCCTTCTTCATAGGAACTTCGAGACCGCGGTCTTCGAGATATTTAATTTCAGCTTCGCGGCTGTCCATGTTCCACTTGTCATCACGCCATGCAGCAATTACCTTGAGGTCTGGAGCAAAAGCCTTGATAGCAAGCTCAAAGCGAACCTGGTCATTTCCCTTACCTGTAGCACCATGACAGATTGCAACAGCCTTTTCCTGACGTGCATACTCAACAAGAATCTTTCCAATAAGCGGGCGGGCTGTTGAAGTTCCGAGGAGATATTCATCTTCATAAACTGCATTTGCCTTGAGCGCCGGCCAGATGTATTCTTCAATATATTCCTGACGTGCATCTACAACATAACATGCAGCAGCTCCTGTTTTGAGAGCACGTGATTTAATTGCTTCCCAGTCATCGCCCTGTCCAACGTCAATACATACAGCGATTACGTCATAATCATAATTTTCTTTGAGCCATGGGATGATAACGGTTGTATCAAGACCACCGGAATAAGCAAGTATTACTTTATCTTTTGCCATATTAGCCTCCTGAATGGCGTTATTTTGCATAAATATACAGAAAATATACATCTTTATGCAAAAATATGCAAGAGATTAAAAAGAAAATACCGTATTCTTAGCTTCCAGTCGTGATTCATAGGTCAAAAACGCGCAATATTGCGCTAGACGTTTTTGGGGGTATGGAAACCATAATAATGCCGCTCCCGCGGCATCCCCCAAAAAAGTCTTTTTGACCTATGTCTCACTCCTTCGCGCTAAAATCACGTGATTTTTACAACTCGGAGATTTTTTGTTTAAAATTCTCTTCAGTGATTTGTATATTTATGCTATTTGCAGGCAGTTTCAAGGTGTAGGTGCCGTCGGGGTTTGATAAAACTTCGTGTGGGACTTGTAAGTGTTTTGAGGCATACGCTTTAATGAACTCCAGGGCCAGCTTCTGGCGGCGTTCTGAGCGGGATTTATTTTCTAGTGATTGATCCAGTTCTTTCAGGTAGTTAGGGAGTTTTGACAGGAACTCCGAGATTTCTGGTAATGGATTGTACGGAAACTTTGCATCGCAGATCTTGATGTATTCTGGGCCGCATTTTTGCATAATACTGGCTTTTATGTTGTTCTGGATGAAGAGACGGAGTTTTATTGTTGAAGTCAAAGTTACTTCGAATGTACAGTAGGAAGAAAAATATTCACAGGAAATTTTTGCATCCGGATGTGACACAGAGAATGCTTCAAATTCAGTACGGCAGTCTGCCATACGAAGCGGTTGTGCATTTGTGCGGACCATATTTTTATGCTGAAGATGTACGAAATGTTCCTTCCAGAAATCTGCTTCTGAATCTGAATATTTTTGTGAAGACATTTTTCCTCCATTAATTATGGTAAAAAGGTTGCAAAGTTTCCAGGCAGGCTTTCAACCCACCAGCGGGATTTTTCATAGGCAAGCCGTGAATCTAAAATCCAAAGGATAGAAGCATTACCCAATCCTCGGCTACCGGCGGCTCCTCCAATTTTCGGAACTTCTCCTTCTCCGTCTGTAAAAATTATCATACCGGAATATCGGCTTTTATTTTCCATAAAATAATCAACAGGTGGCTGAAAATTTGTTCCACCTAGACCTGTAATTTCTGCCAGTTTTAGATTTTTTGAAAACTTTACTGGCGTAGTATTTTTTAGATTCACATCAAAAAATATTAAATCAATATTTTCTATAATCCTCAAAAAAAAGAAATTTTTGATTGCATAATAAAAACGTGCAAAACTTTCATCTGTAATTGACCCACTCACATCTACTGCAATTAAAATATCAGCCTTACGTTCATAGCGGCTTCCCATAGCAGAAAAACCATAACGACGGCTCGGCTTCATACGGGTAAGACGACGATTTGCACTTACAATATTTGAACGAAATTTTGTAAGTGCACGACGGTAATCAAAAGAAAAATCAACATCTGTTTGTAGTTCTCTCTGTAAATTTCCGCCAGTCTCGCCCCAGCCTTCTTCAATTTCTGCTTTTTTGATTTTATCGTTTATCTGATTCTGTGCATTTTCATCTTCCTGCCATAATTCTGAACTCTGGGTAATTGCAGAAAGATCATAATCACTAAGGGCACCTTCTCCGCTCGCTTCTCCACCCCCAGCAGAACTTTCACGGATTAAAAACAAAAGCCACTTATACCATTGCTCAAAAGTAAGATCATCAACGGTTTTCAAAAGTCCTGTAGCGCGGTCAATATTAAGGTTTCTCTGGAAAAACCTTAATTCTTCTGTATCTGCCCAGCGTTTACCAAGCGGAAAATCCAATGTAGAAAATCTCCATGCCTGGCTTTTCAAATAAATGACACCAGCAGTTTCAATTCCGCTTTGAGGTGTAAAATATTTTGAAATTATCACGTCACTTGCAAGCTGCATTGCTGTAGGATTTGACTTGTACGGCTGCCTTGCATAAGGATGCTTTAACAAGATTCTGTAAGCTTCAATTTTCAGAAAATCTGAAAGCTCAGCATCATTAAAGTCTTTGGTAAGAAGTTCTGAAAACTCAATGCAAAAATGTCCTGACCTCATAGGTACACTCAAAGAATCATTCATAACAAAATGATGTGTTGTAACTACAGAGAATAATAGAGGCTCAGAAATAAACCATTGTTTAATTATCGAGTTCAGACGCTTTTCACAAGTCATTTTATATGTATCCGCAATAATCTATAATTCAGAACTTAAATCCAGAAGCTTGTGATAAAGAGAAGGTGTTTTCTCTAAAATATAATTTAAGGTTTCCGGATATCTATCTGCAGAAACAAGACTTGCAAAATGAGCCTGCAATTCTTTTTTATCATTCAAAGAAAACCAGTCAAAATATGCTTCCAAATTTTTTGCAACTTCATTACCAGTCTTATCACAAGCCTTTTCAAGCCATCGGAAAACTGCTTCATTCAATTGGGTAAAATCCGTAAAAGTCAACTCATTCAGTAACTTCTTATTTTCTTCAAAATCTCCTTCAAGGATTTTTGCAGCAGAAGGGATTTTTTTTGAATTTACAAAATTGAAAAAACTTGCCGCTGCTCTGTCTCCTATAATACCGGAAACAAGAGACAACTGGAGTTCTCCAAGTTCATTAAATTCCTCAATAATTTTTGAAGTTCTTTCCCAGCTGCGGCGATCTGGAGTACGCTCCAAATTGTCTTCAGAAAAAGCTTCATCACCATCAAGGAACTCCGGATTTTCATCAATAAAGGAAATTACTCTTGAATCGAGCTTTACTTCACGTGCCCAGTTAATCCAGTCTTCTACACTCGGAGCAAACTCATAAATATTAAAACGACTTACTAAAGCCGGATCCAGATCCGTCAACTGATATTCACTGCCACCATTTACTGCACTGATAATTCTACTACCATCCGGTAAACTCTTACCAGCAAGCTTACGGTTTAAAGTTAAATCCATGACAGTCTGCAAGACTTCAGGGCGGGCTCTGTTTAATTCATCCAGAAAAAGAACAACCGGCTGTCCGTCTGTCGGAAACCAGTATGGCAGCATAAATTCTGTACGACCGGTTGCCTCATCAAGATGAGGAAGTCCAATTAAATCGCCGGGATCACTCATCTGTCCCAAAAATAAAGTAACGACTTTTTCACGGCGAGCCGCAAAAAAGTCTTCTAAAATGCGAGATTTACCAATTCCGTGCCGCCCCACAAGCATAATATTCTGTGAGGCTGGCGTATTTTCCAAAATGAACTTAAGCTGAGTAGAGTCAATTTTCATAATGAAAAAAGTCTACTTTATTAAGCGGATATTATCAACAAAAAAGTGTGCATCTTTTGGATAGGCTCCAGCAGTATTATTGTAGATTAAAACTCTTTTTACATCATAAAGTCGTTCTGTAAATTTTTCCATACTCAGAACAACATAATGTTCTCCTTTTGGTAATGCAAAAGAACCTAAATCACACCAGTTCCATCCACTAGTTGCCTGTATTGCAATATCTATATAGTAGGTAATATCTTCAGGATTATAAAAATCCATAACCATATACTTCGAACCAGACAGATCATTTGTTCCATCATAGAACCAGATTCCAGCTTTTTTAGCATCTGGAGGCATTTCATCAATTGTCATTTCAAGAGAATGAGAACCTTCAGAAGCCCATTCTCTCGAAATATTAGCTCCGGATGCATAACAGAAATCACCATACTGATGCCAGTCAAAACCAGCCCAAATCCAGTAATTTCCTTTTTCAAATCCATCAAAAACGAAAGAAGCACCATCTGGAATATCGCCATCCACCTCCTGTGCAAAAATTCCAGTACAACTAAGCATTAATATTGTAAGAAATGTAATTATCTTTTTCATAAGAATCACCTCCAGACCTATTCTACCTTGAACTTATTCATTGCATCACGAAGTTTTGCAATACTTTCAACGTTCTTTTCTACACATTCATGAGCTTTCTGTGAATAACTGCCGATTGCATCTGTTTTGTCGGTCATATTCTTTACATTATTATTTACAGAAGTTGTCATGCGGGCAATACGATCCATTTCAAAGGAAACCTGTTTACTACCTTCCATCATTTCGTCAGAGTCGTTCTTAACGTTATTTGTAATATCATTAATAGTTCTAATAAGATTAAGAATCTGAGCTCCACCTTCGTTCTGCTGTCTCATAGCTTCATCAATAATCAATTCCTGCTCACTTACAGTTTTTGTCAGAGAAAAGATGCTATTGAATTGATTCTGTACCTGATTTGTAGATTCAGTAACAGTCTTGATAAGATCCTGAACATCTTTCAGTTCATTCTGGATTCTAGATCCCTGCGAAGCAGATTCCTCAGCAAGTTTACGAATTTCACCGGCAACTACAGAGAATCCCTGTCCACTGTCTCCTGCATGTGCAGCCTCAATAGCAGCATTCATTGCAAGAAGGTTTGTCTGACTCGCAATATTTCTGATTACAGAAGATGCTTCCTGAAGATTCTTTGAACGATCCTGAATCTTAGAAGAAAGCTCAGCCATATTATTAATAAGAGACTGACCAAGTTCAGAAGCCTGTTCCAGCATATTCATTGAAGAACGGTTGTTTTCAAGAATGTTTGTAACGTTGTTAATATTTGCCGTCATCTCTTCTATAGAGGCAGAAGATTCTGAAACACTTGCCGCCTGAGTATCAATATTTTCATTCAGTTTCTTAATGTTCTTTACAATCTGTTCTACTACAGAAAGAGCTTCCTCAACTCCAGCAGCATGATCCTGCATCTGCTCCTGAATTGACTGGATACTTGAGGTAATATCAATTACAGCCTGTGAAGTCTGACTCATAGAATCATTGAGTTCTGTACCAATTTGATCCATCTCTTCACTTGAAGCTTTTACATCTTTAATAGAAACAGAAAGTTTATCCATTGTTTTATTAAAGCTATCGCACATTGCACCAATTTCATTATTTTGATGTGCGTGAAGACGAACGGTCATATCTCCATCACCTTCACTAATATTTTGAAGGGCATCTACAGTAGTCTTAAGAGGTTTTGTAATACCTGTTACGACACCAAATACAATAATAATTACAATAACAATCTGAAGCGCGAAAGCTGTAATAATAATCCAGATAGTAGTCCATGCGCTGCTATCAATTTCAGATACAGGTGTCAGAGAAACAAAAAACCAGGAATCACCAGTACGGTCTACCTGAGTTTTTACTATTGTAACAAACGTATTCTGATGGTTAATATCCGTATTGAAACTAATTGGAGAATAATCAATACTACAATCCGAAATGTCATCTCCAGGTTGTGCACGGCTTCCATCAGGCTTTATATAGATTGGGTCAAAATATGATTTTAAATTATTATCAAGGAAGAACAAAGACTTTTGTCCTACAATCGAATGATCTGAAGAAGCGAGAACGGCACCAGAAGATGTAAAGAACTGACAGTTTGTCCCACGGAAAATAGAAGAGCCATCCATTAAGTTTTCCAGACCAGAAAGCACAATATCAATACCAGCAATACCGCTTCGCTGACCAAGCGAGTTTTGAATCTGAGCAAAAACCTTTGTAGTCAAAACAGATTCCCCATCAAGTGTTGTATGTACAGGCTCACTAATAAAGGTGCTTCCTCTATTTGTAGCCTGTTCAATCTGAGCTTCGCTAAATTCAGAAACAATATCATTTTTGATACGACCATTTCTGTCACGAATATAATGAATCTTAAACTGTCCAGATGGATTGTCGTCATAATTCTTACGTAAAATGTCTTTGTGGTCAAACATATTTGGCAACCAGTATGCCCACGCAGAATCAATTGTGGAAGATTTTACCATTGCACGTATTGCCTGTTCAGCAGCAGAATGCCTTTGCTTTTCAGGAATAGCCCAGGTACCTCCTAAGAATCCGGCCAGAGCTTCTGCAGAATAAACAATTTCTGTCATCTTTCGCTCTAAAGTTACACCTCTAGATTCTGTAAGAGTGACGATATTCTTAGTAATCTGCTCTTTATTGCTCCTTAGAACAGTACGACCTATCATAAAAGTCATAACGATGGAAATAAGAATCATACCAATTCCCAGCCACAATACAAGACTTAATCTAATAGATGATTTTACCTTTGATTTACTCATGTGCTTCCTCTTTATTTTGATCGTCTTCCTTATGGAAGGCTTGCTTTTGTTCGTACATTATGTTATCTACATTTTCTACAGCTTGCTCCAGAGTTAGTTCTGAGTGAGCCGGTACTGAATAAGTTCCAACACTTGCAGAAAGATTATATGGCAAATGCATTACCGCAGTCTTAGATTCCAAACGTTTTTTTATCATAGAACAATAATCTTCGCCATTATAATTTTTGCTGTTCCCTACAATAAGGAATTCATCACCTCCATAACGAATTGTAAGCCAGTTCTTTGGAACTGTTTCCATGGCCGCTGCTGCAACAGTTTTTACAGCCAGATCTCCATGCAGATGACCGAACTGGTCGTTAATATGCTTCATTTTATTTATATCAACAAAGAAAAGAACAGTTGTTAGACCATTCTTTTTGTTCTGTGCATAATATGGTTTTGCGAGTTTTTCAAGTCCCTGACGGTTAAGGGCACCAGAAAGAGCATCTTTAGTAGAAAGCTTAAGATACTGCTGACTCATCTGTCTGTACATATTCTTTTTACGGAATTGCTCAATACTTGTTCCAAGAGTTCTGGACCAGATATAACCATAACGATTATCAATCATAGAAAGATTATTTTTCGTAACAAAATATCCGTGAACATAAGAATGATGAAAAACCGGTAAAAATAAAAAAGTTGAACTTTCATCAGTTTTCATTTTTGCAGGGATAAGTTCACGGGTATTTATCATCTCGCGAAGATATTTTTTATTATCCTGAACAGAACAGATAGCCTGAACCTGAGTTCCATAATTTAAATTTTGAGGAAGATTTTCCATAGAGTTAATAAGAACAGAAGTCCAGTCTGATTTCATGAAGATACAGAAATCTGAGCCTTCAAAATTGTGTGATTTTGTAAAGAAGTTTTCTACGTTGGTAAGCAGTGTAAATACATCTGCCGATTCAGCAAAAATCTCGCCTATTACTTCTATCTGAGTATCAAACTCTTCTTTTTTATTTGCATCATCAAGAATGCTGAGAGTAAAACGGCTCTGCTGTTTTGTGTTCATATAAGCACAGCCACAAGACTGACGCAGAACAGGAGTACTTCTCATCTTCAAAAGCTGAGAAGGATTTACTCCAAACTCAAGTCTGTTGATTACTTCTGCTCCAAGAAGTTCTGCATTGTTGTGAACAGTTGTAATAGAAGGCTGAGTACATTGGGTTTCTGTAATATCATCAAAGCCGATAATCTTAATCTGTTCAGGTACATTGATTTTATTTTCAACACAGACCTTAAGAAGTCCAAGTGCAATTAAGTCATTTGCACAGGCAACTGCTTCAGGAAGCTTTCGTCCGGATTTTACATAATCTGAAAAGAAACGATATGAACAATGATAATCTGTAAATTGAATGGAAAAAATCTTATTCTGATCGAATTCAATATTATTATCTTTAAGAACCTGAGTATAAGCCCTATAGCGTTCACTGATATCAATAGAAGTTTCTTTACCGGCTATAAATGCAATATCCCGTACATTATGCATTGTTATAATGTGCTGAATTGCATCATACATTCCCGAGTAATTATCAATTCGAAGACAACAGATGCCTTCCATCTTTTTATTGATACATACAGCAGGTTTTCCAGATTTTAAGATTCTGAGGCGTTCACGTTCGAGAACTCTGACATTACCAATTAAATCTGCAAGTACGACAATGCCGTCAAAATCTTCATAATGAATAAGATTAAAAATAGACGCACCAGTCCAGTTCGGGAAGCCGGAATATTCATCGTAGTTATACATGTTGAATACATAGATATCAATGTTTTTATCCTTTACAGCTCTCTGCATTCCAAGAATAAAATCTTTGAGAAAATATGTACTCCAGCCACAAGCCAGAACTGCGACTCGTCTCTTCATAGATTACTATTATATCATGATTTACGAGACTACGCAAAAAAATGTTACTATAAAATATTCAGCTGCTAACAATAAATAACCATGGTTATTTATTCTTGTCCTGAATTATGAGGCGGCGAAGAGCTTCAACTCCGACTGTAATTGCAAGTTCTGTGTCGTGTGCCTGTTTATTTGGAAGTCCTTTTTTAGCACGTTCCTGGTTTGCAACTACGAGGAAGCATGAACCTACGCGGACACGAAGGAACTGGCCGGCAATAAATAAAGCCGCACTTTCCATTTCACTTGCGAGACAGCCCATACGAAGCCAGGCCTGCCATTTGTTTTCGAGCTCATAGCTTACAGGCATAACTTCCGGTTCGTGCTGACCAAAGAAAGAGTCCTTACACTGAACAACACCTGTGTGATGTGGAGCTTTAAGATCTGTAGCTGCTGCTACGAGTGCGTTTACACAGTCCAGGTTTGCAACTGCAGGATATTCGATTGGAGCGAACTCGCGGCTGGTGCCTTCCATACGAACAGCGCCTGTAGCAATTACAATATCGCCGCCCATTACGTCTTCCTGCATACCGCCGCAAGTACCCACGCGGATAAAGGTGTGGGCACCGCATTTAGCAAGCTCGTCTATGGCTATTGCAGCAGAAGGTCCGCCGATACCTGTTGAGGTAACGCTTACAGGAACTCCTTCGAGAGTACCTGTGTAGGTTGTGTATTCACGAACGTCTGCAACAAGCTTCGGATTATCAAAGTGTGCAGCAATTTTTTCGCAGCGCTTCGGGTCACCCGGCATGATAACGTATTTACCAATGTCCTGTGGTCCAACGCCTGTGTGATACTGTTTTCCTGAACCTTCTGTGTAGTCTACCATATACTGTCTCCTATATATATACGTCATTGCGAGGAGCGCAGCGACGTGGCAATCTATTTTAGGGATTGTTTCGCCTTCGGCTCGCAATGACGATTTATTTCGTCTTTTATGACGGTTAATTAATTCTTGTAGAAATTAATCAAGCATCCGGCAAGGATGATTTTTCTTTCATCATCTGTAAGGTCGCCGGTTGAAAGCTCGAACTCGTTTACTTTACCGTCGGCTTTAACTGCATATGCCTTACAGCTTGGAAGTTTTTCGCTTACCATCTTCTTTACATCCGGAATAAATACATAGTCGCCGTTTGCAAATGGAAGATTCTTGTCGCCATCCTTGTAGAGGAATGGGAGCATACCCCAGTTGATGAGGTTTGAACGGTAACGCTTTGTAGCATATTCGTTAGCGATGTTTGCCCAGCCACCAAGAACCTTCTGACAGCTTGCAGCCTGTTCACGTGCAGAACCGTCACCTGGTTTTACAGCAAAGATTGATGAACCAAGACCTGCTGCCTCAGCGCGTGCACCAAAACCAGCAGAGAACTTATCAAGAGCGGCTGCTGCAGTCTTTACCTCAGCCTTAACCTCTTCAGCTCCATCACGAACAGCCTTAGCACGACCAACGTAAGCTGGGTCGCGGCGGCTCAATGTAAACTCAGCCAATCCAAGTGGATTTGAACGGAATGATGAAGTTTCTCCAGATGGAATAAGTTCGTCTGTTGTTGTTACAGGATCGTGAATCTCAGAAACAATCTTGATGAGAAGGTCATCAGAAAGTGGCTTCATGCTTGGCCAGTCCTTAATGTTTGGACCAAACTGAATCTCAACTTCAGGATGAGCAACACCCTTAGAATCATATACGCGTTTTTCGTAAATTGCTTTATCGAAGAAATATTTCTTTCCGCTGAACTCTGTATCAAATTCTGTAGCAGCTGTAAGGAAGCCTTTGTTTGCTGCAGTTGCTGCGATAGAGCGTGCATCCATAAGAGCAACAGAAGAAAGCTGTCCGTTCTGAATCTTAGAACCTTCGCGGTTAGGGAAGTTTCTTGTAGAGTGACGGATAGAGAATGCACCGTTAGCAGGAGTATCACCAGCACCAAAACATGGACCACAGAAGGCAGTCTTTACAACAGCACCGGCATCAATCAAAGCACCGAATGCACCGTTCTTCATAAGCTCCATGTATACTGGCATAGAAGCAGGATATACGCTCAATACAAACTTGCCGTTTCCGCTGTCCTTGCCTTTAAGAATATCAGCTGCAGCACAGATATTTTCGAATCCACCACCTGCACAACCAGCGATGATACCCTGATCAACATAAAGCTTGCCGTCAATAATCTTGTTATGAAGATTGAAATCTACCTTATCACCGAAGCTTACCTTTGCACGCTTTTCTGCATCAGTAAGAACATCATCAAGATTCTTATTAACTTCTTCGATTGTATAAGCACAAGATGGATGGAATGGCATAGCAATCATAGGGCGGATTTCGCTCAAATCAATTTCGATTGCTGCATCATAATAAGCTCCATTCTGTGGCTTAAGTTCCTTATAAGCACCAACACGGCCGTGAATTGCATACCACTCTTCTACTTTACCATCAGTTTCCCAGATAGAAGAAAGACAGGTTGTTTCTGTAGTCATTACATCAACGCCGATACGGAAATCAGCAGAAAGATTTGCAACACCTGGTCCAATGAATTCCATTACCTTGTTCTTCACAAAGCCGCTTGCAAATACTTCTTTAATGATTGCAAGAGCAACGTCCTGAGGACCTACACCAGGAACAGGAGCGCCTGTAAGATAAATTGCAACAACACCAGGATAGTTTACATCATAAGTTTTTCCGAGGAGCTGCTTTGCGAGCTCTCCACCACCCTCACCAATTGCCATAGTACCGAGGGCACCGTAACGTGTGTGGCTGTCTGAACCAAGAATCATTGCACCACACTCAGCAAGCATTTCGCGAGCATACTGGTGAATAACAGCCTGATGAGGAGGAACATAAACTCCACCGTATTTCTGTGCACATGTCAAACCGAACATGTGGTCATCATCATTGATTGTACCACCAACAGCACAAAGTGAGTTGTGGCAGTTTGTAAGTACGTAAGGGATCGGGAACTTTTCAAGACCAGATGCACGTGCAGTCTGGATAATTCCAACGTAAGTAATATCGTGTGAAGTGATTTTGTCAAACTTGATTTTAAGTTTGCTTTCGTCTCCGCTTGTATTGTGTTTCTGCAGAATTGAATATGCAATTGTCTTTTTTGCGCCGTCTGCAGATGCGGCTGCGTCACGGAGTGCACCGTTTTCATAGATTACGCCAGAATTGTGGAGTTTCATTTTTGTTCCTCTTTATAGAAATATAGAGGAAAGAATACCATATTTAGGCCTATTTGTGAAGATTATGAGATTCTGATATTTGTCAGAACACACTGATCGCCAGTCAGAGCAACATAAATATCAGGAATATCTTCCTGCAGAACAGTTACACTTCGAATCTGAATACCGGCATTTTCTGTAATTACAGTAATTCGACGGCTTTCACGGTGAATACTAACCTTACAGTCCATACCAGCTTTATTCACTTTTTTCCAGGTTTCCCAGTCTTCAAAATCATCAGTTTTATTTATAATCATATTGTTTGTGGCATGACCATCTGATTCCCAATGCTCACCATCAAGACGAATAAGCGCAAACTCTTTATAGCCGGGCCCGCGAACCTGCTTATCAGCAGAATAATAAAGAACAATATAGGGACAATGCCAGATAAGACGAGCAGTAGGCAGACTCATTGTATGGAAACTGATAGACATACGTTCTGTAACAATCACACCCTCAGTAAAAGCTGAACACCAGTCATCAATCTGAATACTTGGAATATTTCCCTCTGGACCTGAAATATAATTCAGTTCAGGAGCAATCCGCGGAATATAATCTGCCGGAACAACGTTTTCAGATTTATGAACTTCAACATCTGATATTGTACAGTGAAGACCTGTAAGTCCAAGATAGCAGTAATGAGAACAGTCCGGCAGTGCCATAATAAATTTTACAGTGCTAAGCGGACTTGAAAGCTTGAGCATCATATGATCTTTTACACGCACAGCTTCAATATCATAATCAATACCTTTTTTATATTCTTCTACAAAATCTACCGCGCCAGATGAATTCTTTTCAAACTCAACCTTGATGTCACGGGCTGCAACACATTCGGTTTTACCATCAAAGCGGATAGTTCCATATTCCAGATAAAGCAGATCTTTACGTTTGGATTCTGTTTCATGAATACGTGAATCCAGAGAATCAAAAACAACAAAAGAAGGAACAGAATCAAGACCCGCATTCTCTTCATCACAAATATAATGAAGACGCATTTTAGTAATACTTTCATTAAGTAAAATGCCTTCAGATTTATCTTCACGGTACTCTCGGCAGTGCAGAATATTCTTACCGGAAAGCTCAGTAACTTCCTCGTGCTCCTTCATTGAATATTCAGTATCAAGATCAATAAGATGAATCATGATTTTTGCAAAAACCGGGTCAAATTGAGTTCCAGTGCCCTTCACTATTTCTTCGCGAACCTTCTGCTGAGGAATCGGATCACGGTAACTACGTTTGGAAGTCATTGCATCGTAGGAATCAGCTACAGAAATAATGCGGGCAATTTCAGGAATATCTTCTCCCTTAAGTCCTTCAGGATAACCACGTCCGTCATAACGTTCATGGTGAGACTTTGCCGCAATAGAAAGATACGGAGACTTTGTAATGCTTGAAAGAATCTGTTTTCCAATTACAGGGTGTTTTTTTATTTCCGCAAACTCATCTTCCGAAAGTTTTCCCGTTTTATTTATAATGCTCACAGGCACACCAATCTTTCCTACATCATGAAGAAGGCCCGCATAATATATATCTATACAATACTTTTCATCTTTACCTGCTGCTTCTGCAATTTTCCGAGCATATTCTGCAACACGCATGGAATGCCCGTGAGTATATACATCTTTAGCATCTATAGCATTTGCAAGAGCCATTGCAGTCTGATTGAACAGAGTCATGATATTATTCTGTTCATCCTTAAGATACTGAACTTCAAGACGGTTTACCTGATTAACCCGCTTATTCATATCAACAAGTACAAAGATATAAAGCAGAGCAGCCATTCCAACACTGGCAATATTCTGAAAGGAAATACCGTAAAAAAACAGCTGTAGTAAGGTTGCACAGGCTGGAATCAGAGAGAAAAACAAAAGCGGTATACGTATATTACGGGCAATCCTTTTGTAATATTGAAGAATCATCGAAAGCTGCAGCAGAATCATTATAACCGGACCAGCATAACTCATTAAAA
The DNA here is from genome assembly GCF_036492245.1 of Treponema bryantii. Taxonomy (NCBI): domain Bacteria; kingdom Pseudomonadati; phylum Spirochaetota; class Spirochaetia; order Treponematales; family Treponemataceae; genus Treponema; species Treponema bryantii. The sequence goes on along the minus strand of NZ_AP025286.1, from coordinate 1,289,113 downwards.
AGCCGGTTCCACGATGATAACGGTTCATTTCATCAAAAGTATAATAAAGCCCTGAAACAGTTCCCAGAATAAGGAAAATAATGCTTACGCCAAAAATAACTTCCGCAATCTTTAACCTGCGCGGAATTGTTTTAAATCCACCCTCATTTGTAAATAAATCACACAAATAAAGTGTAAAGGCATGAAGGATACAAATAGAAAAAAGATAAACAGAAAAGTTTGAAATGCGGACCATCCACCAGCCTAATGTTGAAGGATCGCCACGGAACAGATAGGCAAAACGGTCCATAAACAGAAGCAGAGCCGCATAAACTTCAAGAAGAGTCAGCGCACGCCTTCTCTTTTTGGGCATAGAACTTGTAAAAAAACTCAGAATAGCAAGAACAGTACAGGTTCCGCACAAAAATAGCATAATCGAAAGCTGGTGCTGCCGTAAAAACTCCATCGCCGATTCTCTCCTGTCAATAATAATTATACTTCATAAATTTCAAAATTGCTAATCAATATTTTATTCATATTTGAATTATAGTTAAAAATGCACTATCATAATATTTATGACATTAAAGGATTTAGCAATTGGAGATTCTGCACGGGTTACAAAAACCGGCGGAAACGGAGAACTTCGTCAGCACTTTCTTGATATGGGTGTAATTCCAGGCACCATCATAACAAAAATAAAGCTAGCGCCTATGGGCGACCCTATAGAATTTGATGTAAACGGTTATGAACTGACCATGCGTCTTGCAGATGCAGAAAAAATCGAAATTGAAACCGAAAATCTTTCAGAAACTGATAACAAACATAAAACTAAAACAACTTCAGCAAATGCAGTTGTAAAAACTCTGCACCCTGGTCTTGGTGAAGACGGAAAATTCCACGCTAAAGGAGACGGAGATCCTCTTCCAGATGATACTCTCCTCACCTACGCTCTTGTGGGAAATCAAAACTCCGGAAAGACAACTCTTTTTAATCAGCTTACAGGTTCAAATCAGCATGTAGGAAACTTTCCAGGAGTTACAGTAGACCGAAAAGACGGCGCAATCAGAGGACAGCCGAATACCCTTGTAACAGATCTTCCGGGCATTTATTCAATGTCTCCATATACAAGCGAAGAAATCATTTCACGAAATTTCGTTCTTAATGAAAAACCACGTGGAATTATAAATATTGTAGATGCCACAAATATCGAGCGCAATCTCTACCTTACAATGCAGCTGCTTGAAATGGATGTGCCAATGGTAATTGCCCTTAATATGATGGACGAAATTACCGGCAACGGCGGCTCAGTCGATGTCAACAAAATGGAAGAGCTGCTTGGGGTTCCAGTTGTTCCTATTTCTGCTGCTAAAAATCAGGGTGTTGATGAGCTTATAAAACACGCCGTACACATAGCACACTTTCAGGAAAAGCCTCTTCGCCAGGATTTTTGTGATGAAAATGATTCCGGTGGTGCCGTACACCGTGCCCTCCACGCAGTTATTCACCTTATTCAGGACCATGCAGTAAAAGCAGGCATTCCGGTTCGTTTTGCAGCCAGTAAACTTCTCGAAGGTGATAAGAGAATTTTATATGCACTCGACCTCGATGTTAATGAAAAAGAGATTCTCGAGCATATTTCTCTTCAGATGGAAGCAGAACGAGGACTGGACCGCAGCGCCGCTATGGCAGATATGCGCTATTCCTATATTAAAAATGTTTGCCGGCAGACTGTACATAAACCTCATGAAAGCAAAGAAAGAATCCGCTCACAAAAAATAGATACACTGCTCACAGGAAAATATACAGCCATTCCTTTCTTTATTCTGATTATGGGATTAGTATTCTTCCTTACATTTAATGTAATAGGAGCCTTTTTACAGGGACTTCTGGAAAGTGGAATAGAAGCACTTACAGGACTTGTTGATTCAGGCCTTACAGCAATGGGCACAAACGAAGTACTCCATGCACTTATAATAGATGGAATTTTTACAGGTGTTGGAAGCGTTCTTTCATTCCTCCCGATTATCGTAACCTTATTCTTCTTTTTATCTATGCTGGAAGATTCAGGTTATATTGCGCGAGTTGCCTTTGTGATGGATACCCTGCTGCGTAAAATTGGACTTTCAGGACGAAGTATTGTGCCTCTTTTAATTGGCTTTGGCTGTACTGTTCCGGCTGTAATGTCTACACGTATTCTTCCGAGTGAACGTGACCGTAAAATGACAATTCTTCTGACTCCCTTTATGAGCTGCACTGCAAAACTTCCAATTTATGCCTTTTTCACAGCAGCCTTTTTCCCAAAGCACGGTGGTCTTGTTATGACAGGACTTTATATTCTTGGAATTATTTTAGGCATTCTGAATGCACTATTATATAGAAAGACTTTATTTAAGGGCGAACCGGTTCCTTTTGTTATGGAACTTCCAAATTACCGTCTTCCAAGTCCTAAGAGTGTATGTCAGCTTCTTTGGGAAAAAGCAAAAGATTTTCTTGAGCGTGCTTTTACAGTAATCTTCATTGCAACTATTGTAATCTGGTTCTTACAGAGCTTTGATTTACATTTGACTTTTGTTGAAGATTCATCACAAAGTATACTTGCAAAGATTTCCGGCCTTATTGAACCACTTTTCCGTCCACTTGGGCTTGGCGACTGGAGAATCTGTACTTCGCTGATTTCCGGAGTTATGGCAAAGGAAAGCGTTGTTTCTACACTTGAGATTTTGTTTGCAGGAGGTGTTGCCTCTGCACTTACACCATTATCTGCAGCAAGTCTTCTTGTATTCAGCCTTTTGTATTGCCCTTGTATTGCCGCAGTAGCTTCTGTAAAGAGAGAATTAGGTGCAAAATGGGCTTTTGCAATGGCTTTCTGGCAGTGTGCAGTTGCCTGGCTTTGTGCATTCGCAGTTTATATGATTGGCGGCCTATTTTAGTCTTGATTTATATATTGTTATCGCACATAATTGATGTATTATATTTTATAGGAGCTTAGTATGAGCAAATACTCAGGAACAAAAACAGAACAGAATCTTTTGGCTGCCTTTGCAGGTGAATCTCAGGCGCGCAACAAATACACATATTTTTCTGCAGTAGCGGAAAAAGAAGGACTCAGTAAAGTTGCTGAAATCTTCAAAAAAACTGCAAGCAATGAAGAGCAGCATGCAAAGATGTGGCTTACAGAACTCGGCGGTATAAACAGTACAGCTGAAAATCTAAAAGCTGCAGCAGACGGCGAAAACTATGAATGGACCGACATGTATGTTGGTTTTGCTAAAACTGCAGAAGAAGAAGGTTTTGCAGAGCTCGCTGCTAAATTCCGTGCAGTTGCTGCAATTGAAAAACGCCACGAAGACAGATATCGCTCACTTATTAAAGATGAAGATTCAAAAGCAGAATTTGCAAAGAGTTCTGTAAAGGTTTGGGAATGTCTTAAGTGTGGTCATATTGTAACAGGACCAAACGCACCAGAATACTGCCCTACCTGTGGTGAATACAACCAGTATTTTGAAGTTCGTGAAGACAACTACGACCTCATTCTTACCTGGGGACGCTAATTTTTTTTAGACTTCCGTAGAAAGCCCGAGCCTGCGCTCGGGCTTTTTCATTGCAACACACATATTTTTTCTATATAATAACCGCATTATGGCAAAGATTCAGATGAAAAATGCAATCGCCGAACTTGATGGCGATGAAATGACACGTGTTTTGTGGAAGGTTATCAAGGATGAACTCTTGTTGCCTTATATTGATTTGAAGACAGAATATTTTGATCTCGGACTTAAGAGCCGCGATGATTCTGATGACAAAATTACCTATGCTGCTGCAGAAGCAATTAAACGTCTTCATGTAGGTGTTAAGTGTGCAACAATCACATCTAACCAGGCACGCGTTGAAGAATATAAACTGAAACAGCTTACTCCAAGTCCAAACGGAATTATCCGTGCAGAACTTGACGGTACAGTATTCCGTGAGCCAATCTTTGTAAGCAATATCCACGGTACTGTAAGTTGCTGGAAAAAGCCAATTGTTCTTGGTCGTCATGCTTATGGTGATGTTTACAAGAACTGCGAAATTAAATGTCCTACTGCCGGTAAAGCAGAACTTGTTTTCACTGGTGTTGATGGAAAAGAAATCCGCAAGACAATTATGGATATGAAGGGACCTGGAATTATTCAGGGAATCCACAATCTTGATAACTCAATCGAAAGCTTTGCACGCTGCTGTTTTACTTATGCCCTTGACCGCAAGCTTAGCGTTTGGTTTGGTGCAAAAGATACAATTTCTAAGACTTATGATGGAAACTTTAAGGCAATTTTCCAGCGTGTATTTGATGAAGAATATAAAGCTAAGTTTGATGCTGCTGGAATTGAATATTTCTATACTTTGATTGATGATGCAGTTGCTCGTGTTATGAGAAGCGAAGGCGGATTCATGTGGGCAACAAAGAACTATGATGGTGATGTTATGTCTGATATGATTGCATCAGCTTGTGGTTCTCTTGCTATGATGACTTCTGTACTCGTAAGCCCAGATGGAAACTTCGAATACGAAGCAAGCCACGGAACTGTTCAGAAGCACTACTACCGCTACCTCAAGGGTGAAAAGACTTCTACAAACCCTGTAGCTACAATCTTTGCATGGACAGGAGCTCTTGCTAAGCGTGGTGAACTCGATGGAACTCCAGAGCTTGTTGAGTTTGCAAAACGTCTTGAAAAAGCTACCCTTCAGACAATTGAAGAAGGCTATATGACAGGCGATATTGCACGCATTGCAGAACCAGCTGCTAAAGAAGTCCTCGATTCATGGCAGTTTATCAGTGCTATTAGAAGTAGACTGTAATCGGCAAGAAGCACGAATGTGCTTCCTGGTAAGCAGGCGCAAGCCTGCGCCGACTATATTACAGCAATTAAAGAAAGACTCTAGTCTATTTTTTCATTCCCTGGTTCAACCGGTGTATTTTTTTCTGGGGCTTCTGATGAAGCCTCAGGATTCATTTCTTCTACCACAGCCTTCTTCTTTTTATTTTTACGAACCTTCTTTGGCTTATCCTTCGGCCAGATTTTTATATACGGATATTCATTAGGAACACGCTTAGTATAGCGAACTCCCAAATCAAAATGATAATTATAAGCCGCATCAAATTTCTGAATAAGTTTGTTTGAACCAAGATTGGCATTATCGTAAGAAATATAATTTCTGTTTACAATAGTCCAGCGTGGTAAGAGCGGTAACTCAAAACCAAGCTCACCACCAATTCCCAGATAATTCATGTGGTATTCATCAGTTAATTGATACATATAATGCATACCAACAGCACAGTTAATATAAACATACTTGAACTGCTTAAAGGTTTTCTGAGCTCCAAAGAATCCGTCAAAAGCATAATTGATAATATTATGAGTTTTCTGCTTCATTCCATTGAAAGCCTGATAAAACGGATAGTAAGCGCTGACATCAAGTTCAAAATCAACAATAGGAAGCCCTAATGTCTGTACAGAAAAATATGCACCAGCCATCATATTTTCACGAACAAAATTTGAACGGTTATCCATCTTTTCAATTCTGGTAACCTGAGCATAGCTTACACCTTCATCAAAGATGATTTTGCAGTTCTTGAACATATCAAGACTCAAATCGAGTGAAAAAAGTGCTGAAGCAATCAAAAATATAAAAGGCAATAAGATTATTTTTTTCATAATTATTTCCAGTATTCCTTAGTAACCTGATTAGCGGGATATATGATAAAGTGTAAGCATTTTTGTATTACCATTTGCCGTCCAGGTCAAATAAAGCATTGCACCGCGGATATCCCATTCTGTATTTCGCGTATATGAAGTATCACCCTGAATATTGAAAATCAAAACATTATCGACAGTAGACCAGTTACCTTCATAGTGAATAATTTTATTATCAGTATCTTTTATTGCAGCAGAGAAAGTACCGTCATCAACAAACTGAATCTTATTTCCATCGTTATCAGCCCAGGTTCCATAAAGCGGACTAGGAAGATAGCAGGAAGTAAATATCATTGTGATAACAAATGCCAGTGACATCAAAACAGTAGAAATTGTTTTCTTATTATTTTTTATATTCATTTTTCTAAATCTCCTATTCTTCACCTACTGTCCAGCTTATATCGCTTTCAGCAAGAATTGTTTTTCCGTTTTTATCTTGTGTGCAGACTATATATGCTCCACCACCTGCTCCACCACCCTTTATCTGGAGTTTATTATATTTCGCATAACCTGGATACATTCCAGAAACATCAGCCATATTAGTTCCACTCATTGAACCATTACCACTCATATTTGCAGTTGTATTTGTATCTCCAGTGAGAAGGAAGTATATACCCAATTCTGGATTATTGTTCACATAATAATCTGCATACTTTTCATAATGCATTTTTATTTCTGCACCAAGACCTGCAACTTCTGCATTATAAGTAAGTTTTCCACATATATCTCCATTTGCAGAATCAGAACCTAATTTTTGCATATCATCACTCTTATGCATTAGAGTAAGTTTTGACTGAGAACGCTTTACAGTTTTGTTGTACTCACGGAACCACTGATCCCGTGTAAGTGCACCATATCCACGCGAATCCAAAGTCTGCTCATTTGCTTTTTTACCCTGCATTAAAACATTCAAAGATACGACCTTGTAATAGTATAAAGTACCAGGACGTGCAGATTCATTTTCATCAATAAAACTCAAAGCATCTGTAATTGGATTATCTGTAATTTTTCTGAATGATGAATCAGGTTTTGTCGAACGATATACATAATAACCGTAAGGATTTTCCCCATCAGGCTTAGCCCAGGTAATTTTTACAGGGTATACTCCGTTGTTGTTTGGAGTAAAACTATTTAACCCACCATCATCTTTGAGGCCATCAGTTTTTGTTGCTGTAACATTTACAGGAGCTGATGGATTTGGAGCGATGATGGCTCCGTAATCACTTTCCAGATTTGTACCTAAAGTATCATTGATTGTTGTAATTCTGTAGAATGGCTTTTTATCAACTGTCAAACTATAATAACCGTCTTCTCCAAGAATGATATCTGTTTCTGGCTGAATATCATGAACCATAAGCTGTGGCACACCATCCAATGTATCAATTGAATAAATATTGTACATGTAATCTACTTCTTCGTAGCCAACTGCAGGAGTCCATCGAATAACAGACTTTGAAGCCTCATCCGAATCTGCAACCTCACAATTTGAAGGAGGACTGAGCAGCCAGCCGACAGCTTCACCAAATTCGCCAGGACCTGTTTTACTGAAGGCAGATTTTACGATCTCTTTCGAATCTGCAATGTTCGTAGCAATTGTCTGTACATAGTAATAATATTTTATTCCAGGCTTAAGAAGAGATTCATCTGTAACATCGCTTGTTGTAATATTATTTCGAACAAGAGTGTAAATTGAATCAATTGAACTGGTACGATAAAGAGCATATTTTATGCTGTAAGTTTTACTACCATCTGTATGAGAATCAGTTGCAGTCCAGGTAATATTCAAAGACTTTTTAGAAACACCTGATCCGTCAGTAACCGCAACATCTAATGGTGCTCCAGGTGCACCTTCTTCTGAAGAATATCCCAACGCAAGACCTGTAAATGCTGATTGAGAGCCATCAGAAAGAACTGCACGTACCTTGTAATAGAACTCAATTCCCTTTTCTTTAGACGAAAGCTGATTCTTATATGAAAGTATATTACCAGTAACTGAATCAAGGTATTCCATTCCAAGCCCATTCTCTTTTTCACCGCGGTAAATTTCATATTTATTTACCTTTGGAACCGCAGTCCATGAAACCTGAATATAATCCGGATTTTCGCCCTTTGCAGCTTCAATAGAAGATGGAGGACAAAGAAGCCATCCGCAGGATGTAACGGAAGTTTCTGTAAATTCACTTGATTCAAGACCTTTTGGAATATTTTCTGCACATACACGATAGTAATAGCGATATGAATATTCCGGATTTGAATTTGATGGATTAGAAAGGATTTTATCTACAAATGTATTTGAATATACATACTTATTTAGAACCTTAAAATCACCATCCTCAGGATTTGTATATAATCCAGTTGTATAATCAGGTGCAATTATTGCACGCTCAATTCGATAAGAATTAGCATAAGGAACATCATCCCAGTGAATTTTTATTTCATTACTGTAACTTCCCTGAGAAACGAGTAACTGTGTTGGAGGATTAAGAGAAGTAATCGGTTTTTCCTGATATAAAAGATCACCAAGATTAATTCTTGGCTTTTCTGTATCCATTTTCACCTGTTCTTCAAACCAGGTATAGCAGCTGGTAAACAGGAGCGATGTACACAAGATTGTTAAAACTTTGAATAACTTTTTCATTGATTTCTCCTATTCTGTCCAGAAGCCGTATTTAGAATCTTTTATCCAGCACTGCTTTTCATCTTTTTTTCCATCTTCTGAAATTTGCACTGGTAAATAGATTCTTCTTAATTCATTATTATTTATATCAATTAGTATAACTCCATCCCTTTTTATCTTTAATTGATCGGTACCAAAAGATTCTATCGTAATGTTGCCAGAGTAACTATTCGGCATATCAGCTTCATTTTTAGTTATCTGCATATTAAAAGCAGATGTAAACTGTAAGAAATAGTATTTATTGAACAACGCGTTACACTTAAATTTTAGTCGCGCATCATTAAAAGAAATTCTAACTACAGAGGTTTTTGTATTACCTGGATTTAATTGTAAAACTGAATAATCAGATAATACTCCTGAATAAGAATATTTATATGGAGATTCGTACTTTTCATCTGACAATCGAATAAACCAATTTGCATCAGGTTTATTAAACACTAATTGACTATCAACATTACTTAGATCTGGTTTTCCTCCACCATCTAAATATAATCCATACGACATATTAAGTAATGCACATTTTACAAGCTCTTTCTGTGAAATATTTCTATATGCATACTTAGAATCATCATTGCCCGTCATAGCAGAAATATCTCCACGAACTAATTCAACTGAATAGTAATGCTTAGCATCACGAAGTACCTGTAACGGACCTTTTGTAACAGGATTTTCTAAAGTTCCATCCATCAACTTATCAGGTTCGATTATAATTGTTGTTTCATTAGAACCGCTTTTGACTTTTGTATTTTCAGCACTAACGCTCTTTACAAAATGTAATTTTTCATTTAATTCAGCAATGGTAATCCACTCATTAGAAATATTATAATTTTTTATTCTAAGATAGGCCTTATCCGGCCCAATTGAACGCTGATCATAATTCCATGCCGTCAAGGTTATTGTTTCAGAATAATCATTTACATCTTCTGGTACTTCATTCGGTGTAAACTTTTGTGCAAACAGATACCCCTTATTAAACTTTTCATCATTAATTTTTTTACCATCTATTTTTCGTGAATAATCATAAGTTGTATCTATTGCAGAAAGACCTGTTTCTGAATCCTTTATGAACGATTCTGGAATATTTCCTGCTAAAACTGGAATCTCCTGCTTATATGCAACAAGATATTCGTATGCTGCAGTTACATTATCAGGCTTAAAGGAAGCAGTCATTTTTCCATTAATTACTTCTGTTGAAGATACATTTTTTTCAAATACTTGCCATGAATTAAGTTCACTTCCTGCAACTCTATAATATATTGAGAATGATGATACAGGATTATACGGTGCATCCCATTCAAGTACCTGAGTATCTGCACTCTCAGATTTTTTTGCATGAACATTTAAGCCATAACCTATAGTTGCACCAAATTTCTCAGCAACATTTTGATAACTATTTCCATCAAATGAAACATTTCTTCCTGCAAGATTAAAATCATCTGAAGAACCATTGTGTTTTACAGGAATTACTGTATAACCATATGGAATACCCCAGGCAATATAACTCTGGTTTACTTCATATGGATTAGTATTTGTAGCTGCTTCTTTATATGTATCAGTAAGCTTATAAGAACCTTGAACAAGGTTTACAGAAGCTCTGATACCATCCGCAGCTTCACTATTAATTGTTAGAGTGTTATTAACTGCGTCATAATAATATACATCCGGATTAGACAAATTATCTTCAGAAATCAGTTCCGGATGCTGTGTCGCAGTCTTATAAGTAATTCGGCGGATAATATAACCATCTGCTCCATCTACCGGATTCCACTTTACATCAATAATGTTAGCCTGATTTGGAAGTACAGTAACATTTGTAAGTGCCGGTCCAACTGTACATACATCGATAGTACTCTCAGTTGCATCAACAGTATTCTGTGAAGTTACTGTAAATTTAATGTTCTTACCAGAAATAGAGGCATCATCATATCCTGCAGGTTTAGTGATTACACAAGTATATCTTAACTCATCATCAGAACCGGTTGTTTTGATTTCATAGTTTGCATCAACCCCTTCTGCTGATTCAATAACAAGTTCTTCAGATTCACCTTCATACTTTGCAGAAATCTTATAACCTGCAGTTGCTTTCTGTACAGCTGGCCATTCTACAAGGAGCTTATCATAATCATAAGCAGTAATAACAGGTGCTGGAGTTCCAAGAGTTTCAAAGATTTTTGGATTATCCTGCTCGTCTAGAATTGTTTTATCTGTAGACAAGCCAAGAGAAGCTTCCAGTGTATATATACGTCTGTCTCCAGAATCTGCAGCATGCTCATAAGTTGCAACAGGATTATCAGGATCCGAATCATCAATAACTAATTCATTATGATCTAATACTGCACTTTCCTGAGTTCCATTTTCACCATTCTTCCATAAGATTGTGTATTTATAATCAGAATGGTATGCCCATGAAAGAATAAACTTGTCTTTATAACCATCAGCAACAATAAAACTTTCAATCTTAGGGAATGCGTTAGCATCATCTGTTACAAGATACTTTCCAGCCGCCTCTGCAATATCAATATTCTCTGTTGAATAATCGCTTACTCCTTCTGGACAAATAAACAGTTTATAAATGTAATAACCTTTTTTAGAAGCAGGATTATCAAATATATCCTGAGTTGCATTTATTTCTGATATTGAATTAAAACTCCATGAATCATCTCCAGATGCATCTGGTTCAGAATCAGGATTCAATTCAGTAGGTAATGTATATTTTTCTCGTGTAACACAATATGTATAATTTTTTCCAAAAGACTCAAACGATGCATTAAAACCGAACAAGATTTTTGTAAAGTTCAATCCATCTTCAGATTTTTCATATTCAGTTTTTATAGAAAAACTTGGAATACTTAAGAGCCAGCCTTCAATAACATCAGTCTTACTTGAATCTGCAGTTATAGTTTTATTAGGAGTATCAGCTGTTACAGACTGAATATAATATGCAAACTTTTTTCCACGATCTGCTTCGGAAACTGAATCTTCCCAAATTACTTCATCCCCCGGAGTATAAGTTGCAGGTTCCATATCTTCAATAAACTTAAATTCAGAATCTGCAGCATTTGCATTTTTCTTATAAATTTTAAACTTCAAATCATGAAGCGTATAACCACTAACTCCAGAATTTTCTCTATACCATACTTGTTCCGGAAGCTTCCATGAAAGTTTTATAGAATCTTTCGAATCTCCCTGTGAAACAGCAAAATCAACAGGCTTATCCGGAATAACCCGATGCGCAGTCTCTGCTGAAGTTTTTTCACTGCATTCTTTAGCTGTGGAATCGGCTTTTACAACTTCAACTTCAAAAAGATATTCTGTTGTTGAGGCGAGACCGTCAATATTCACTTCGCGAAGATTTCCTTCTGCTTCAAGTGATTTGAACTTTATAGTCTGGTTAGTAACATTGTATACGTTGATATTGTAAGAAACCGAGTTTTCATAGGTTTCGCCTGAACAGTTATCCATCCACCAGCTGAGTTTTACGGCATTACCCTCTTCTGAAGGTTCAATAGCTGTAATGATAGGAACTGCGAGTGTAGAACCGCAGACAACGATACTTTTAGATGAAACAGTTCCGTAGTAGTTTACGGCGCTTACACAATAATATTTAGTTATGCCGGATTCTTCCTCAATAAGGATTTCAGTTTCTGTTCCTTTTGTTTCTGAAACCTTAGAAAAAGTACTAAATGGGTTTTCTGCAGCAAAAATCTGATATTGAACAGCATTCTCTACTGCTTCCCAGGAAATTGTTACAGCCTTGCTTTCTCCATGACTGGCTGTAATTTTAGATGGCGGAAGAATAAAATCCGAATAATCTGCTGCAGTCTTATGTTCGTTATAATCAAGAGAAGGTTCATCTACCAGATCATAACGGCAGCCAATAATAAAAAGTGGCAAAAGCATCATTGCTGCTAAAGCCACCTTCCGAAAAGATGTGATATTTTTCATGTATATAATTATACGTTATTTTATGATTTAGGGGAACACATGCAATATGACCTTCGTCATAAGCTTTCGGTTTATGTTGACTTTATGGCAATCCACTCTTAAAATTAAATAATATAGAAGAAAAGATAAGCAAAATGAAACGTATAATTGGAAAAAATCTCATAATATCACTAAGCATACTCTTTATTACCATTGCCATAGCAGTAATTATTTCTGTAACACTAATTCATTCAAAAACACTGAATAACTCTTTAACAAAAAAGAATATAAAGAATAGCGATAAGCTGATTCTCGGATTTTCACAGATTGGCTCAGAAAGTTCATGGAGAACCCGTAACACCCAGTCTATTTTTGAAGCGGCGGCAGACAATGACATTCAGATTCTTTTTGATGATGCCCAGCAGAAACAGGAAAATCAGCTTAAAGCAATAAGGTCATTTATAGTTTATCAGGTAGATGTTATAGCCTTTGTTCCGATTGTTGAAGATGGCTGGGATAATGTACTTCAGGAAGCAAAGGATGCAGGTATTCCGGTTATTCTTGTAGACCGCCAGATTAACGCTGATCCAAGTTTATATGCAGGCTTTCTTGGGGAAAACGGTGTTGAAGAAGGGCGCAGAGCTGCACGATATCTTGTAAATAAATGCAAAAATAGAAGCGGCGATATCAATATTTTTGAAATCAGTGGTACAGAAAATTCTTCCATTGTAGAAGACCGTGCCAGAGGATTTCGTGAAATTATAAGTACAAATTCTAAATTCAAAATCATTCATTCAGAAAACGGAGACTTTTTGCGTTCCCGTGGTAAGGAAATTGGTGATATGCTTCTTGCCAGCAATGTTCTGGAAAACGGAAATACCACAAATACAATTTATTACAACAAGCAGAAAATCGATGTAATTTTTTCTCATAATGATTCAATGACGCTCGGTTTCCTGGATTCCATGGAAGCACACAAAATAAATCCAAAAGGAAAAGGAACAATCATTATAAGCATTGATGGCGAGCAGGAATGTATTGATGCCATGATTGCGGGAAAAATTAACTGTGTTGTTGAATGTAATCCAAACCACGGACAAATGCTTATGGCCCTTGTAAAGCAAATTGCAAGAGGCGAACCTATTCCACGCATTACTTACAATTACGAAACTGTATTTACAGAAGACGATAATTTTTCAAAATATGATCCGCGCGGATACTGACAGGTAAAAAATGAAAAACACAAGTCTTAGACGAACACTGCTTAAAACCTATATCTCGCTGCTTTTTATTGCCTTCATTCCAACGATTTATTCTTCTGTAGTCACACAGATTCATATCCGGCAGTACAGCCAGATTATCTCGAATGTAGGCACAGCAAATAATATAAACTCAACAGTAAAAAATGACATTCCTGCAGAACTTTGGAATATCATCAGCGGTAAGCAGGCCATTCAGGACGGCAACCAGTATCACATGCTTGATGAAGTTTATGCAAAACTTTCCCTTATGCTGATGATAAATAAAAATGCTGAGAGCCGTGGAAAACTCGAAGTTGCAAACAGAACAACAGCCACACTTCGCCGCAATATCGACATGCTGATTTCTCAAATGAAAAAAGGAAGTACCGTTACTCAGAACGAAGCCACCCTTGATGAAATCCGAACAATTACTTCCCTCTTTTCTGATATTATGCAGGATTTTATTGTAACGGAAATTGAATCTGCAAATAAGACAAACCAGTCGCTTCGAAATACTTCAATTATTCTTGCAGCACTTCAGATTATCATTACAATCATAGCAATCATAATTTCGATAAACGGATTTATAAAAGTTTCTGACGCCATTGAAAAACCGATTTCAGACATGGAAAATCTGTCTACAAAGGTTGCTCACGGAGATCTTACCGCACGAATAGACATTCCTCATGTTGATGAACTTGATACTCTGGCTGCAAACCTTAACACCATGACCAGCCAGATTGATGTACTGATTAAAAAAAATATGGAAGAACAGAAGAATTTCCAGAAAGCAGAAATGAAGGCTCTTCAGGCACAGATTACCCCACACTTTTTATACAACACATTTGATACAATTGTCTGGCTTGCCGAGGAAGAAAAAACTGATGAGGTTGTGCGAATTACAAAAGCCTTCTCACAGTTCCTTCGCATTTCATTAAGCCGCGGACATGAATGGATTACAATTTCGCAGGAGCTGGATCACATTCAAAACTATCTGACAATTCAGAAAATCAGATATGCAGATATTTTGAATTATACCATTGATGCAGATGAAGACCTGATGGATATTAAGATGATTAAACTTGTTCTTCAGCCTCTTATTGAAAATGCGATTTATCACGGAATTAAAAACAAGCGTGGCCGTGGAGAACTCAAGGTAAGCGTACACTACTCTGATGAAACCAAAAACTTCATTAGATTTGTCGTAGAAGATAATGGCGCCGGCTTTACAGAAGAAAGACTTGGCCAGGTACGAAATGAGCTGAGAACCGGCGCGGTGGATTCTGAAAAACTAAGTTCTGTATACGGACTTTATAATGTAAATAAAAAACTGAAGTTATATTACGGAGATCAGACTGATGGTTTGATTATTGAATCAGAAGCTGGAAAAGGAAGTAAAATTTCTTTTACAATACCGTCGAATAGGAGTTAAAAATGTATAGTGTATTTGCTGTTGATGATGAGCCTATTGTACTCGAAGGAATTCGTTCCAAAATTGATTGGGAAGGAAGCGGTTTTTCTTTTGCCGGTGAAGCAACTGATGGAGAAATTGCACTCTCAATGATTCAGGAAATAAAACCTGACATTCTTATTACTGACATTAAAATGCCTTTTATGGACGGACTCCAGCTCGCAGAAACAATAAAAAAAATCCAGCCATGGATTAAAATTATAATTCTTTCTGGCCATGATGAATTTGATTATGCAAAAAAAGCCATCTCAATAGGAATTGAAGATTATCTTCTCAAACCTTTTACCCCAGATGAACTTATTGCTAGCCTGAATAAAACTGCCGCTCAGATTGATAAGGAACGCAAACAGCTCTCTGATATTTCAAAACTTCGCGAAGAACTTAAATCCAGTGAAACTCTTATCAAAAAAGAATTCCTTAATAATCTTGTTCATGGTGCAATTGAAGCAAATACAATCATGACAAAATGCAGTGAACTTGGAATTAACCTTATTTCCCGCTATTACAAGGTTTTAATAAGCAAAATTGAAAGTCAGAGTAATAATATTCAGAATCAGCAGGAAGCCTGCTCTCTTTTGAATTCTTACTCAACCGCATGGGAACAGGCTGTATCATTTTTCCATCATTCAAATCTTCTTGTCTGTATCTTTAAGGGTACATCACAACAGGAACTTGATGAAAACATTTTCCATGCTGCAGAAACTATTGGACATATTGCTACTAAAAATGAGGACTGTACAGTTCTTACAGCAATTGGAAAAACAGTTGAACATCTTTCACAGCTTAATATTTCTTATGAAGACGCAAAGCATATTCTTGAACTAGGCGGCACACCAGAAAAAACTTCTGAAAAGCAGAACCGTATTATCAGTTCCGATGACCTCCAGAGTGGAAGTCTGGACCTTCTGGATCTTAAAGAAAACGATCCTCTTGTTGACCGCCTTAAATACGCAAGTAAAAATGATATCTCTGTCATAATCGAAGAATCTATGACTCTTATCAGAAATAACCCTGGCCAGTTCAGTGTATTTGCGTCATATCTTCTTGTTGATTTGATTTTTGCTGTTTCTAAGCTTGTTGAAAAACTCGGCGGAGACATAAAACAACTTAATCCGGAAATTCTACAGCGAAACTATGTTGATACTGCAGTTTCAGATGAAGAGCGATTTAAGCAGACCATTGAAAAAGTCCTCACCTTTGCGCTTAATTTCCGCGACTCAAAAATGACAGGAAAATACGGCGACGTAATTCTGAAGGCCAAAAAATTTATTGAAGAAAATTATGCAGACCAGAACACAACTCTTACTACAGTTGCAGAAGCAGTTTGTCTTAGCCCTAACCACTTCAGTACAATTTTCTCTCAGGAATGTAAAACTACCTTTATTGAATATCTAACGAACGTTCGTATGGAAAATGCAAAGCGACTCATGCGAGAAACAGATATGAAGGGTTATGATATTGCCTATGAATGCGGATTTTCTGATCCGCACTACTTCAGCTATATCTTCAAAAAAAATACGGGGCTTTCGCCCCGTGAATATAAGCTGAGTGTTGAGCGTTAACCAGCCATATTACCCAGCTTCTTCTTTCTCTGTGAGAGAATTACACTCTGCAGAAGAATGAAGAATGCAAGCATAAGACCTGTTGTAATACTCTGCCAGTATGGCTCACGCAAACCGGAAGCTACTACGATGTTATTGATTGTCTTAAGAGACATAACACCAAACAGAGTTCCTACTACACTTCCTACACCACCACTAAGCAGGGTTCCTCCGATAATCGAAGAAGCGATTGCCTGCATTTCTGCAGCTGTAGCATTCGAAGCATTTCCGGCACCTGTATGTAAGAGGTAACAGAAGCCCGCAATTCCTGCAAGCACACCACAAAGAATATATGCGAGGAACTGAGTTCTTCTTACATTGATACCAAGCATAAGCGCACTTTCGTTGTTTCCACCAACTGCATAGAGATTTCGTCCAAAGCGAGTCCATTTAAGAACAGCCCAGAGAATCAGAACAACAAGAAGCGCAATTACAACACCAACTTCGATATATGCTGGAATCCAGTTTCCGTTTCTCGCATAATGACCTAGGAATGGAACATCAATTTCGAAATCCATTAAATCTGTAAAGAGTTCATTTGAAGCACTTCTAGGAACTTTACTTACAATAGTTGTCATACCGCGTGTAAAGAACATTCCGGCTAGAGTTACAATAAATGGCTGGATTTTAAGGTATGAAACGAGGTATCCCTGAACAAGACCCATTGCAAGACCAATTCCAAGAGACAGCAGAATTGAACTTAAAATTCCACCATTATGATCTTCCATTACAACGACACAAACCATTGTAATAAGAGAAATAGATCCACCAACCGAAATATCAATTCCACCGGTAATCATTACGATTGTAAGACCACAAGCCGCAACAATCAGATATGAGTTGTTATTAAACAGATCGAGGAACTGCTGAGGATTTAAGAATCCGCCGCCCCAGATAATCATTGCAAGAAGATACATTCCAACAAATGTACAGATTGTAATTGTAAGAAGTAAAGCTGTATTTGAGAGTGGTTGTTTATTTTTCATAATTATTTAGCCTCCTTCTTTGCTACAATCTTATCTTTGAGCTGTCCAATCAAACTCTTAACAACTGGAGAACCTGCAACAACAATTAAAATAATTACGATTGCTTTATAAGCTTTTACCGCTGTAGAAGAAACCTTCATAGCATACAGGGTAATTGTGAGTGCCTGAATAATATAAGCACCAAGGATAGATCCTGAAAGCTTAAACTTTCCACCGCCAAGTGAGTTACCACCAATAGCAACTGCAAGAATGGCATCCATTTCAATATCAAGAAGGATTGTTTCGTGGTTGATAACTCCGATTCGGCAAACATTCATTGCACCGGCCATTGTTACACAGATACCAAGAATTACAAAAACAACCATCTTCATCATTACAGGATTTATACCGTTTAATCTTGCAGCACGTTCATTTATACCTACAGCCTGAATATAAAGACTGAGTGTAGTCTTTTTCAGAAGCAGATTTATCAACACTATGAAAATTACGACCACAATAATTGGAGTCGGAATTGCAATGTGTGGAATAAAGTTTCCGATATAGGTAATGATTGGAGCTTCAACGTTTGGTGTTGCACCTCCGTTAATCCAGTATGCTACAGGACGACCTGCAGTAAACAGAATCAAAGATGCAATCATCGGCTGAATATTGAACTTTGCAATCAGTAAGCCGTTGAACAGACAGAAGATAACAGCAACAACACATGCAATAATAAGTCCTGCAAATATTGTTCCACCATTTATTCCCCATGCTTTGAGGATTTTTACGAATACTGAACCTGCAATAGCAGCAGATGCACCAATGGAAATATCCTGTCCTTTAGCAGCTGAAGTTACAAGTGTCATTCCAATTGAAAGAATAACAAGCTCAGAAGCTCCGTTCAGAATACTGATTAAGTTACCTGAAAGAACTGTATTTCCAAGATTATTCTTCATTATATCAATAGAGAAGAAACCTGGATCCCGGATAAGATTGAATACAACCAGTACAATTAATGCAACCAGCGGAATTGCCAGCTGTGATGCAAAAAGTTTCTTTATTTGATTTAAAACTTTATTAGCCATTTTGTGCCTTACCTCCCGCAATAGTCTGCATAATTACATCCTGACGCAAAAGATCATCCTTAAGCTCACCTACAATCTTGCGGTCGCGCATAACGATAAGTCTCTGGCATACAGAAAGCATCTCTTCAATCTCCGAAGAAATAAAGGTAACGCTTACACCTTCTTCTGCAAGTTTAAGCACAAGCTTCTGAATTTCAATTTTTGTACCTACGTCAATACCACGAGTTGGTTCATCAAGAATCAGATATTGTGGATGAGTCAAAAGCCAGCGGGCAAGAATAACTTTCTGCTGATTACCACCCGAAAGTGACTTAATAGGAGTTTCTTTAGATGCAGTTTTTATTTCGAGCATTTCAATAAACTCATCTGCAAGCTTTTCCTGCTCTGCTCTAGAAATAGGTTTTGTAAAGCCGTTAAGAACCTGAAGAGCAAGAATAATATTTTCACGAACTGAAAGATCCTGAATAATTCCGTCTCCCTTGCGGTCTTCCGGAAGATATCCGATTCCAGCTTTCATTGCATCTTTAGGCTGATTGATTTTTATATCGCGGCCGTTTACCTTTACCTTACCACCGGTTACACGGTCTGCAGCAAAGATTGCACGAACACTTTCACTTCGGCCAGAACCAAGAAGTCCTGTAAAGCCGTTAACCTCCCCCTTGTTAATAAGGAAGTCAAACGGCCGAACACCTTCAGAACTTGCAAGGCCTTCTGCCTCATAAACAACCTCTCCAGCTCCTGTGTAAGGGCGTTTCTGATTTTTGAGGTTTGTCATGTCTTCCATATCTTTACCGAGCATGGCAGAAATCAGTTTTACTCTTGGCAAATCTGCAATTGTATATTCACCAACAAGTTCACCGTTACGAAGAACAGTAATCTTATCACAAACTTCATAAACCTGTTCAAGGAAGTGAGTAATAAAGATGATTCCTACTCCACGCTTCTTAAGATCACGCATAAGTGTAAACAAAAGTTCAACTTCGCGGTCATCAAGAGAAGAAGTTGGTTCGTCAAGAATCAGAACCTTACAATCCATATCAACAGCACGTGCAATTGCTACCATCTGCTGAATGGCAATAGAACAGGTACCAAGCTGCTGAGTAGCTTTTGCCGGAATGTTTAATTTTTCAAGAAGTTCTGTAGCTTTCTTTTCCTGGGCACGGTGATTAACAAATTTGTAGTTACCGCGTCCTATATACATATTCTCTGCCACCGTAAGATTAGGACAGAGAGTTATTTCCTGATATACTGTAGCAATACCCAGATTTTGGGCATCCTGAGGAGAACGAATTGTAACAGGACCTTCTATTCCTGCAATTCTGATTTCTCCGGAGTCTTTTTCATATACACCGGTCAGAACCTTTACCAGAGTTGATTTTCCGGCACCGTTCTCTCCCATAAGCGCGTGAATTTCGCCTTCACGCAGAGTAAAGTCAACATTTTGAAGAGCCTTTACTCCAGGGAATTCTTTATAAATTCCACGTGCACTTAAAACTATTTTTTCTTCCATAAATAATCCCACGTTTTAAAAAAAACGGCGTAAAATATGGATTACACACTTTACGCCGTATCAAACTCTTTACAAGTAATGTTTGATATTAGTCACCAAGACCGTACTTATCGATATCAGCCTTTGTGATTGTCTTAGCATCGAATCCTTTTTCTTCATTGATGATTTTCTTTGAAGGAACTTTGCCAGTCTTAATCATGTTTTCGATTACTGTAGCCTGGAATGGAGAACACTGTCCGTCATAGTTCCAGTTTCCAGCGAGCAATTCGCGGAGAGCCCACTTGTTGCAGTCGAATCCCATTACAATTACATCACCCTTTACACCGTGTGTAATACCAGCAGCATCGAGAGCAGCAACAGCACCCTTAGCCATATCGTCGTTTTCAGCATAGATTACGTTGAACTTTTCTTTTGAGTTGATAACTGATTCAACAATCTTCTTTGCTTCATCAGCACTCCAGTTACCTGTCTGCTGAACAACTTTCTTCATTGTACCTGCAGCAAATTCCTTGTCCAAAGCACCTGTACGTCCGAGCTGAGCGTCAGATCCCATTACACCCTGAATATGAATTACATTGTATTCCTTAAGTTTCTGATTCTTGAGCCATGAAACAGCTGTTTCACCTTCTTTAGCCATATCTGAAACTACAGCAGCTTCATAAAGATTGTCTTTTGCTGAAACCATGCGGTCGAACAAGAATACTTTGATACCAGCTTTCTGTGCTGCTTTAAGAGTTTTATCCCAACCATCTGTAGCAGCAGCAGAAAGAAGAATATAGTCTACGCCGTCTGTAATAAACTGTGCAGCAGCATTCAACTGCTCTTCATTCTTCAAGCTGTAGAAAGTCTTTACATCATAACCTTTAGCTGCAGTAAATACAGTTTCCATGTCTTTTACGTTAGCAGCGCGGTATCCTGATTCTGAAGGTGGGTTGTTAATGATACCAATCTTAATTTTTCCATCACCAGCTTTTGCCTTCTTTTTTGGAGCGGCAAACAATGATGCAACACACATAAGTGCTACAGCAACAATAACGCTTTTTTTCATCTAATTTTTCCTCCTATAGATGCTTTTTTCTTATAGAATCATAGTAAGCCCGGAATTTGGATTTTTGAATGAAGAATTTTAAGAATTTTATTTGAAAATTTTAGGATATTTTTTGATTTTTTTCAGATGAAAGGATAAACGGAGGAAATTTTATTAAAAAAAGTTAGATTTTTTACGAAAAACAGTGTAAAAAAAACACAGTCGGCAAGCATAGCTTGCCTCTGTGGCATTTTTTTGATGAACCTAAAGCAACCCTTTTGGCTTGCTTTTTAACGGTTCTTTGATTTTAGCCATTATGACAAATACGAGTCTGACACTCTTTGTAGATAGCTGCTGTCTGAGCAACAACATCAGCAGGAATTTCCTTAATGTTAGGATCTCCAGCCAGGTTGTTAGCCTTGAGCCAGTCACGAACAAACTGCTTGTCGTAGCTTGCAGGACTTCCGCCTACTTCATACTTAGAAGCATCCCAGAAGCGTGAACTGTCTGGAGTAAGAACTTCATCACCAAGAACAAGGTCGCCGTTCTCATCAAGACCAAACTCAAATTTAGTATCAGCAATGATAATTCCGTTTGCCTTAGCGTGCTCGTAGCACTTCTTATAGATAGCAAGAGCAGCCTGTTCAATCTTAGTACCAAGCTCTTCGCCAAGATCATCTTTCATGTACTGAAGAGTAACGTTGATGTCATGACCTTCAGCAGCCTTAGTAGAAGGAGTTACGATTGGCTCGTCGAGCTTTTCAGCCTCTTTGTATTCCTTATCAAACTTGTGACCAAGGAATGGCTCGCCCTTCTTGTAAGCTTCGTACATAGAACCAAACATATATCCGCGAACAATTACTTCATAAGGAATCATCTTAAGTTTCTTTACGAGAATTGTACGGCCTTCAAATTCCGGCTTCTGGAATTCAGCAGGCATGTCTTTGAGATCACTTGAAATCATGTGATTCTTAACAATGTCTTTTGTGTAGTCGAACCAGAAGTTAGCAAGAGCGTTGAGCACCTTACCCTTGTCTGTAATCATTGTTGGCAGAATAACATCAAATGCAGAAATTCTGTCAGTTGTAACAATTACCATGCGTCCATCTTCAAGGTCATAAACCTCGCGAACCTTACCGGAAATAATTTTTTTCATTTTTTTCCTCTTATAAATCTATTTACTCAGCAAACCGCCGAATTGAATGCCAAATCGTGAACAAAGCACATTATACTGATTTTCTTCCTCAGTGTCACGAAAACCGGTGATAAACAATGAGGGAGAGGACGACCCCTTAGGGAGCGGCCCTGCGTCAGCAGGGTAAAAACAGTCCGGTGGACTGTTTTTAGCGAGTCTTGGCGAAGGCTGTGCCTGAGCCGCCGCGAGCAATTGTAAAGAATGTCTCACAACACCATCAACCGAATCAACAACCTTAATATCCGGCTCACAAGCAGCTTCAAAGACATCAGTAAAATTCAAAAAGTGAGTACAGCCAAGAATTACCGCATCACAATCTTCCTTACGGAAGAAATCCACCGCAGGCTTAATAGCCGCAAGACATTCCTCACGGCTGGCAGTAAATGCATTATGTTCAATAAAAGAAACAAGTTCACCGTCACCACGGGTAACAAGTACACAGTCACCGGCAAATTTTTCTTTGAGTTCTAAATTATAAGGATTTTCACAGGTAGCCTTTGTGGCCAGCAGACCAATGCGACGCTTTTTAGAAACACTGGCCGCAAGTTTAATAGCAGGAACAGTGCCTACAAACTGAATATCAGAAAACTTTGCACGCAGTTCATCCAGAGCATTTACACTCATAGTATTACAGGCAACAACAATCACCTTAGGAGCAAACTGAGTGCGGATTTTTCCCACAAGCTCAAGCACACATTCTACAACCTGCTCATGAGATTTTTCTCCATATGGAAAGTTCGCAGTATCTGCAACATACACACACGAAGATTCAGGCTTATTTTCCAGAAGCTTCATCATATATGGAATCCCACCCACGCCACTGTCTATAAACACAAAGTCAGTCATAATTATCCAGTTTGAATTCCTCACAGAGGGCACAGAGCAAAAAGAGAAAAAGTTTTCTCTTTTTGCTCTGTACCCTCTGTGAGAAACTATTTAAAAAGGGCATCAAAAGCAGCTCTTGCTGCATCAGATTTTGATGTAACCTCACCTTTTGTGATTTTTGTTGATGCACGGAAATAATCACAGAAATTACCGCGTTCCTTATCGCTTACAAACTCAGCAGAACTTTCACGGCAGTCGTTATGGGCTCCACTTTCGTAAAACTCACACGCCTTACATACATGTAAATCAGCATGACAGAGCGGACATTCATCCCCACGAACAGGCTTTTCAACAGAAATTTCTTTATGGCATTTCCAGCAAATCATAATTATATAGTATCATTTTTTACAACTTTCTACTATAATAAAATTATGTTCACGCAGAATAAGTGCCTCGTACATTACTGCCGAAACCTCGCAATTTCAACCTTCGATGAAGATGGCAATCTCACCGATGACAAAAACTACTGTCTGGATCACATTCCAGACCCGGGAAAGTTTAAGGCAGATATTTACAAATACATTTCTGAACATGATAAAATTGTTGGCCTTAATGTCTGCGGACTTCTTTTTTCTAACATTGATATTTCAAATAAAAAGTTTTACGGCTGTACCTTTACAAACTGTACCTTTAATAATATCAGTTCAAGTAATGTAGTGTTCCGCATGTGTATTTTTGATTTTGCAATTTTCAACGACTGTAGTTTTATCAAAAGTAATTCACTCTTTACATCTTTTTCTGGTGCAACCTTTACCCATACACTCTTTACTTCCAGTGATATCATTCAGAGCAATTTCAACGGAATCAAAGCCTATCAGTCTTCATTTGATGACTCAGACCTTTTTAATTCCCGCTTTATTGCCTCTACCCTTATAGACACATCTTTCAGAAACTGTAACTTAAAGAAATCTCTCTTTTATGATTCAAAAAGAACAAACGTTTCTTTCAAGATGTCTAATACCCGAGAAGCTCTTTTCACTCCAGAAGGAAAAGCTCTTTCAGAAAATGACATGTCATTTGGAAACTCAATTGTAGATGGAGGCAGCTTATGAAAGTTTACTTCCATCTGAATATAGGTGGTTTTTCAAACTGTTACATTGTTGTAAATGAAAAGACCTCTGAGGCAATCATTATTGACCCTGGTAAAATTACAGAAGAAATAATTTCACGTATCGAAAATAATCATCTTAAGCTTGTAGCAGTTTTGATTACCCACAACCACGGCTCACATGCAGGCGGACTTCACACTCTCAGAAAAATCTATTCACCTAAAATTCTTGCAGCAGACTGGGAAGTTGCAGGAGAAGAAACAACTGTAATATCCGGCGACGGTACACTGCGTCTTGCCAAGATGATTGTAAAATATATGTCCGTACCGGGACACACATCTGACTCTGTTGTTTACCAGATTGGAAACATTCTTTTTACAGGGGATATTCTTTCGGCTGGTGAAATCGGAAGTACAAACTCAAGTTACTCTGAATATATCTTAAAATCAAATATCGAAAAAAAGATTTTCTCTCAGCAGGATAATGTGATTCTTATGCCAGGTCACGGACCACCGACAACACTCGGAGCTGTAAAAGCCTTTACTGCAGACTTCAAGAAAATGATCCAGAGTCCGCAGAATGATCGTGTCAGAAATTAACGGTTAACCAGTGCAATATTTCCACACACGATTCCGTACTTATCAAATACAAAATCATTTAATGCGTTGGCCGCATCTTCAAAACCGCGGCCTTCTGTTTTTCTGACATAGGAAGCAAGTTCTGGTGTAAAATCAATTACAGTTCCCCGGTTAGCAAGATGCACAAAGTATTTAGAAACCTCAGAAAGCTTCTGCTGCATTATGTATGCCATAAACTCGTTATGCATAAGATATTCATCATTAATGTCATAACCAAGACTTGGCTGAGATTTAAAGTAGTCTATAAGGAATTCGAGCGAAGTTGGATCAAAAGTATAATAAACAGCAGAAACAAAATTTCGGAATTCAGCATCACGGAAGAAGATTGTATGCCAGCCTTCATGAGCAAGGAGATTTGTACGGCTCCAGAGCGGAGTTTCACGGGAAATTGAAACAAGACCGCCCTCATTTGCCTTAACATAAAGACCATCACTTTCAAAAAGCTTATTGTGAATAAGAATACGTTTTAAAAGAAGCTCTTCTTCGTTTAACTGAAAACCGATTTCTGTAGCCTTGTTGAAAAATCTTGCCATACTTTCTGCACTGTAATCATGAGCATTGTAGCCGTGCATGTCGCCGAGTTCTTCATTTGTAAGCAGCCGGCCTTTATACCCCTGCTTCTCAACGAAAAAGGCCATTCGTCTGAAAAGTTTATCCTGAACTTCGTAATTACGTGTATCAAAGAAAAGAATCTGAGGGAATCTGTCCCACTCAAAAAGTTCATAATCTGCAGTACGCCACTGAGAAGTTTTATAATTCAAAATTAAGCCGGGATCAGTTCTAACAGGATCAAGAACTTCGTCTCCTGCAATACTGGTTCCACGCATTATAAGAGATTCA
This sequence comes from Treponema bryantii, assembly GCF_036492245.1. Classification (NCBI taxonomy): domain Bacteria; kingdom Pseudomonadati; phylum Spirochaetota; class Spirochaetia; order Treponematales; family Treponemataceae; genus Treponema; species Treponema bryantii. Next base: position 1,263,294 of record NZ_AP025286.1, on the reverse strand, counting down.
ACACATTCTGAATTATCTGTAAATTCAACACGGGAAAAAGGAGTATTAAGAGCGCCCGTTGGAATTATAAGTTCACGTGCAGCTTCAACATTATTCAGATAGAGCTTTTCACCACCAACATTCATCTGAACTCTAACAGAGTGTTCACGTGTAGTTTTATTTTCCGGATTATCAGAAAGCAATACTCTAAACTCCGGCATAGACTGTTTATTATTGCTCTGAACAGGGAATACCATTGAACTGCCTGAAAAATCAAAACTTTTGTTTGTAAAATCAATTACACCACCGTTGCAGGCAAAACCGACAAATGGAATTTCAGCTTTATAATCAAAACCAATTTCTGCAGGAACAACAATTGCAGCAATTACACGGCAGCGAACAGTTGAAAAAACAAAGAATCCTTCCGGTGTAAATTTTTCTATATTATCATTTTTCTGAACAGCAAAAGATACATCAAAAAGTTCCGGAGCATTCTTTTCATCTGCCTGAATCTGAATACGTCTTGTATCCGGATACTTTTTCTTTATAAACTTGCCTTCAATAGTAAAATCATCTTTACCAAGAAAACCATATCGAAGAACAGTCTGGTTGTCTGAATCCATAAGTTCCTTCTGTTTTCTTGTAGGCATCATTTGAAGACAGATTGTTAATGCAACAGAGCCCTGTTCATTATATGTTTTATAGAAATACTCTTTCTGTGCTTTTGTAAATTTAAAATTCGCATAGCCGTCATTCACAGTTCCCTTAGTAGCTGCTGAATCAAGAGAATAAAGATTTGTAGTTACACCGCCCGGGCCAACGAGCTTTACTGCAGATTTATTTTTATTCACTAAAAGGATAATACCGGCAGTAATATCAAGAAGCAAAAAAACTACAAGCGCTACAACAAGGCTTTTCTGTATTTTAGTCAAAGATGTAAACTTAGGCATTTTCATATTTAAAACTATACCAAATTATTAAAAAAAGTTATACTCCCCGTATGGCAGTGGTAATTTTACATCCAACAGAAGAATTAAAACTGATTAAATTTCAAAAAGAACTGATTTCAGACCTGTTTACTGAAGGTCGTATTTTACTCGCTGCCAGACCTCTGTGGATTGAAATTGGTAGTGATTCCGTTACTTACAAAGAACTGCCATCTCTTAATATCAGAAGTATTGATTTCGGAGAACTCGAAATATCCGATAAAGAGATTTATATTCCAGTCATAATAAGCACAGAAAACGAACAAATAGCTTCCAAACTATCGTTAGTTAGTATTTATAGCGGCAACACATTCTCTGATTCCGACCGCACCATTATCAGACAAAAAAAACAGCCGGTAAGACAACTTAAGATCTTCCGGCTGGGTAACGAGAAGGAACTAAGTTCCGTCTCAAAATGTATAACTGAATCTAAGTGGTGTAAATTACATTACCCCACTACCACGGTCAAGTGATGTGAGACCAGTTCTTACGTACTCAAGTATTCCATATGGCTCGAGAAGGCGCAAAAGGCTTTCTACCTTTTCTTCGCTTCCAGTAATCTCAATAATCACAGACTCAAGGCTTACATCTACAATGCGAGCTTTGTAAATATCTGCAGTTTCAATAATTGTTCCGCGGTTGCTTGCTTCGGCTTTTACCTTAATAAGCGACATTTCGCGCTGTACGGATCTTGAAGTCTCGCACTTTTTAATTGCAATAACTTCCTGCAATTTTGCAAGCTGCTTCTGAATCTGGTCTAAGATATATTCATCGCCGGTAACAACAATAGTCATACGGCTCTGCTCAGGCTTGTCTGTAGCACAAACTGTGAGCGAATCGATATTGTAACCACGACGACTGAACAGACCGGAAACACGGCTGAGTACACCGGTTTTGTTTTCTACTAAAACACTTAATACATATTTTTCCATATTGAACTCCCCGTCATTGCGAGGACGTAGTCCGAAGCAATGACGATGCAGATTTATCTTTCAGGGTTAAAGCTTACAGTTCTAAGGATATCTCCAAATACACCGGCAGCTGTTACGCCTGCACCGGCACCATATCCGCGGACAGTCAAAGGAATTGGCTGATAGCGTTCTGTGTAGAATACGAAGGCGTTTTCTCCACCCTTTACGCTGTACAGAGGATCATCCTGTCCAACTTCCATCATACCAACGCTAACCTTTCCGTCTTTGATTGTGGCACCCATGCGGAGTACCTTACCCTTCTTCTTAAGGTCTGCAATCTTCTTTGCAAAGTAATCATCAACTTCTGGAAGCTTCTTCAAGAACTCTTCAACAGTTCCGCTTGAATCAAAGTTGTCCGGGAATACCTTGAACATCTGAATATCAGAAAGTTCAATATCGTAACCAGACTCGCGGGCGATGATAAGTCCCTTGCGGGCAACGTCCATTCCGTTCAAGTCATCGCGTGGGTCCGGCTCAGTATAGCGAAGTTCTTTTGCTTCAAGAACAGCCTTACTGAATGGAACACCTTCGTCAAGTTTTCCGAAAATGTATGAAAGAGAACCAGACATAATTCCGTTGAAGCTTTCAAGCTTATCACCGGATTTATAAAGGTTCTGCAAAGTATCAATAATAGGAAGTCCTGCACCAACGTTTGTCTCATAAAGGAAGCGGCGGTGCATCTTGTTAGCAGTTCTACGAAGCTCATGATAGAACTTAATGTCCATAGAGTTAGCACGCTTGTTTGGTGTTGCAATGCTCATGCCTGCGTTCAAGATGTCGAGGTAGCGTTCAGGCAAATCATAAGATGCTGTACAATCTACGAATACAGGATTAAGAGGTTTCTTCTCGCGGACAAACTTAATGATATCATCAACATTCTGATTTGAGTTGAATGGGAAGTCAGGCTTTTTCATCTGGTCGCGCCAGTTAGAAAGATCGAGTCCGTCTTCATTCAAAAGCATACCGTCGATAGTTGTAATACAGAGAACCTTGATATCAACATTTTCTTTAAGGAGTTTTTCTCTCTGATCGCGAATCTGGTCGATCATTGTTCCACCAATTGTTCCGGCACCGAAAGCAAATACTTCGATTGTCTGAGCTGTGTGGAAGAAGAACTGATGAACCGCACGAACGGCTGTATCAGCATATTCATTTTCGATAACTGCAGAAATACAGCGCTCTGAACTACCCTGAGCAATTGCAAGAATATTGATATCCTGACTTGAAAGAGCGTTGAGGAATTTTCCTGCAACACCGCGGTTAGCAATCATACCGTCGCCTACAACCGAAACAATTGCGCAGTCCTTGCGAACATCAATTGCATCAATAAGCTTTTCGCGGATTTCAAGCTCAAACTTTGCTTCAAGAGCATCTTTTACAATGTCTGCCTCGCTGTCGCGTACACAGAAAGAAATTGTATATTCAGAAGAAGACTGAGTAATCAAAAGAATAGAAGAACCGGCAGAAGAAACTGCAGAGAAAATCTTACTTGCCATGCTAGTGCGGCCACGCATAAGAGAACCGCCCACGCTGATCATACTTACGTGCTTCAAAGAAGAAATACCACAAATGCTTGATTTACCGCGGCTTTCAAATGGTCCCTGACCAATGCGTGTACCACGAGCACTTGGATTATGGCTGTTCAAGCTCCATGCTTCAATTCCCTTTGCCTGAAGTGGTGCAATTGTTTTTGGATGAAGTACTTTAGAACCAAAGAATGAAAGTTCCATAGCTTCTTCGTAAGACATATCGTCTACGAGAATTGCATCTTTTACAACGCGTGGATCTGCAGTATAAACACCGTCTACGTCTGTCCAGAACTCTACGCGTTTAGCACGAAGTGACGCACCAATAATTGCTGCAGAGAAGTCTGAACCGTTACGACCGAGAAGTCCCATAACAGGCTTTGTTCCAGAACCTCCGTTGAATGTACAGATAAAGCCTGGGAACAAAAGAATGCGAGTCTGCTGAGGAGAAGCGCCATCACGGAATGGAGCGCAGGCTTCGTTACATGCAGAATAATCAGCTTCACCCTCTTTCTGATTTCCAGTTGTGAATACGAATTTTCTTGAATCAAGGAAGATTACGCTCTGCTTTTTTGCGAGAAGAACGTTTTCCATAATTGGAGCTGAGAGAAGTTCTCCCATACCCATGATGCGGCAGTGAACTGTGTCAGGACACTCGCCGAAAGATACACAGCCAGCAAGGAGCTTTTCGAGCTCTCCAAAATTCGGCTCAATCTTAGCCATTGTTTTTTCTGCATCAAAACCAGGAAGCTTTGACTGAAGTTCAAGACAGATTTCATTGTGAGTGTTGCGAATGTCGTTTACGTAATTTGTTCCGGAAATGCCGGATACACAAGCATCGATTGCAGCCTGAAGAGTGTTAGAAACGCCGGCTGCTGCGCTAACTACAACACTAAGTCTGTCTTCTTTTGCGCGGTTGATAATAATGTCCGCAGAAGCAAGAATACGTCGGGCATTAGCCATCGACGTTCCACCGAATTTGAGAGTAATCATAGATACCACCTTGCCAAAGTCCGCAATTTCCCCGAATATCCGGGCGAGCGCTCCGCTGCACGTTCGTACAACGACACGTCGGAAATCAGCTATGTAAAATTATAATGTTCTTTCTATAATATTGAATTGCAGAAGGAATGGCAATTACCTCATTCTTATATCAGTAATTGCACACTGATCACCCGTAAGGGCAACATAGATCAAATTATTCTCATCAAGAATTGTAGTTGTATTTTTGATATTTATACCATAATTTTCTGTGTGAAATACAACAGTCTTATCTTTTTTCTGGAATTCAATTTCGCAGTCAAAACCAGCTTTATTAAAGTTTTTCCATTCACTCCAGTCCTGGAACGCTGATTTTTTATTCATTGAAAAATGATTTTCAGCATAATCATTTGAACCGTTATCTTCTCCATCCAGTTTAATGAATGCATATTCACGATAGCCCGGGCCACCAACCTTTCCATCTTCTGAATAAAACAATACAATCGATGGACAGTGCCATACAAACGAAGATTCCGGAAAACTCATAGTATGAAAAGCTAAAGTCATATTTTCCTTAATTTTAATTCCATCTGTATAAACACCGCATGGACTGTTTATCTGAATATTTGGAATATCAGCCTCAATTCTATCTATATAACTTACCTTTTCAGAAATACGTGGAATATCATTTTCGCCATACTGTTTATCGGTTTCTTCAACCTTAATGTCACTTAGCTGACAATTTTCACCGGTAAGACCAATATATACAGATTTAGAACTGTCAGAAAGTGCAATAATAACACTTACTATTTTGTTTTCAGTCTCTAAATCAAGTTTCAGGTGATCTTCATATCTTCCAGATATTATTGTATACAGCCCTTCCGGATTATTCCATTTATCAGAACCATTTTTTTCTTTTACCTTAACTTCTATGTTTCGGGCATTCGTACTGATTGAATGGCCGTCAAACCAGAGTTCACCGTATTCAACATAGCGATATGATTCTATAAGTTTTTCTGTTTCATAAACATGTTTATCAAAAGAATCAAAAATCACTAATGAAGGAGCACTAAAAGTTGCTTCCGTTTCATTCTCTTTTAGAATCTTACTTTTAAAACTGATTTTAGTGATGTTACGGGAAACAGGAATTCCAAGTGAAACATTTTCACGATAATTACTGCATGAAAGTTCAGTTTCAAGTTTATCTTCGGTTGCAGAAATCTGACCAAAAGTCTGAATATCCATAAGATGAACCATTACCTTTGAAAAATGCGGATCAAATTTCGCACCAGCTTCCTTTAGGAATTCTTCACGTATTACAACATTAGGAATCGCTTTTCTTTCTTTATTTTCTTCGGTATAAAAACACCAGGCATCTGCAACAGCAACAATACGAGCAATTTCAGGAATTTCATCTCCAACAAGTCCAGACTTATTATCTTTTCCATCATATCTGTCTTTACAATAACGGGCAGTTTCAGCAAGGTATGGATAATCTTTTATACCATTAAGAACCTCGTCACTTGCAACCTTATGTAAAAGTGCTGCATAGTAAACCTCTTCACACTCATCCTTGCTCTTTCCGCTTTCTTCTGCAATCTTTCTTGCAATATCTGCAGCCTTCTTTGCTTTCCCCTTTGATTTTGCATCACACTCTTCGACTGCTTTTGTAAAAGCTTCTGCGGTCTGTCCGAACAAGTCTTTCATCATTCTCTGTTCTGCTTTTAAAGAAAACAATTCGAGATTATGTGCTCTGATAACTTCATCGTTAATATCAAGATAAGTAAAAAAGTACATTGTGATGGATGACATAACAATGGCCATATTAACAATTGAAAGACCATAAGTAAAAATCTGAATTATTCCCACAACAATCGGCACGACAATATAGATGAACATAGCCATATAAATAAAACGGCTGAAAGATTTTCTATATTTGAGAATTACTGAAAGCTGAATTATTGGGCAAACTACTGGAACTATATAACAGATTAAGAAAAATGAGCCACGGAAATATACATTCTTTTCGGTGAAGGAATAATAACCGCCCGTAAAAAGATTTATTACAACTAAAAGAATCTCAACAATAGTAGCAATTTTGACAACTGTAAGTCTTTTAAAGTGGACTCTAATTTTCTGGCTTGCCAGTAAATCTTCCAGATAATAATTAAAACAAAGTACAATTCCCGAAGTCAGAGAAAAAACTAAAAAGTTAGAAAGCCTTGTCATTACATAGCCAAAGCTGGAATTATCTCCATTATAAATATATGTAAGACGGTCAAAACCAATAAGGCCTGCAGCAATCAATTCCAGAACAATAAGAATCCACTTTCTTCTTTTTGGAAGGAATCTTGTAATAAGAAGCATAAATGCCATTAGCATACAAATTGCAGTAAGAATGAGCATAATGTTCATCTGATGATTTCTTATAAAATCAAACATAATTACGACTCCTCAATGGCACTAAGCTTATCTTTAAATGAAGTATATACTTTTAGAAGATCATCTGTATGAGAGGCGATATATATTTTATCATCTTTATCACAAGCCTCTTCAAGTTTTGCAGCAAGCTGAAGCAGAGTATCAGCTCCTATAATATAAGCAGAGTTCTTAATCATTTGAATCTTTGCTTTATAAACTTCAAAATCTCCTTTCATATAGGCATTTTCTATATTCTGCGCATTTTCGTCGATTGTTTCATAGAAAAGTTGTATTCCTCGGATAAAACCACTTACACCGACAGAATTCTTAACACCTTCTTCAACAGAAATTCCTTCAACATCTTTCATCCAGTTTAACATAACCGGAAATTCAGTTAAGGCTTCTGAAAAATAACCTTTTGGGGGCTGCTGCATCATCTGTTCCGGAAGATTTCGCATTATGATTCGTTCCAGAAGAAGACTGTCTATAGGTGTATAAAGACAGCCCTTATAGCCCATATCTTTATATTTCTGTTCACCTGTAAATGTATTTTCTGTAATTATATAAACTGGAAGATCTGGATTTTTCTCCCTGATTTTTCCAATAAAATCCTCTTCCAGATTTAGAATAAGCTTCTGATCTATAAATGCAATATTAAAGAAACTCTTTCTCAGTTTTTCAAGGCTATCCTCAGCATTAGATGCAGTTGTAACAAAAACCTTTGTTGCTTTTAAGAGATTTTTGATTATTTCAAGATTCATCTGATTTTCATCTGCAACAAGAATATCAGCATCAGGAGCAATAAACTCAGGAATATAAGGACCTTTTATATTAGCTTCTTCATTCTGTTCATTGAAAACTCCAAGTGGTGTTGAATCAATGATTTTTTGATTAAGAGTAAAAATAAACTCAGAGCCCTGACCATATACACTATGGCATACGAGTTCTCCGCTCATCAGTTCTGCAAATTTCTTTGAGATTCTCAGTCCAAGATTTTTATGCTGATCGTCTGAAGCAACAAAGAGCTGATCCAGATTTTCAGTTTTAATTCCAATTCCAGTATCTTTTACAGAAAAACAAAGACTGCATTCTGAATCATTTCTGGAAACAAGTGAAAGCTTAAATTCTATGCTGCCCTTCTCTGTGTATTCTATGGCATTTGATAGCAATTTAAACATTACCTGCCTGATTTTTCCTAAATCTCCATAAAGACGCTTCGGGAGCATTTCATCAATTTTGATATCAATTTTTAAACCTTTATCTGCAATAATAGATCGGAGTGGATCAATGATTGAATACAACATTCCCTGTACTTCATATTCACTTTGAACAAGTTCCATTTTTCCAGTTTCAATTTTTGTCATTTCAAGAACATCGGTCACAAAAGTTAGAAGAGACTGTGAAGCACCCCTTATACCGAAAGCGTAATTCATAATCGATATAAAATAGCCTCTAGGAACGTTAGTAAAATCCTCACGCATAATCATCTCATTCATTCCCATAATGGTATTTATAGGAGTAAGGATTTCCTGAGACATATTTGAAAGGAAGCGGGATTTTGCCATATTTGCACGTTCTGCTTCTTCTTTTGCAAGACGGACTTCTGCATACTGATGTCTTATAACTGTTGATTTCATAAGACGCCATACAATAAGACCGATTATAATTGTTCCCAAAGCAAGAATGAAGATTCTGAAAACCCAGAGTTCTCCAAGCATTGGCTTTTTTACAATAGCAAAAGTCCGTGAAGAAAGAACATCTGTTTTATTATCATCAAGAATCTGAACATGCAGATTATAATTTCCGTATGCGAGTCTTGTATATTCCAGAGAAGTTAAAGCATTTCGCTGTGCAGTAATACCATCATCAAAATGACCTTCAAGGAATACCCGTACATAAGGATTTTCAAGAGAGTAATCCAAAACAGATACATTAAGCTTAACGCGTCCGTGAGATGGTGGCAGAGTAAAACTTCCGTCTGCGTTAGGCAAGATTCTCTGATTCTCACAATAAATAGAATTCAGTGCAATTTTAATATTTGTTTTTGCATCATAGAAATGATTCAGATTAACAAAAACAACACCTTCTCTTCCTGCAATATAAAGATTTCCAGATTCATCATAGGCACTATAGGAATTTCCTGTTATTGAATATGGAAGTCCGTTAGCAATTGTAAAAATTCTATAATCCTTTATATAGTCATAAAACAGATTGTCTGCATTAATCGCAAAAACACCATAAGATGAAAGGATCCATGCTTCATCCTTGTCGTTAAAATGAATATCATAATTATTGTTATATGGCATACTTGAAATAGTTTTTATTGAACCATTTCGAAGACATTCAATTGAATTAGAAGTAATAATCCAGTAAACATCTCTCTCTTCATCTTTTTTAATTTTCATTATGACATCGCTCGAAAGACCTTCATTGCGGCCAATTTTAGAGATGCCGTCTTTTCCAATTATATAAATTCCATCACCATCACTGCCGCAATAAACAGAACCATCATCACCTTCTGCGACTGTAATAAATTCCGTATTTCTGATTCCCTGTTCTGTTCCATAGGTAGCCAAAACTTTGCCATCTTTAATAACTGCAAGCCCGCTGTTTGTTCCTGCCAGAATCCTTCCATCAGAAGCTGCACTTAAACATCGGATTTGATTACTTAAAAGACCGTTTGCAGTTGTATAAGAAATTATTGTACCATCTTTTTTCTGACATACTATTCCAAGATTATTTGTATATGTCGCAACCCAGATATTTTCATTCTTATCTGTAATAATACAGCGTATACGGGCAGTGCCTATATATTCAGTAAGTTTATTATTAACAGGAGTTGTATTTTTAAGAATCTGAAGCCCACGGTCAGTTCCTATATAAAGTAAACCATTATGAAGACAGGTTGCATTTACAGTTTCTTTTGGAAGCTGAGCCTGTTCAGAAAGATCAACAAAATTATTCGTAACAAGTTTCATTACTCCCTGAGTTGAAGAAGCCATCCAGATATTACCCTGATAATCTGAAGTTGACATTTCTATATTATGATTCATGGGAATATTAGAAGGAATCTTAAACTGATTTTTCTTATCAAGATAACCAATAGTTGAAGTAGAAGATATCCAGACTCGTCCACAGTCATAACTAAGCCAGTGAATATTTTCCAAAGGTGATACATTGATTTTTGTCATGAACTCAGCTTTGTTACCGAATCCACCATAGTAAATATAACTTGATTCTGTTCCATAATATAAGTTTCCAGGAACTACAGGATCAGCCATAATCGTGGTTATCTTTTCAATTCCAAGTTCTGCACTTGAATAGATGTTTGTAACCGCGCAGTTATTGATAATAAAAATAAGTCCATTTTTTGTCTGGCCGTAGATATTTCCACGTGAATCAGAATCCAGTTTCAGGATTCTTTCTTCATCTAAAACTTCATTAGAAAGCGTTGTCAACTGGCCGATTGCATCTACATACGCAAGCCCCGAAGTTGTACCAATAAAAATATTACCTTCAAGATCTTCTGCAAAAGTTCTAATTGAAGAAGATGGCAGCCCTTCTCTAAAGGTATAATGCCGCATCTTTTCACCGTCTATAACTACAACACCATTATCATTGGTTCCAACCCATATTCTGTGCCTGCTGTCTTCAAATAAAACACGACCGCTTGTCAGTCCATTAACTGGAGGCAGTCTTTCAAAGACAGAACCATCATAGCGGATTACGCCTGCATAACCACAAATCCATACATAACCATCTGTGGAGCCAAGAATATAGTTTGCATCTGAAGTTGGAAGTCCGTTTGTTGCATTATATATTTCACAGGTATATCCGGTCTGTACAATCTGTCCTGTAACTGCATAACCGCCGCCTATTTTATGACTTTCAACGGCAGATAATTTCAATGTTCCTGTTAATGCAAAAATAACTAAAAGCGAGAATTTTAGAGATTTCTTGATTTTTGCCTTAATCATTTTTGCCGTCACAAATTACCTCTTTAATAAACCACAGAACTATATTTCTTTAAAATCATCTTTACTTCTGGCAGTGCATCCATAAACACTTCTATACATTTTGCATCAAACTGAGTTCCTGCACCTTCCTGAAGAATCTCCAGAGCCTTTTCAATTGGAAAGGCAGGTTTATAAACACGCGGAGAAGTAAGCGCATCAAAAACATCTGCAACAGCCATAATACGCGCAGAAAGCGGAATTACCTCACCGTGAAGTTTTTCTGGATAGCCTTTTCCATCCCATCTCTCATGATGATAAGCTGCCATATTACGGGCTTCTTTCAAATAGTTTTCACCCTGAACAGAGCTGATTGCATTTTCAAGAAGAATCTTACCTGCAGTTGTATGACTTTTCATAATCTCAAATTCTTCATCAGTAAGTTTTCCAGGCTTATTCAAAACTCCATCTGGAATATTGATTTTTCCAACATCATGAAGCGGAGCCGAACGTACAACATCAGAAATAAATTTAGGTGTAATTTTCTGAGCATAGTAGCCTTTCTTTTTTAAACCTTCTACGATGATTCTTACATAGGCAGCCGTTTTCTGAACGTGAGCACCAGTATCAGAATCGCGGCTTTCTACCATATCCGCCATTGTAATAATCAGGCCATCCTGCATCTTAAGAGTTGAATCCGAAAGATGTCTGATATCACGCATCTGCTCTGCCTGATTAAGTGTCATCTTACAGATAGCCTTGTAAAGTTTTTCAACCTCGTCCTCAGTATGAATATCAAGAGAGCGGATAATCCTTACATTTTCATCAAGTTTTTCCTGATCTTCACCAGACATAGCAAAACGTTCAAGACAAGAAGTCATGGTACTTATAGGAATTGAAGTGTATACTCCGGTTTTCCATAAAGCAAAGGCTACAATTAAAATAAAGAAACCTGCCATTGTCAGGATAATTTTCATAAAGAATACAAACATATAATCTGCTATGTATTGAAGAGAAACATCTGCTCCAACATAGCATTTCATATTTCCCAGGCTATCAGTTACAGGGTAATAAACTGTAAGCAGCCAGCCCCAGGCATCGTTTGTTTCTATAGGACCAACAAGTTTTCCTTCTGCAAGATCCATAAGATATGGTTCAAAAGGTTCCTCAAAAGGAATGACTTCTCCCGGGTAATATGGAGGTTCTGCATCTTCATCAACTATGCTTGTATCTACATCAAAAATAAATCTGCCGTTCATACCTTCAGGCTTCACAACATAAAGGTAAGAAATATCAGATGCACACATCCACAATTTTGAAAGGAGTTCAGCAGTTTCATTATACCCTTCTGCATCTCTTCCATATTTTATATAATCATCAAGTTTATCAAGATCAATAATTGATGCGGCAGTTTTCACTGTACTCCAGGCACTTTCTGTTTTTTTAGCTTTTTCATTTTGAGAATAAATACGAAGGCCAGTCCATCCTGTAAGAATCATTACCATGAAGGAAGACAGAACTAAAGTATGAGTTGTTCTGGAACGCAGAGAACGTTTTACAGTTCTGCGCATGCTTTTTAATTCTTTTAATTCCTGTTCAGACAGAGGCCTCTGTAACCATGCGCCTAAAGAATAAATACTGAGTTTTTCCTGTGGTATAACTTTCACAAGAATCATTACCAGTAAACACGATATTCCTTTATCTGCTATCTGAAGTAAAAAGTTAACAAGTATAAAAGAAATCAGATATGGAAAATTTGCAGCAGAAGAAAATGAATGTGCCGTCTGAGAAACAACAGACTGCTGTCCCTGCACCAATATAATAAATTGAATCAATGAAACCGCAATTGCAGAAAAAACTGAAAGAGCAAGAGCAAAAAGAATTGTCTTTCCAAATTTCTTAAAGGAATGTTTCTGTAAGAACCAGACTGTAAAGATTGCTATCAGAGCATTAAAGAAGGCAAGGTAAAGAGCAGCCTCATTAAAAATAGAACATACAACATTTGAAATTACAGCCGTCAGAATTCCCAGCAAAAGCATACCGCTTAAAGCTGAAACAACTATTGTACCAACAGTATCGAGAATCAGAGGTAATCCAAGTTTGAACATCAGGAATGACAGCAGAACATTTATTAAGGTTCCTGTTGCTACAAGTGCAAACTGGCGAATGCGAAAAATTAGTAATTTATGCGCAGAACTGTCTAACTGATATCTCACCGATGTATAACCTCTCAATAATTATAAGGCCACTTTAGTTTTTCTTCCAGTTAAAAAAATAAAGGCAACATGATTTATTAAACCATATTGCCTTATTGTTTTTTTATTTTATATAAAACTATTTCAATAAGCCTTCCAGTTCTTCAAGAAGCATAATCTTGAGTCCACGTTTTTCAATTTTCTTAACATGTTCTGGATTCGGCATTGAAATAAAAACTGCATTTCCGCTTGCTGTAAGATGCTCACCGGTAACTCCACCGTTATCATAAATCTTTTTAACAAGCTCAAAAGCGTAATCTACATCACGAAGAATTTTATTGTCCAGTTCGAAACGCTCACCTAGCACTGTCTTAAAATGAGGCATCGGTGATTTTTTCCCATAAAGTCTCTTGATTTTTTCTGTCATCTCACGGCGGTAAGCTCGCTCAGCTGCCTGTTCAAGAATCTGCTCATTTGAAACAAAACAGTTTTTTCCTTCAGGACTTGAAATGATTTCTTCAACACTCTGCCCTGTTCGCATACATTCAGCTTTAAGGCAAAGCATTGTCATAATTGCATCATCTTCAGATTTATGGCTCTGATATTTTGCTACGTTTACTCCAAACTCCTGAGCCCATTCAACAAGCTTCTGCTTCTTTTCATATTTTCGTTCAAGATATCGTTCAAGATCAAAAGCACGGAATTGAATATAAGGAATATCATAACGCTCGCAGGCATCATTTACAAAACCAACATCATTTGAAACTGCAAAGCCTGCAATATAACGATTGCCGGTTGTAAACAGTTTTTTGATATCCTTATAGTAGCTTTCAAAATTAGGTTTAATCCGGAAATAATCCTTAGAGTATGCGAGCTTACAATCCCCTTTACCGGAAAGCAGGTACCAGTCGAAATCACACTCTGGATTCATTACAACATCTTCACTTTCAATGATATTCAAATCATCATCACAGATAACATAACCAAGCGAACAGATTTTACCAACACCATCAAAGGTATTCGCACATTCACAATCAAAAAAAACAAAACTCTTGTGGTTCATTCTTCTATTATATAGGTTTTAAGTTGGAGGTGCTAGGTGTCTTATTTTATTCCTTAATCTTTACTTCTATCATTTCAGTATGATTATCAGAAAAGTGTGCAATAACACAATAACAATGTCCGGTTTTTATTTCATCTACAGGAATAACATAACGTCTTGGAGAATGATCTTCGCTTGAAAAATTAAATCTTTTTTCACCAATATGCTCTCTAAAATATTCCCACTCTTTTGCAGTCCAGTTTTTACATACATCATAGGATTCATCTGTTACAACTGTATGTACAAAAACAGGCTCATCTGAACTAATGGCTACAGAAGTTTTAGAATTTCCATTTGGAATAAGCAAATCATACAATCTTTCACGTTGTGTCTGAATACCTGTATAGAAAATTCCGCCTGAAGTATAATAGTAATTATATTCACTAGTCGAATGATCTGTTGAAGTTAAAAGTACAAAAGAATCTTTTGGAAGTATTAAGTTAGTTCCACTAAATTCAAAATAACCGTTATCTTGATCTATTGAATAAAAGTCCCTGGTAACTGATAAAGCAATTGTATTATTAATCCAATAATCATCGTTTGTAAGGGTATAAACATATATATACTTTGTTTTACTTGTTTTTTCGTAATCACTCATATAACGGGAATTTATTGGACAACTGGTTAATGTAGCCGTTACTTTATTTGAATTTCCATTAATTTCCTGCGTTTGAATTGTATCAAAACTCTTTGGCTCATAAAGTCCATCAGGTATATAAAAACTTGCCTTTTCGAATGCAACATTACCATTTACATCATAAGATTCGTATGGAAAGTAATACCATACATCATTCTTTTGTGTATTATTAATTATTTCCCAATATGGTATTATCTTAGAAAAATTATTCTGCTGATTTAATTCAATTGCATCATCTCCCAAATAAATAACAGCACGCTCTGGAGAAGCACCACCTTCATATTTGATATATACCTGATAAAATTCATAAGTACCTCGTTGGGTTAGAACAGTAGGTGCTGTAAAGTCATACTTTATGTTTTCCTGCGCATTAAAACATTCTATATTTATAGAACCTATACCACCTAATAAATTATTCTCAGTAATTCCATAGAAAGTTAGTGATTGAGATTGGTAAGATAATCTTGTATCAATACTGAAAACATATTCCGTACTACCATATTCAATAACAGCATCAGAACCATATGATTTTTTTACAAGAATAGATTTGTATAAATCCCATTCTGATTCATCTATATGTAATATTAAATCATAATAATCCCAATCCTCAACTGATTTTGGAATATGTCGTTTTATATCTTTTTCTCGGTCAAACTGTATATTAATTGTATTATTTCCAACTGAAATTTCATTTTTTTCCATTTCAATTTTCAATAAATCTCCATA